>NZ_JBVKBV010000003.1:0-506769 GCF_055635345.1 Streptomyces sp. NPDC111516 | reverse complement strand
TGCGTTTCCGACTCTATCAGACTCTTTCGTGTCCGATTCCCGGTCGAAGCGGGGTCGCTTTCCAGTTCTTCGCTTTCGCGTTTCCCTTTCCGGCGAGTCCGACTCTATCAGATCCTTTCGGGCCTGATTCCCAGTCAGCGGGGTTTGTCTTCCCGGCCGTTGGGCCGTTCCGACGTCCAAACTCTAGCGGATTTTCCCGGCGACTCATAATCGAGTCTTCGAAATTAATTCCGGCATGCCGAAATTGTCCCGAGTGGGAGATCGTACTGAGTATTGGTTGCCGCATTCGCGGCGGGATCGGTTGCCGCAGAACCGTTCCGGCTCGGTGGCAACTCGAAGTACCTTACGGATCGTGGAGGGGCGTGTCAACCCGGCCAGGTCAAGTCGTTTTCGTGCGTGTCCGGCACGGGTTCAGTCCAGGTCGGTGAGGCGGCCGCCGGCGTCCGGCTGAGCGTGCTCCACGCGGCGCAGGAGGCGGATCAGCATGTCTCCGAGGACTCCGCGTTCGTCGCCGGTGAGGTCCTGGAGCAGGTCCTCCTCGAAGGCGGTGGCCATGCGCATCGCCTCCAGCCACTTCGTACGGCCCTCATCGGTCAGCTCGACGATCACCCGCACCCGGTTGCTCTCGTCCCGGTCGCGGGTGACCAGGCCCTCGCCCGCCATGCGGTCGATGCGGTGGGTCATCGCGGCCGGGGTGAGGCCGAGGCGCTTGGCCAGCTCTCCCGGGCCCAGGCGGTACGGGGAGCCGGCCAGGACCAGGGTCTTGAGGACCTCCCACTCGGCATTGCTGATGCCGAGGGCGGCGACCTGGCGGCCGTACGCCACGTTCATCCGGCGGTTCAGCCGGCCCAGGGCCGAGACGACCTGCTCGACCTGGGGGTCCAGGTCCCGGAACTCGCGCTGATAGGCGGCGATCTGCTCGTCGAGGCTCGGCTCCTGCGGGCCGGGCTGCTCGGTGGTGTCGGACATGGCGGGCAGTATGGCATGCCCTCCAAACCCGTCGAAGTCCTTCGAATTGAATTGTTGAGCTTCTAACTTTAGTGCTAAAGTCTTCGGGTTCGAGTCGTTCGGGTGGCTCGGCAAGTCGCTTCGAGACCTTGAGGTAGGTGAGTGTGACCAGGGAGATGGGTGCAGCACTGCGGCGGATCCAGCTGGGGAGCGCGCTGAGCGCGTTCGGGCTGGGGTTCACCGTTCCGTATCTGTACGTCTATGTGGCACAGGTACGGGATCTGGGTGCCGGCACCGCGGGAGTCGTGCTGGCGGTCTTCGCCATGGCGGCGCTGGCCGTTCTGCCGTTCACCGGGCGGGTCATCGACCGGCGCGGGCCGCTGCCCGTGCTCGTCGTCGCCTCGGTCGTCGCTTCGCTGGGCGCGACCGCCCTCGGCCTGTCGTCGGGTGTGACCGCCGCCGTGCTGTCGGCCGCGGTCCTCGGGGCCGGTACGGCGGTCATGCAGCCGGCGCTCGCCACCATGCTCGTGTGGTGCTCCAGCACCGCCACTCGTACGCGCGCCTTCGCCATGCAGTTCTTCCTGCAGAACCTCGGGCTCGGCATCGGTGGGCTGGTCGGCGGGCAGATCGTCGACACGAGCCGGCCGGAGACCTTCACCCTGCTGTTCCTCATCGAGGCCGCGATGTTCATCGTGCTCGGTGTCGTCGCCGCCACGGTGCGGCTGTCCCGTACGCCGTCCTTCTCCGACGCCAGGCGCTCCGACGGGTCCAAGGCGCCGGGCGGGCTGCGGGCGCTGCTGTCGCATCGGGCCATGGTGCAGTTGTGCGTGCTGGGCTTCGTGCTGTTCTTCGCCTGCTACGGACAGTTCGAGTCCGGGCTCGCGGCGTACGGCACCGAGGCCGCCGGGATCCAGCCCTCGACGCTCGGTATCGCACTGGCAGCCAACACCGCCGTCATCGTCGTGGCGCAGTTCGTCGTGCTGCGTCTGGTGGAGCGGCGCAGGCGCAGCCGGGTCATCGCCTCAGTCGGTCTGATCTGGGCGTTCGCCTGGATCGTGGCCGGGTACGCGGGGCTCGGGCACGGCAGCCAGACCATGGCGACGGCCGCGATGATTTCCACGTACGCGCTGTTCGGGCTCGGTGAGTCGATGCTGTCGCCGACCGTGGCGCCGCTGGTCGCCGATCTGGCGCCGGAGTCGATGGTCGGGCAGTACAACTCCGCCTTCGCCCTGTGCAAGCAGCTCGCGCTCGCGGTCGGTCCGGCCGTGGGCGGGCCGATGGGGGCGACGCTGCACGGGCCGTACATCGTGACGTTCGTGCTGTTCTCGCTGGGCATCACGGTGCTGGCGCTGCGGCTCGGCCGACGGCTCACTCCCGTACAGGATCAGCCTTCGATCGAGGCGGCGCCGTCCAGGGTGGTGGCCGTGTCACTGCCGGAGGCCGAGCCGGTGACCGCCGCCTCCGCCGTCGCCACTCGCTGAGTCCGGGCCGGTGGGGTCCTGCTGTGACAGGGCCCCTACCGTGGCAGGGCGAATTCGCACCAGACCGCCTTGCCGCCGCCCGGTGTGCGGCGGCTGCCCCAGGACGTGGCGATCGTCGCGACGATGGAGATGCCGCGGCCCGCTTCGTCCGCCGGATCGGCGCGGCGGCGGCGCGGCAGGTGGTCGTCGCCGTCGGTGACCTCGATGATCAGGCGGCGGTCGGTGCGGCGCAGGCCCAGGCGCATCGGCGGGGTGCCGTGCTTGAGGGAGTTCGCCACGAGTTCGCCCGCGGCCAGGACGCCCAGGTCGCAGAGCTCGACCGGGAATCGCCACGACGCCAGGACGCCGGTCGCGAACGCGCGGGCGCGCGGGGCCGCCTCGACGCCGCCGAGGAGTTCGAGCGAGGCGTTGTGGAACAGCTCCGCGTCCGCCCCGGTACGGGCGGGGTGCTGGACCACCAGCACCGCCACGTCGTCGTCGTGCTCCGCGGTGACGCCGAGGGAGCGGATCAGCCGGTCGCAGACCACCTGGGGTGAACCCTTCGCCCCGGAAAGAGCGCGCTCCAGGGCGGCGACACCCTCGTCGATGTCCTCGCTGCGGCGCTCCACCAGGCCGTCCGTATAGAGGACCGCGGTGGAACCGGGCGGCAGCGCGATCGTGCCTGATGTGTGGATCCAGCCGCCGGTGCCGAGCGGCGGTCCTGTCGGGTCCTCGGCGCGGTGGACCGTACCGTCCTCATGGCACACCAGGATCGGTAGGTGCCCGGCGGAGGCGTAGACGAGCCGGCCGTCGTTCGGATCGTGGACCGCGTAGGCGCAGGTGGCGATCTGACTGGCATCGATCTCGGCGGCGAGACCGTCGAGGAGCTGGAGCACCTCGTGGGGCGGGAGGTCGAGGCGGGCATAGGCGCGCACGGCCGTGCGGAGCTGGCCCATGACGGCGGCGGCCCGTACCCCACGTCCCATCACGTCGCCGATGACCAGGGCGGTGCGGCCCGCGCCGAGGGTGATGACGTCGTACCAGTCGCCGCCGACCGCGGCATCCGTGCCGCCTGGCTGGTAGGTGGCGGCGATCCGCAGGTCGTCGGGCTGCTCCAGCTCTTGCGGGAGCAGGGAGCGCTGGAGGGTGACGGCCGTTTCGCGGTGGCGGCGCTCGCTGGCGCGGAGCCGCTCGGCCGCTTCGGCGTGGTCGGTGACGTCGACGGCGTACACGAGCACCCCGCCTTCGGCGCCTCTCCTGCTCTTGTCCTTGTCCTTGTTCTTGGTCTGCTTGCCGCCCCTGGCCCCTTCGCCGTCGGTTTCGGCGTCGCTGTCCCGGCGTACCGGGGTGCAGGTCACGGTGTACGAATTGCCGCTGCGGACTTTGCGGGACTTGACCGTACGGGGTGTGCCGCTGCGCAGGACCTGGTCCATGAGGGGCAGCAGACTGAGCTCGGCGAGCTCGGGCATGGCCTCGACGGCGGGGGCGCCGGCCGGGCGCGGTCCGAACGCGGCGGCGTAGGCGTCGTTGACGTACGCGATCCGGTGGTCGGGGCCGTACACCAGGGCCACCAGGGCGGGCAGCTGGCCGAGGATGTCCTGGGCCGAGAGATCCTCCAGGGCAGGGCCGCGGTCCCCGGAAGTCGCACCGTGCGTGTCGCCGCGCGTGTCGCCGTCCGGTGGGCAGGGGCCGGTCCCGGGCCGTGCGTACTCGGCGCGGGCCGAGGGCACGGAACTGTGGTCGTCCCGTGCGGCGGCGCGACGCTGCGTTCCGGGTAGGCGGGCGCTCCAACGCGTGAAGTTCACGGAATCTCTGGCCTCGTGTGTCGGTCTGGTCCGCTGGGGCGGGCTGCTCGCTGTCGGTCACTGCCGGCCGGGTCACTCTGTGCAGATGTGGGCCCACCTATGGTCACACGTCCAGTGTGACGGACCGTACTGACAGTCGTCGGTACGATCCGGCCCCGGTCGGGTGACGTGGGGGGCCGACGGGCAGTCAGCCGCCGTTGCCGGGCGGGCCGTCGGTGGCCGGCGGGTGGTCCGGCCCGGGGCGTTCGCCTCCCGCGGCGAGTTCGAATTCGGCGCGCGGGTGTTCCAGCGAGCCGAGGGAGACGATCTCTCGCTTGAAGAGCCCGGCGAGGGTCCATTCGGCAAGGACGCGGGCCTTCCGGTTGAACGTCGGAACCCGGCTGAGGTGATACGTACGGTGCATCAGCCAGGCCGGATAGCCCTTGAGTTTGCGACCGTAGACGTGGGCGACGCCCTTGTGGAGGCCGAGTGAGGCGACGGAGCCCGCGTAGCTGTGCCGGTACTCCGTGAGGGGTTCGCCGCTGATCGACGCGAGGACGTTGTCGGCGAGGACCTTGGCCTGACGCACGGCGTGCTGGGCGTTGGGCGCGGTCTCCTTGCCCGTTTCCGCGGCGGTCAGATCGGGTACGGCTGCGGCGTCCCCGGCGGCCCAGGCGTGTTCGACCCCTGCCACGGTGAGTTCTGCGGTGCATCTGAGCCTGCCGCGCTCGTTGAGCGGCAGATCGGTGGCGGCGAGGATCGGCGCGGGTTTGACGCCCGCGGTCCACACGACGGTGCGGGTCGGGAAGCGGGAACCGTCGCTCAGGACGGCGATCCGGTCCTCGCAGGACTCCAGCCTGGCGTCGAGGCGTACGTCGATATTGCGGCCGCGCAGCTCACGGATCGCGTAGACGCCCATCGCCTGACCGACCTCGGGAAGGATGCGGTCCGACGCCTCGACGAGGATCCACTTCAGGTCGTCCGCCTTGATGTTGTGGTAGTACCGCGAGGTGTAGCGGGCCATGTCCTCCAGCTCGGCGAGGGCCTCTACGCCCGCGTAGCCGCCGCCGACGAAGACGAAGGTGAGGGCGGCGTCGCGGATGGCCGGGTCGCGGGTGGCGGAGGCGATGTCCATCTGCTCGATGACGTGGTTGCGCAGGCCGATGGCCTCCTCGATCGTCTTGAAGCCGATGCCGTGCTCGGCGAGGCCGGGGATCGGGAGGGTGCGCGAGACGGAGCCGGGTGCGAGGACGAGTTCGTCGTACGGGATCTCGACGGCGCCGGTGCCGTCCTCCCCGGTGGCGAGGGTGATGACGGTCGCCGTGCGTTTGGCGTGGTCGATACGTTCTGCCTCACCGATCACGATCGTGCAGTCCGCCAGGACCCGGCGGAGCGGCACGACGACATGGCGCGGCGAGATCGAACCGGCGGCCGCTTCGGGCAGGAACGGCTGATACGTCATATAAGGCTCGGGGGTGACGACGACGATCTCGGCCGCACCGCTTCTGAGTCTGTGCTTCAGCTTCCGCTGGAGACGCAGCGCGGTGTACATCCCGACGTAGCCGCCGCCGACGACGAGAATGCGCACACCCGGCGGGGGGCCGGGGGGTGTTCCCCCGGAATCTGAAGCCATCACCACCCCATGACGCAACGTGCTCAAGGGTTTGTCCACAGCCCCGGCAAATTGTGTGACCGGAGGTTCCGGACAGGCCTCTGCTGGTGATCGCCCTGCGGATACGGAAGCTGCGCAGGTCAGGGGTTGGGGTGGGGGCGCTTGACCGGGGTCGAATCAGTGACCAAGCGGTCCTTGCTCCGATCGGGGGGCGCTCCGTGCGGAACTACCCCCTTCTGAATTGACTCGGGCTCAACTATGTTCGTATGTCGTCGGGGTGCTGGGTGGAGACCATGATCCGCGCTCCGGCTCAAACGGCGGGAAGTCTCCGGGGGGAGACGTCATAACCGGGGGAACAGTTATGCACATTCAGGATTCTCATTGGCAGACTGCTGCTGCGGTCACGTCCCATTCGTCCGATGGAAACGGGCGAAACGGTGCAGTGGGGACAGTGGACACGGTAGATCCGGTCGGCGCGGTCGCGACGGCCGGAACAGGCGCGGCGGGTGGGTCGGGCACGTCGGTCGGAACGGCTGCGGCCAACGGCCGCCCGGCTCCGCTCCGCGTGGACGCACAGCGCAATCTGGAACATGTGCTGCGAGCCGCACGCGAAGTGTTCGGCGAGCTGGGATACGGGGCTCCGATGGAGGACGTGGCGCGTCGCGCCAGAGTCGGAGTCGGCACGGTGTACCGGCGGTTCCCGAGCAAGGACGTGCTGGTGCGGCGGATAGCCGAGGAGGAGACCTCCCGGCTGACGGACCAGGCGCGGACCGCGCTGGGCCAGGAGGACGAGCCGTGGTCGGCGCTGTCGCGCTTCCTGCGGACGTCCGTGGCCTCGGGCGCGGGGCGGCTGCTGCCGCCTCAGGTGCTGCGGGTGGGAGTGGATGTCGACTCCGCCGCCGACTCCACGGCCGCTGCCGCCGTCTCCGCCTCCGCCTCCGCCGAGGCCTCGGCTGTGGTCGGGGAGTCGGGGGACATGGCGCCCTCCGTATCGGGATCGGGATCGGGCAGCGTTCGGGACGAGACGCGGGTGCCTCAGCAGAGGCAGGGCGCGGGTCACACCAGCCCCCGGTCGGCTGACGGGCGTTCCGCCGCGGAGACCGGCCTCGATGACGACGGCACGGGAGCCGGTGAGCTGCTGGAGGTCGTCGGCCGCCTGGTGGAGCGGGCGCGGGCAGCCGGTGAGCTCCGCCGTGACGTGACGGTGGCGGATGTGCTGCTGGTCATCGCGACGGCGGCGCCTTCGCTCCCCGACGCGGCTCAGCAGGCCGCAGCTTCGAGCCGGTTGCTGGACATCCTGCTGGAGGGGCTGCGTTCGCGGGGCGTTGCGTGAGCCGTGAGCGGAGTGCTTCCGCGGGGCGTGCGCGGGTGGGTCGGCGCGTGAGCGGGTCGACCTCTGAGCGTGGGGGCCTCTGAGCACGGTCGCGTCGGCGCGGTAAGGGCGGTGGCGCGTGGGTGTGGTGGTGCGCGGACGCGTTGCGTGCGCGCACTGCCTCTCCGGGGAGGTTGGCCGGGGTGTGGTGCGGTCGGGCCCGGTTGCCGGGGTGCGCGGTCGGCGCGAATGGCCGGATGGCCTGTGCGAATCGGCTGACGTGAATGACCGACGCAAATGGTTGGCGTGAATAGGTTGCTGCCTGTGGCCCTCGTCGACTCCCTGTGGCCCTCGTCGGTGGAGCTGCCGCCCGCTGCCTGCGGCCCACCCGTACAGAAGAGCCCAATGCCGCTACCCCGAATAGGTGATCACTAGTGCTCATATTCGGGAAACCGCCCCGGATGAGTGGTTGCAGGGACTGAAGAGTCGGCGTGATTGCGCCATGTGGCACTCTTGCCCGGTGTTGGGGTCCGACACGCATACGGGGGCTTCCGCGATGAGCGGTGACGGGCAGCAGGAAGAGTCGTTCGACGACGTCTCCGCCACGGGCGGTGTGGCGGAGGCCGGTGGGCCGTCCTCCCGGCAGGTACCGAGCCAGGCCGGGCCCGAGCGGTCGGTTGGTGACGTCGCGGGTGGCACCGTCCTGCCCGGTCCGTGGCCGACACCCGTCGACGCCGGATTCGACGCCGGTGTCGAGCCCGACGCCGCGGTGCCGATGCAGCGGGACGGCGGCAGCACCAGCGCCGCCGACGCCTCCGACTCCGCGTTCTCCGACGCCGAGCTGATCACACAGATGCGGGACGGCGACGATCTCGCGTACGAGGAGCTGTTCCGGCGGCACTCGGACGCGGTGCGCCGCTACGCGCGGACCTGCTGCCGGGACGCGCACACCGCCGACGACCTGACGGCCGAGGTCTTCGCCCGCACGCTGCAGGCGGTACGCAGGGGCAAGGGGCCCGAGCATGCGGTACGGGCCTACCTCATGACGGCTGTCCGGCATGTCGGAGCCGCCTGGACCAAGACCGTGAGGCGGGAGCAACTGGTCGATGACTTCGCGGTGTTCGCCGCGCAGGCATCCCAGGCCTCCCAGGTGTCGGACGCGGACACGCTCGACCTCGGTGCGGATGTGCTGGCGATGCACGAGGCCGAGCAGTCGATGGCGATGCAGGCGTTCCGCAGTCTGCCGGAGCGCTGGCAGGCGGTGCTGTGGCACACCACCGTCGAGGAGGAGTCGCCCAGCGAGATCGCCCCGCTGTTCGGGCTGACCGCCAATGCCACGGCGGTCCTGGCCGGCCGGGCCCGCGAAGGGCTCAAGCAGGCCTACCTGCAGGCGCATGTGAGTCAGGCGCTCACCTCGGGCGGCAACTGTGCGCGGTACGCCGACCGCCTCGGCGCGTATGCCCGGGGTGGGCTCCGGATGCGGGCCGAGCGCGGGCTGCGGGGGCATCTGGACGAGTGCGCGAAGTGCCGGCTCGCCGCGGGCGAACTGGCCCACGTCAACGCCGGGATTCCTGCGCTGCTTCCGGTCGCGGTCATCGGCTGGTTCGCCGCCGGGTACGCGCTCAAGGCTGCCGGAATCGTCGCCGGTGGCGCGGCGGGAGCCGCGGGTGCGGGTGCCGCCGCGGCGGCGACCGGCGGGAGCTCTTCCGGGGGCGCCGCCGGTGGTGCCGCGGTCTCGGAAGGGCTCGGCGCCCCGGCGAAGGCAGGCATCGCGGCGGCGGTTGCCGTGACGGTGGCGGCCGGACTGGCTTGGGCGCTGGTCGGCGACACCCAACCGAAGCCCGACGCCGGACAGCCCGCCAAGCCCGCTGTCGTGGCGCCCGCCGCGCCCACGCCGACGCCGACGCCGACGCCCCCGAAGCCGACACCGCCGCCGAAACCCACTCCGCCCCCGCCACCGGCACCACCGGCGCCCGCGCCGCCGCCCGCACCGAAACCCGAACCGAAACCAACGCCCACACCGACGCCGACTCCGAAACCCACTCCTGAGCCGACGACACCCGCGCCGAAGCCCTCTCCTCCGAAGCCGACCCCTCCTCCACCGCCACCTCCGCCGCCCGCACCGACCGCCTATCGGCTCAGCGAGCTGAGCTACTCGATGCTGGGTGACCACACCGCGCCGGAGGTGGTGATCAACGAGAGCAACTGGGTCTGGCAGCGTTCCGGTCTGTCGATCGGCGGCACGCAGTACGCGCACGGGGTCACCGTCCACGGCAAGTCCTCGGTCACCATCCAGCTGAACCGGCAGTGCACGCGTTACGAGGCCATGGTCGGGGTCGACGACATGACCACGGGGCTGGGCTCCGTGCGCTTCTCCGTCTTCAACGGCGACGGGACGCGGCTGTGGCAGTCCCCGGTGATGAACGGCAACGACCGGGCCGTTCCCGTCGGGGTCGGCATCGCCGGTCAGGAAAAGATCCGGCTCGTCGTCGAGCGGGGACGTCGGGGCGGCGGCGCGACACTTGCCGACTGGGCGGATTCGACCATCAGTTGTCGGTGAGCCGACGGGCGGTCAGACGGCCGGGCTGGTGAGGCGCCGGCCGTCGGCCGCCGCCGGTATCCGTACGGCTTCGCCATGGAGTCCCACCTTCGGCAGCACCGCCCGACGCCGCCCGCCGGATGTCCGGTACCGAGTTCGGCGCACTGGGCGTCCCGCCCCTCGCGAAGTACCGGCGCGCGCACCCATCAGCAGACACGACGCCCCCGCCCCACCCGGCCCGCGCCTACGGCTGCAGCGTCCGCCTCGCCGGAACGATTCCGCCCGCGACCGCGCGCTGGCGCGGCGCCGCCGTGCCCGTCCAGCAGGTGCCGCGCCGTGACACAAGTCGGCGGAGCCACAGTTCCATGGACGCCAGATGCGCCAGGCCTTCCAGCGGGAGCGGTTCGCCCTCCGAGGCCGCGCGCAGGGCCTTCCGTACGACACGGGCCTCGACCAGGCCCGCGTCGGCGAGCAGGGGTGCGTCGAAGAGGGCGATCAGGCCGGGGAGTGCGGCGCGCAGGCCGGTGCGGGCGGTGGCGTTCGCAGTGGCGAGGGAGGGGGTGCCCCAGCCGGGCGGCAGCTCGTGGATGCCCGCGCCCGCGAGCACCCGGCGCAGGATCGCGGCGCGGGCGCCCGGCTGGACGCGCAGCGATTCGGGGAGCGCACGGGCGGCGCGTACGACCTGATTGTCGAGGAACGGGGCGTGCAGCCGCTGGCTGCGGTTCTCCGCGGCCTGCTCCAGGATCCGGTGGTCGGCGGCGAACCGGGAAAGGGCCGCCCGGGCGCGGGCCTCGCCCGGGCGCGGGACGGACGCGGGACGGATCGCCGCCTCCTGCAGACGGAACGCCACCTCGGCGAGCGCCTCCCCGGTCAGCCAGCGGGAGGCGGGTCCCGGCCGTGACCAGGTGAGGGCGGCGAGCGACGCATCGGCGGGCGTGTCGAGGTCGGGGGCATGGCGGTTGGCGTCCGGCAGCCGGTCGGCCGCCGTTTCGAGGCCGGTGCGGTACGACGTACGGGACAGGCGGCGGGCCGCCCGATAGACGGTCAGCGGGACGAAGAGGGAGTGCGCGGTCGGGCCCTCGGCCTTGGCGAGTGCGGCGACCGGGCGCAGCAGATGCCGTCGGCGCCGGTCCATCAGCAGGTCGGCGAGGCGGGCCGGGTGGGCGTCGAGCACCTGCCGGGCGCCGCCGCCGACGAAGTGGTCGGCGCTCCCCGAGGCGAGGCGGCGGCGGTGGCGCTCGGCAACGACGAGAGACGGGGCGGGTTCATCGGTGAGCTGTCCGCCGCCCAGGTCGGCGTAGGGCAGGGCCTCTTCCCCGGCGGCGACGACGACATGGTGCAGGCGCGGGTTGGCGGCGATGACGCGGGCGCGTTCGAGTTCGTCCTCGTGTCCGCGTGCGGTGAGGTCGTTGAAGGTGACGGCGATCAGCCGCTCCCCCGCTCCCGTGCCGTGGCCCAGGAGGGTGCCGGGCAGGCCCGGCAGTCCGGCGGCCAGGAGGGCGAGGGTGGCGGAGGCGCTGCCTCCGGAGAGGTCGGCACCGATGCCGGGTACGGGGGCGCCGCGGGCGGCGCGTCGTTCGGCGGGTCCCATGCCGGGGACCGGTCCGGGGTCGGGCGGCAGGGTCTCGGGGGCGTGGCGCGGGGCCGTGAGTCTGGCGCGTACGGCCTCGACCAGCGCATCGCGTACCCCGTCGACGGCGCTGACCGGGTCGAGCTGGGGCGCGGCGACGGCGAGGGAGGCCACCGGCTCGTACCCGGTGATCTCGCGCGAGCCCTCTCGGAGGATGAGTGCGTGCCCCGGCGGGATGCGCTTCACTCCCGCGTACGGGGTGCCGTCGCGCAGCGCCTCCGGGGTTTCGGGGCAGGCGAGCAGGGCGGCCAGGTGACCGATGTCGAGCTGGGCTTCGATGAGGTCGGCGAGCGGGAGTGCGGCGGTGGCGTAAGCCGTGCCGCCGGCCCAGGGGGTGTAGAAGACCGGGCGGGCTCCGGCGAGGTCCCCGATGACGGTGATGCGTCGGCCGACCTGGACGACGGCCGTGTAGCTGCCGGGCCAGGAGGTGAGGTGGCGCAGGGCGCCGCCGCGGGCGGCGAGGAGGCCGACGCGCAGCTGTTCGTCGGTGGCGCTGCAGCAGCCGAGGACGGCGAGCCGGGCGGTGGGCGCGCCTTCGGCGGTCTCGACCTTGCTCGTACGGATCTCGTCGGAGCGCCAGTCGCCGACGGCCCAGAGCGGATCCGGGTCGCCCCACAGGAGTTGGGATCCGACGGGGTGCATCGTGCGCCCCTCGTCGGCGTCGCCGACGGCACCGGCCGTGCCGAAGCGCGCGGCGATACTGCTCCACCCCACCAACCAACGCATCGCCGCCTCCACAGGCTGTGGACAAATCGGCGCAGCAGAACATTATCGGGAGAACTCCGCTAGCGCGCGGCGCCGTTGCGAACATGCTGCCACGACAGACGCGCGCAGGAGGGTCTACGGACGGCGCACGTCGGAAGGGCATGCGCCTCCGGCAAAGACCGAACCGACCGGGTCCGTACGGGTGCACGTCGGGCGGCAGCCTGCGCCGGGTTTTCCCGCGAGGACGACCGGCGCCTGGCGCGCGCGAGGCGGCTCAAGCGCCAACGCGCTTACGGGTCGGATGTGTTGCGTACCCCGCAAGGACGAGATCCACCGGCCGAAATCCGGCCACGCCCCGAAACACCCACGGACCGATGCCGTCGGCGACGGACCGATGACGGACGATCACCGGACGGTCGACGAGATGTCCACGAATCGGTTGCCCCAACCTCGGTCGACCGATGACATTCGGCCATTCTCCGAGTGTGCGGCAACGCGACAGCAGGGACCTCACCGCACCAGAAGTCCGATTTCGCCCTGCTTCAACCCTGCTCGGCTCCCCGCTTCGTCGACTCGCACCGACCCATGTCGGCCCGGCGCCGGTCGCGCGCGGGTCGCGTGCCGGTCTCGACGCACCGCCCGGCGCAGGGTCCGATGCACAGTCCGGGAGGCGCAGTTCACCTCCCGGACCGGTCCGCCGCCTGCGGGGAATGAGGCGGCAGTGTCCCCCAGCCCACTGAGTCCAATGCAGTGGGCCGACCCACGCAGCAACCATGGAAGCGCTTCCGAAACGGCCGGACGAGAGCGCACGGCCGGGCGCACGGCCACACACCAGGAGCACGTACAAAGCCCGGCGGGCGGGCGCCGCCACCCCCGTCCGAACGGTACGTCACGCGGGGTTCCGAGCCGGGTTTCCGGGCCGGGGCCGCGCCGGGTCCGGGCCGCTCCGCGCGACGACGGGGGCACCGCGCCGGCAACCGGAGCGACGCCCCACAGCCGACTGCGTACGCACGGAAAACAATCCCGCCATACGGACGTCTGCCCCTTAACGGTAGGGATGCGGCGAACTACCCTGTGTTTACTGAGGTTCTCGGCAGGAGGCATATTCCTCGGGGCTCGGCCATATGCGTGTGCGGCGGAGTGCCGGGGCTCGTCCCTGGGGAGGACACGGTACGAATGCCGCGCGCCGCAACGGTGACGCGGCGGCCGTCTGTGTGTCGAGGGGTGGCGCATGTCCAGGGAGCAACGCGGACCGAACGAGAAGCTCGGAACCGTTCTCGCCCTCGCGGGAATCAGCAACGCCGGGCTCGCCCGGCGGGTCAACGACCTCGGGGCGCAGCGCGGACTGACACTTAGGTACGACAAGACCTCGGTGGCCCGATGGGTCTCCAAGGGCATGGTGCCGCAGGGCGCCGCGCCCCATCTCATCGCGGCGGCGATCGGCGCCAAGCTCGGCCGGCCGGTCCCGCTGCACGAGATCGGGCTCGCGGACGCCGATCCGGCACCGGAGGTCGGGCTGGCGTTTCCGCGCGATGTGGCCGAGGCGGTCCGCTCGGCGACCGAGCTGTACCGGCTGGATCTGGCCGGGCGGCGGGCCGGCAGCGGCGGAATCTGGCAGTCGCTGGCGGGCTCGTTCTCGGTGAGCGCGTACGCGACGCCCGCCTCCCGCTGGCTGATATCCCCCGCCGACCCGTCGGTGGAACGCGACTCGACAGCCGCCGAGGCAGCCATCCTCGGCCGCCAAGGCGCAAGGGGCGCACGTACCGGCGCAGGGGCTCGGAGGACACCGGTCACGGCCGGAACGAGCACGGCGGCGGAGCCCGGTACTCCGGGCCCTCCCGGCGTGGCGGGGGCCCCCGTCACGCAGACAGCGCTGAATGCGCGGGCGGCTCAAGCGGCGCTGGGAACCCTGGGAGCAATGGGGACACAGCAGACACCGTCCATCCCCGCCCAGCCGGGCCCGGAAGCCACGTCCGCGCCCTCCTTCACGTCCCCCGCCGCCTCCCCCTCCGCACCGGTCACCCCGGTCACGAGCGACATCTCCCCGCTGCGGGTCGGCCACAGCGACGTCTCCAAACTGCGCGAGGCGGCCCAGGACGCCCGCCGCTGGGACTCCAAGTACGGCGGCGGGGACTGGCGTTCCTCCATGGTTCCGGAGTGCTTACGGGTCGACGCCGCACCCCTGCTGCTCGGCTCGTACAGCGACGAGGTGGGCCGGGCGCTCTTCGGCGCGGCCGCCGAGCTGACCAGACTCGCCGGCTGGATGGCCTTCGACACCGGCCAGCAGGAGGCCGCACAGCGCTACTACATCCAGGCACTGAGACTCGCGCGGGCCGCGGCCGACGTACCCCTCGGCGGCTACGTCCTCGCCTCGATGTCGCTGCAGGCGACCTACCGCGGTTTCGCCGACGAGGGGGTCGACCTCGCGCAGGCCGCCGTCGAACGCAACCGGGGGCTCGCCACGGCCCGCACCATGAGCTTCTTCCGCCTGGTGGAGGCGCGCGCCCATGCGAAGGCGAGCGACGCACCGGCCGCGGGGGCCGCGCTGAAGGCCGCCGAGGGCTGGCTGGAGCGTTCCCGGGACGGCGACGCGGACCCGTCGTGGCTGGGTTTCTACTCGTACGACAGATTCGCGGCGGATGCCGCGGAGTGCCACCTCGACCTCAAGGCGCCCCGGCAGGTGCGGCGCTTCACCGAGCAGGCCCTGTCCAGACCCACCGAGGAGTTCGTCCGCTCGCACGGGCTGCGGCTCGTCGTGTCGGCGGTGGCCGAGCTGGAGTCCGGGAATCTGGACGCGGCCTGCGCGGCGGGCACCCGGGCGGTGGAGGTGGCGGGCCGCATCTCTTCGGCGCGGACCACGGAGTACGTACGGGACCTGCTGCACCGGCTCGAACCGTACGGCCACGAGCCCCGCGTCGCCGAGCTGCGCGAGCGGGCCCGACCGCTGCTGGTGGCACCCGCATAGCCGTACCGACCCGGACGAGCGGCCCCCACACCTCCCCCGCATACCTCCGCGCGGCATCGCCACGACGTCCTTGCGGCATCCGAACAGTGTCCGGGCGGCATCCGGTGCGCCACCCGGTCGCCGCCGGGCGTAAAGATCCGGCGCCACGCTGGGCCGCGCTGGTTTGAGTGCGTTGTCAGTGGGTCAGTGCACTATCGGGGTGGGAGGTGGCGTGATGATGACGCACGCGGCGTACGACTGCGATGTGCTGGTGATCGGCGGCGGGATCGTCGGCCTGTCGACGGCGTATGCGATCACGCGCACCGCTCCGGGCACGCGGGTGACGGTCCTGGAGAAGGAGTCGGGCCCCGCCCGTCACCAGACCGGGCGCAACAGCGGAGTGATCCACAGCGGCATCTACTACCGCCCGGGTTCGCTCAAGGCCCGCTACGCCGTGCGCGGCGCCGCGGAGATGGTCGACTTCTGCGCCGAGCACGGCATCGCGCACGCGGTGACCGGCAAGCTGATCGTCGCGACCGAGCGGTCCGAGCTGCCCCGGCTGCACGCCCTGGTCCAGCGCGGCCGGCAGCACGGGCTGCCGGTGCGTGAGCTGGGGCCCGCCCAGATCGCGGAGTACGAGCCACAGGTGCGCGGGCTCGCCGCGATCCGCGTCGGGACGACCGGGGTGTGCGACTTCGGGGCGGTCGCGGCGCGGTTCGCCGCCGAGGTGAGCGGGGCGGGCGGGGTGATCCGTTACGGGGCGGAGGTCACCGCGATCGACCGCCGCCCCTGGGGTGTGGCGGTGCGTACGGCGGACGGCCCGGTGGTGCGGGCCCGGGTCCTGGTCAACTGCGCGGGGCTGCACTGCGACCGGGTGGCGCGGCTCGCGGGCGACGACCCGGGGGTGCGGATCGTGCCCTTCCGTGGGGAGTACTACGAGCTGGCGCGGCCGGAGCTGGTGCACGGCCTGGTCTATCCGGTGCCCGATCCGGCGTTCCCGTTCCTCGGCGTGCATCTGACCCGGGGCCACGACGGCAGCGTCCACGTCGGGCCGAACGCGGTGCCGGCGCTGGCCCGTGAGGGGTACGGCTGGCCCGTCGTACACCCCCGTGAGCTGGCGGACACCCTGACCTGGCCGGGCACCTGGCGGATCGCGCGCAGTCACTGGCGGTACGGGGCGGGCGAGGTGCACCGTTCGCTGTCGAAGCGCGCGTTCACGACAGCCGTGCAGCGGCTGCTGCCCGAGGTCACGGAGGCCGATCTGCGGCCGGCCCCGGCCGGGGTCAGGGCCCAGGCCGTGCTCCGGGACGGCACCCTGGTCGACGACTTCCTGATCCGCGAGGCACCGCACACCGTCCATGTGCTGAATGCTCCGTCGCCCGCCGCGACGGCCTCCCTGCCCATCGGGCGGGAGGTGGCACGCAGGGCGCTGCTCCGGGCAGGGGGGACGGGGTGGAAGCCGCCCGCCGTAGAATCGGGGCATTGTGTCTGAGCCCTTGAACCCCTCCGCAGATCACTCCGCGAACCCTTCCGCCCCGGCAGTCGGCGAGGCCGTGGCCGAGCCGAACAGCGCCGCAGCCGGGACGGGCGCCGTGTCCTCGGCCCAGAGCCCCTCCGCCCCGGCTGCCGGGATTCCGGACGATCTGCGCGCCGCCTCCTTCGAGCGGCAGCGCAGGCTGCGCCAGGAGCCGCGCTTCCCCGGCGGACCCGCCATCGATCCGGCCGGATCGCACCACGAGCGCCGGATCCGCAGCTTCCAGCCGCGCCGCAGCCGCGTCACGCCCGGCCAGGAGGACGCGCTGCTGCGGCTCTGGCCGCAGTGGGGCCTGGACATCGACGGACAGCGCGTCCTCGATCTGCCCGAGCTGTTCGACGGGCTCCCGGTCGTGCTGGAGATCGGTTTCGGCATGGGTGAGGCGACCGCGCAGATGGCGGCCGACGACCCGGGCACGGGCATTCTCGCCGTGGATGTGCACACTCCCGGCCAGGGCAATCTGCTCGGACTCGCGGACCGGAACGGACTGTCCAACATCCGGGTCGCCAATGGTGACGCGATCATCCTGCTGCGCGAGATGCTGAAGCCGGACTCGCTGGACGGGCTGCGGGTGTACTTCCCCGATCCCTGGCCCAAGAAGCGCCATCACAAGCGGCGGCTGATCCAGCCCGAGTTCCTCGATCTGGCGGCGCAACGGCTGAAGCCGGGGGCCGTGATCCACTGCGCGACCGACTGGGAGCCGTACGCCGAGCAGATGCTGGAGGTGCTGACCGCGCACCCGCTGTTCGAGAACACCCAGTCGGACGGCGGCTACGCGCCGCGACCGGCGTTCCGGCCGCTGACCCGGTTCGAGGGACAGGGCCTCGACAAGGGCCACGTCGTGCACGACCTGCTCTTCGCCCGCCGCTGAGACCCGCGTATTGAGCCGGAGACGGAACCTTCCGGACCCGGCGCCCCATGGCCAGGTGTCAGTGCTGCTCGTTAGGGTCAGTGGGTGGTCTCCGACGGGTCTGTCCAGCAGCGGCAGTCACAGCCGGCCGTCCCGCTTCTGGAGGAGCAGCGGGTCGGCGAGATCCTGGCTGCCGTGCCGGAGCGCAGGCACTGGCGTTACCGGCCGCGCCGCGTCGGCATGGTGTGGCGCAGCAGGACGTTCCGCATCGCGGTCGTGTGCACGGTGCTCACGCTGTGCGGACTGGCGATCCTGGCCCTGGTCCGCGATCAGACGGGCACCGAGGGGTTTCTCGTCGGTCTGGGTCTCGCCGTGCTGCCCGTACCGCTCCTCATGGCGGCGTTCCGCTGGCTGGACCGGGTCGAACCGGCGTCGTGGCGGAATCTGTTGTTCGCCTTCGCCTGGGGCGCGTTCGCGGCTGCCCTGGTCGCGATCCTGGCGAATTCGTTCGCGACCCGCTGGATAGCCACGGCCACCGCCGACCCGTCGAACGCCGACACGCTCGGAGCCACGGTCATAGCACCGGTCATCGAGGAGAGCGCCAAGGCCGCGGCCGTCCTGCTCATCTTCCTGTTCCGAAAACGGGAGTTCAACGGGATCGTCGACGGCATCGTCGTGGCCGGCTTCACCGCGAGCGGCTTCGCGTTCACCGAGAACATCCTGTACCTGGGCAACGCCTTCGGTGAGGACCAGCAGATCGGTACTTCGGGCGTCGTCTCGGTGACCGCCGCGACGTTCTTCGTGCGGGCGGTGATGTCGCCGTTCGCGCATCCGCTCTTCACGGTGCTGACCGGAATAGGCTTCGGGCTCGCCGCGGTCAGTGCGCGGCGCCGCCGGTTCCGCCGCGTCGTGCTGCCGTTGCTCGGTCTCGTCCTCGCCATGGGCATGCACGCCCTGTGGAACGGGTCGGCGTCCTTCGGCCCGTACAGCTTCTACGCCGTGTACGGGGTGTTCATGGTCCCGGTCTTCGGCCTGGTCACCTGGCTGGCGATCTGGTCGCGCCAGCGGGAGCTGCGTACGCTCTCCGCCGAGCTGCCCGCCTATGCGGCGGCCGGCTGGCTGACCCCCGCCGAACCGCTGGCCCTCTCCTCGATGCGGGCCCGCGGCATGGCCCGCGACGCCGCACGCCAACGACACACCGCCGCGGCCGGGGGAAGCTGGAGCAGCCCGTACGGACCGGCACCCTGGCCACCGCCATACGGGCCGGGATACGGGCCGACGTACGGCCCCGGATACCGGCCCGGGCCAGGCCCCGGGCCGGGATACGCGCCCGGATACACGTCGGCGCATACCCCGAGGCGCGGGCCGTCGGCACAGGTCAGAGCCCATGCCACAGCACAGGCCAAGGCCCACGGCAGGGCTGCCGCCCGCACCGTCGCCGAGTACGAATCGTTCGCGACCTCACTGGCCTCGCTGCGCCGGCAGGCCCGCCGCGGTGCCGCGGGCCCGGACTTCGCCGAACGCGAGCTGGAGCTGCTGCACCACCTCTGGCAACGCAGGGACGTGGCCGCCCCCGCCCTGACGTACGCCGCGCAGGCGACGGGCCGCCTGCGCGCCCCGTACATGTCCCCGGTCCCGGGGATTCCACCGCTGTACCAGCCGTACGACAGGGGCCACAATCCGTACCTGCTACCGCCGCAGTAGCCGGTCCCCGGACGGGCTGGTTCAGCAGTCAGGGCTCCGGCGCACCGCGTCCTTGGATCAGGCGGATGCCTCGGTGAGTTCCGCCAGTTCCTGCTCGGTCAGCCGGAGGTCGGCGACGGCCACCAGCGCGGGCAGCTGCTCGACCGTACGGGCCGAGGCGATCGGCGCGGCGACCGTCGGTCGGGACGCGAGCCAGGCCAGTGCGACGGTCGCGACCTCGGCGTCGTGCTCCTTGGCGACCTTGTCGAGTGCGTCCAGGACCTTCTGCCCCCGCTCCGACTCCAGGTACCCGCCGGCCTTCTCGGCGCGGGCGCTCTCCACCGAAGCCCCCGGACGGTACTTGCCGGTGAGGAAGCCGGAGGCCAGAGCGAAGTACGGGACGGCGGCGAGCCCGGCCCGGGCGGCCGTGTCCTGGAGCTCGCCCTCGTACGTGTCCCGCGAGACCAGGTTGTAGTGCGGCTGAAGGGCGACGTACCGGGCCAGCCCCTCGCGCTCCGAGAAGTCCAGGGACGCCTGGAGCCGCTCGGGGCCGATGTTGGAGGCGGCGATCTCCCGGACCTTGCCCTCCTTCACGAGTTCGTCGAGGGCAGTGATGATCTCCTCGACCGGGACGGTCTCGTCATCGAAGTGCGTGTAGTACAGATCGATGTGGTCGGTGCCGAGCCGGCGCAGCGACTCCTCGGCCGCGGCCTTGATGTTCGTGGCGGAGAGCCCCTTGTACGAGGGGTGGGCGCCGACCTTGGTGGCGACGACCATGTCGGAGCGGTTGGAGCGGGCCGCGAGCCACTTTCCGATGACGGTCTCCGACTCGCCGCCCTCGTTGCCCGGGATCCAGGCGGAGTAGGCGTCGGCGGTGTCGATGAAGTTGCCGCCCGCCGCAGCGTAGGCGTCCAGCACGGCGAACGAATGCTCCTCGTCGGCGGTCCAGCCGAAGACGTTGCCGCCGAGGGCGAGCGGGAAGACCTGGAGGTCGGAAGGGCCCAGCTTACGAAGAGAAGTCATAAATGGATCAACGGATTCCAGCACGCCCGCTATTCCGACAGACCGGCAGCCCTGACGTCGGGGGGTGAGCGTCAGGGCTGTCGGAGTTCTGGGTTCTGGCCGGCGAACCGGCTCGGATCGCGGGGATCGCCGGATCACGCGGACCGCTCGGATCACCCGGGCCTGGAGAACCGGGAGGGCGGTCTGCGGATCAGGGGTTGAGGCCCTTGCCGTGCAGCCAGGCCATCGGGTCGATGCCCGTACCGGAGGGGGTGTGGACCTCCAGGTGGAGGTGCGGGCCCGTCACGTTGCCGGTCGCGCCGACCCGGCCGATGGTCTCACCTGTGGTGACCTTCTGCCCGACGCTCACGCCGATCGAGGACTGGTGGCAGAACCACAGCTCCGTACCGTCGTCGAGCTCCAGCACCGTGCGGTAGCCGTACGAACCGGACCAGCCGGCCGACTTGATGGTGCCGCCGTGTATGGCCTTGATCGGCGTACCCGTCGGCGCCGCGAAGTCGAGGCCGGTGTGGTAGCCGGAGGACCACATCGTGCCGGCTTGGCCGAAGGTCGAGGTGATCGTGTACGAGGAGGTCGGGATGGCGTAGCTGGCGGCGAGCTTGGCGAGCCGCAGGGCCTCGGCCTTCTTCTTGGCCTCTTCCTCCGCCTTCTTCTTTTCGGCGGCGGCCTTGGCCTCGGCCGCTTCCTGCTGCTTCTTGGCCGCGTCCTGCTGCTTCTTGGCCTCGGCAGCGGCCTTCTCCGCGGCCTCCTTCTCCTGGGCGGCCTTGGCCTCGGCGGCGGCGGCGTCCTGCTGCTGCTCCGCCTGCTGGAGGATGCGCGCGCGGAGCGCCTCGCCCGCGTCCGCGGTGCCCTGCTCGGCCTCGGCGGTGGTGAGGCCGGCGGTGGTGAGCGGTGCGGCAGCGGCGGCGACAGCGGCCTTGTCGGCTTCGGACTCTCCGGAGAACAGAGAACCCACGCCCGGAAGGGACTTGGCGTCGGGAAGGTTGTTCGCGATGGAATCGGGAAGGGAGATGGACACCGGCGGCTTGCTCTGCGCGGAGGCCATGCCGCCCGCGCCGACCGCCGCGATGACGCCGACCCCGAGCACCGTGGAGCTACGGGCAAGGCCGTTGCGCTGCTTGGCGACGCGGTGCTTGCCGCGTACGGGGCGGACGGACTCCTCGGTGGGGTTCCACTCGTCCCAGCCGCGTTCGGGCTCACCGTTGCCGTCGGCGCGGAATTCGCCACCGAAGTCACCGGCGAAGTCGCCGCCCGGCTCGGTGCCGTACGCCGTTCCCGTCCCACCGGTCCCGTAGTCGGAGCCGGAACCGAAGTCGGCGTTGAAGCCGGAGTCGGAAGCGAAGCCGGAATTGGAACCGGATCCGAAGTCAGCGCCGTAACCGGAACCGAAGTCGGGGTTGAACCGAGAGGGGGCCTCGGGGGCAGGCTTGTTGGACGCCACGGGGGCGCACTCCTTTCCTTCCTTCTCGCCTACCGGGTTAGCTGACGGGTTCGGAGCAGGAAGGTCTCCTACGGGCCCCTTCGCCTCTCACGAGACACAGGTGTCCGATTCACCCCATGTAGGTGGTTCCCCGGTTCCCTTGCGGAATTCGGCGCTCGCGCACGGTGCCGCCACTGACGGCGGCTGGGACGACCGCGCTGCGTTATCGAACGTTAATAGACACCGGGGCCTGATTCCAAGCTGTTCCCAGTGATCGTTCACGTCTTTGGCCTGGACTTTACGGTGCACAACCGGGTGGAATGGGACGAGTTGATCGACCTTCAGCCACCACCCGGTTTCTGACGTTGCGTCAAATGTTATGCGGAGCGGCGCGCTTCGGTTACGTACGGTGGCATCCCTCGCTCAAGTCCGCGCCCGGCTCGCACGAAGCCCCCGCCTCATCCGTCACGCCCCTTTCAGACCCACGATCTTCACAGTCCTGCGCCGGCCCGGCTGCCCCTCCCCGGGACGTAGGACCGCGAGCAGCGCCATGTCGTCGGTCGTCTCACCCTCCGTGTACAGCCGCACGTCATCGGTCAGCGCGGACAGCAGCTCCTCGGGCCCCGGGAAGATCCGCCCCCGCAGCCGGGCCGCCGGGTCGTAGAAGACCCCGTCGGCGTTCCGCGCCTCGGAGAGGCCGTCCGTGTACAGGAGCAGGGTCGTCCCCGCCGGCAGATCCCACTCGTCCGACCGGTCGGGCCACGCCCCCAGGTCCATCCCGAGCGGCAGCGCAGGCACCGTGGGCCCCAGCACCTCCAGCGCCCCGTCCGGATGCAGCAGGATCGGCTCGGGGTGGCCGCGGTTGACGATCCGCACCCGGGGCAGCCCGGCCGGGATCTCGGCCAGCACGGCGGTGACGAAGCCCTCGACCGCGTCGAGCCCGCCCCGCCGCGTCCCCTCCCGCGCCAGCGCCCGCTCCAGCCGATGCGCCACGCCCTCCAGCGAACGCTCCTGCTCGGCTGCCTCCCGGAACGCCCCGATGATCACCGCCACCGACTCCACGGCGTCGAGCCCCTTCCCCCGTACGTCCCCGACCACCAACCGCACCCCGTACGGGGAATCCGTCACGGCGAACAGGTCACCGCCGACGAACTCCTCGGCCTGCGCCGCCTCGTACCGCGCCGCCACATGCAGCCCGCCGATCCGGTCGGACGGCTTCGGCAGCACCGCCCGCATGGCGGTCTCCGCGATGACCCGCGCGGACGCCAGCTGCTCATTGCTGCGCCGCACGACGCCGTTGATCACGACCGCGAGGACCGAGACGGTGGCCAGGGTGAGCAGCTCGATCAGCGGCACGATGTCCGGCAGCGTGTGGCTGTACAGCCGCAGCGCGACCACGGCCAGCATCGAGGCGATGGCGGTGCAGACGGTCCTGTACAGCGAGAAGAACGGCGCGGCGATCAGCGGCGCCGCCACGAACAGCGGAATGGCGGTGAACGTCGGCGGGGTGAACAAATCGAACGCCAGCCCGCCGAGGATCATCAGGGCGGGCAGCGCGCGGACGAACCGCCGGGTACGCGTGCCGTCCCCGGCATGTCTGCCGCGCCCCTTCAGCCGCTTCCACACCTGTGGTCTCCTGCCCGGTACGCGCGCGGCTGCGGACGGTACCGCGCCCCACCCCCAGGCTCGCCGGAGCGGAGTCGCGCGGCGACTCCTCGTCGGCCAATGGGGGTATGTACGTGGCGTAGCTCACACACCGGCCCGACCTGCTCCCTCGGGGGCCCACAGCTGGAACGACCCGGGCCCGGCACGCTGCATGCGTGCCGGGCCCGGGTCTTCAGTAGCGGGGACAGGATTTGAACCTGCGACCTCTGGGTTATGAGCCCAGCGAGCTACCGAGCTGCTCCACCCCGCGTCGGTGAACACAACTGTACGGCATCCGCGGCGGGCTCATGACCACTGAGCGAATCACTGAGCGAATCACCGACCGCTTTGCGCTCGCTCGGTACTCCGGCCATGCGCCCCCGCCGCCTCGCCGCCTCAATTCGTCTCGGTGATACGGGGAGCGTTCTTCCCGTTGACCGCCGGGGGCTTCATGGGATTCGCACCGCGCTGCAGGGAGCGGAGAATCGCCAGCCCCTGACCGACCACGCCCGCCGCCATCTCGTTGACGCCGTCGGTGCCGTTCAGAACGGTCAGGTCCGCCCCCGACATGCCTCGGGCGGCCGCGTCGGCCAGGGCGGGCAGGTTCTCGATGATGCGGTTGGCCGCGATGAGCTCCTGGTTGCCGTCGCGCAGCGAAGCGGCGCGCGCGCTGTTGGCGTCCGCCTGCGCCTGGGCGATGGTCCGCTCGGCGTACGCGTTGCCGTCGGCCTCGAACCTCACCCGGTCCCGGGCCGCCTCCGCGAGGGTGCGCTGCCGGTAGGCCTCGGCGTCCGCCGGGCGCCGTACCTCCCCTTCGAGCCGTTGCGCGGCGAGCGCGGCCTGCCGCTCGGCCAGCGCGGTCTGCTCCTCGATGACCTCGTGTGAAGCCCTGGCCTGGGCGAGCGGTCCGGCCTGCGCGGCACGGGCGTTGTACTGCTCGGTCTCGGCGCGGAAGCCGGCCCGCTTGATCGCGGTGTCACGTTCGTACTCCGCCTTGAGCGCGGCGGCCTGCTGTTCACGCTGGCTGGCCTCCTGGTCGGCCTTGGCCTCGGCGATCCGGGCCTGGCTGGCGACCGCGGCGGCATGCGGGGCGGCGAGGTTGTTGATGTAGCCGGTGGCGTCCTCGATCTCCTGGATCTGGAGGGCGTCCACCACGATGCCGAGCTTCTCCATCTCGCCGTGGCTGCCCGCGATGACCTCCTGGGAGACCCGGTTGCGCTCGCGGATGATCTGCTCCACGGTCAGGCCGCCGACGATGGAACGCAGGTGGCCCGCGAAGATCCGGCCGACGAGCTCCTCCATCTGCTCCTGTTCGGTCAGGAAGCGACGCGCCGCGTTGGCGATGGATATGGCATCGTCGCCGACCTTGAAGACGGCGACGGCCCGGACGTTGAGGCGGATGCCCTGCTGCGTCACGCAGTCCTCGGTGATCTCCGCCTCGCGCAGCGCCAGGGAGAGCATGCGCGCCTTCTGTTTCACCGGGAGCACGAAACTGCCGTGGCCGGTGACGATCCGGAACTGGGTGTCCAGCGTCTGCCCCTTGGAACCGGATATGAGCATCGCCTCGTTGGGGGCGGGAACGTGCCAGAAGAACATCGGAAGACTCCTGTCATGCGTCTCTGCTCGACGTAGGTGCACCGCTGCTTCGGCTCAGGGCGGCAGGGGTTCCACGATCACGCCGCGCGCCGAGACCGAGTCGACGACAACGACGCGCACGTCCCTCTCGATCGACGTCGCCGACCACGCGGTGTACGCCTCCGACCCACCCCGTACGGCCACCAGTACTTCGCCCGGGCCACCGGGCGGAATCGGCACGGTGACGCGGCCGATCGCCCCGACCGGGCTCCGGGCGGACTCATCAGCCGTGTGCATGCGCCCTCGCGAGCGTCCATGCGTACGCCTGCTCACACCGCCGCTCACGCCGCTTCTCACGCCGCTTCATGAACACGAGGCGACCCCGCCTCCTGGAGGCCTGAGCGCCCCAAGCCTCCCTCGACGTTTCCACGGTACTCCGCACAGCGACGGAGGTCGGCCCGAAGGACAGCCCGGAGAACCCCCGGAGGCAAGGCGCTATATGTGGTGATATGACTGATTTGTTCTTCAGTCAGTCGACGCGATGAATCTCGCGCTGATCAGGGAGCCGACCGTGGACCCGTACCCCCTGCTCGACCTTTTCTGGACCATGCTCTGGTTCTTCCTCTGGATCATGTGGCTGTTCCTGCTCTTCAAGGTCATCGGGGACATCTTCCGCAGCGACGACCTCGGCGGCTGGGGCAAGGCCGGCTGGCTCATCGTGGCGCTGCTGCTGCCGTACGTCGGCGTCCTGGTGTACGTGATCGTGCGCGGCAAATCCATGGGACAGCGGGAGATCAAGGAAGCGCAGGAACGCGACGCCGCTTTCAAGGCGTACGTACGGGAGGCCGCCGGCAGATCCGACGCGAACGTCCCGAGCGAGGGCAAGCACGTCGACGACCTGGCGAAACTCGCCGAGCTCAAGGACCGGGGTGCCATCACCGAGGAGGAGTACCAGCGGGCGAAGACCAAGCTCCTCGTCTGAGCCCGCCCGGCTCCACATCCGCCCCCAGCCGCGACGCGTATGCCGCGCTCACCGTGCCGCCCGGTCCCCCGTTCCCGGAGGAGATCCAGGGGCAGAGGATGTGCGGCGTCGTGTGGTGCTGGAGGGGCGACCCCGACCTCCTCGAAGCCGCCCTGAAGCCCGTCGACGACCCCGGTCCGCCCGCTTTCCGCTTCACGGCGCCGATGCGGACGGGGGTGTCGTCGCGTCTACGTCGGTGTAGACGGTCTACGTTGCGAAGGCACAGGGATGCGGCGAAAGGCCGCCCGCAGGTGCGGTCGGGTGCGCGCCGGGCGCCTGACGCCGTTCACCACTGTCACACAACAACGGATCGCTTGCTGCCCACGCGGTGAAGCGCCGAACGGTCAACCAGGAGTGCGCTTTGGGACAGTCGGAATTCCTCACCGCGACGGATGTCACCAGTGAGCGCCAGTACGTGATGAAGAAACTCCCTGAAGTCACCCTGGCCTTCTGGATCATGAAGATCGCCGCTACCACCCTCGGTGAGACGGCCGGAGATCTGTTCTCCCAGACGCTGCAACTGGGCTACTTCCTCACCACGATCGCGCTGTTCCTGGTGTTCGTGGTGACGCTGGTCGTGCAGCTGCGGTCCATGCGCTACAACCCGTTCTTCTACTGGACGGTCATCCTGTCCACGAGCATGGCCGGCACGACCATGTCGGACTTCATGAACCGCGACGCCAGTACCGATTACCTCACGCCGGGCACGACCTCGCTGGGCTGGGGCCCGCAGGGCCTGGGCCTGGGATACCCGGCGGGCGCCGCCATTCTCATCTCCCTGCTGATCGCCATCTTCATCATCTGGAAGCTCACCGGGCAGACCTTCGCCATCCGCGACATCGTCACCTTCCGCGGCGAGGCCCTCTTCTGGTCCGCGATCCTGGTGTCGAACACACTGGGCACGTCCATGGGCGACTTCCTCTCCGACAGCTCCGGCCTCGGCTACGCCGGCGGCGCCCTCCTCGTCACAGCGCTGCTGGCCGTGCTGGCCGCCCTGATGCGGGTGCCGGCCGTCCCGAACGTCGCGCTGTTCTGGATCGCCTTCGTCCTCACCCGCCCCCTGGGTGCCACCGCCGGTGACTTCCTCACGAAGCCTGCCGCCAAGGGCGGCCTCGATCTCGGCACACCGGGCTCTTCGGCCGTACTCCTGGTCGTCCTCCTCGGCCTCATGGCCTACGCCAACGCGCAGGAGCGCAAGAACACCCTCCACCGGGACGGGCGCGACGCCCAGCCGTCGTAACCACGTCGCGTGTGCGCCCGTCACCAAACGTGTCCGTCGGGCCGGCCGGGCCAGAACCGCGCACGCTTGCCCGATTCCGCCGCTGGTCACGCCTGGGCCCGAGCCCGCGCCCCGCGTCTTCACGCGTGTACTGATCGCGACGCCTGTGGTGCAAGGCGTGTCACCCGGCCGGCCCGGGACTCCAGGTAGCGCTGCTCGGCGATGCTGGCGGTGGACCTCGCGGCGCGCCGGTAGTGCTCGTACGCCCCGGCTGTGTCGCCGGTCTCCTCCAGCAGGTGCGCCCGTACGGACAGCAGCCGGTGATGCCCGGCCATCCGCTCGTCACCGTCCAATGTGGACAGCAGGGCCAGCCCGGCCGCCGGGCCCGCGGTCTCGGCAAGCGCGATCGCCCGGTTGAGGGTGACCATCGGGTTGGGCGCGATCCGTTCCAGGATCAGGTAAAGGGCGTGCACCTGCGGCCAGTTGGTCTCCTCGGCCGTGGCCGCGTCGGCGTGTGTGGCGGCGATGGCGGCCTGCAGCTGGTAAGGCCCCAGCGTCGGGCCGGCCAGCGACGCCCTGACCAGCTCGATGCCCTCGTCGATCAGCCCGCGGTCCCACTTCGTACGGTCCTGCTCGTCCAGCGGCACCAGGTCGCCGACCGCCGTCGTGCGTGCCTCCCGGCGGGCGTGGGTCAGCAGCATCAGTGCGAGCAGCCCGGTCACCTCGCCGTCCTCGGGCAGCTGCGCGTGCACCGTCCTGGCCAGCCGGATCGCCTCGTGCGCAAGGTCGGCGCGGTGCAGCTCGCTGCCCGAGGAGGCGGTGTAGCCCTCGTTGAAGATCAGGTAGAGCACGTGCAGGACGACCCGTAGCCGCTCCTCGCGCTCCGCGCCGTCCGGCAGGGTGAACGAGCTGCCGGCGGCCTTGATGTGCTGCTTGGCCCGGCTGATCCTGGCCGCCATCGTGGCCTCCGGCACCAGGAACGCGCGGGCGATCTCGGCAGTGGTCAGGCCGCCGACCGCCCGCAGCGTCAGGGCGGTCTGGGAGGCCGCGGTCAGCGTCGGATGGCAGCACAGGAACAGCAGGACGAGCGTGTCGTCGGTGTCCGGTACGTCCTCGGGCACCACCTCGGCGGCCGTCGCCGACTCCCGCTCGCGGCGCGCGTGGTCGCTGCGCATCTGGTCGATGAGCCGCCGGGACGCGACAGTCACCAGCCAACCGCGCGGGTTGTTCGGTACCCCCTCGGCCGGCCACTGCACGGTGGCGGCTAGGACGGCCTCCTGCACGGCGTCCTCACACCCTTCGAACCGGCCGTGTCGGCGTACCAACGCGCCGAGGACCTGCGGCGTGAGCTCACGCAGCAGGTCCTCGATGGCCGGTGCTGTCATGCCTCCAATTGTCCGTCAGCGAACATCACCTGCCGCACCTCGACACCCAGGCCCTCGATCGCGGTGTCCGGGATCTGCGCTGCCAGCTCGATCGCCCGCTCCTTGTTCTCGCAGTCGATCAGGTAGAAGCCGCCCAGGTACTCCTTGGCCTCCAGGAAGGGTCCGTCGGTCACCACCGGCTGGCCGTTGCGTACGGACACCACAGCGGCCTGTGACGGGTCGACCAGCGCCTGCGTGGTGATCAGCTCGCCGGACGCCTTCAGCGCCTCGATGAACCTGCCGTGGCCTTCGCCGATCGCCGCCTTCTCCTCGTCGGTCAGCGCGTCCAGCACTGCCGGGTTGATATGCATGCTGATCAGGAACTGCATCTCGTACTCCTCGTGGTTCGCGAGCCCCCGTCGGGCCCTTCGACCAGTTGGTCGGAGCCGCCGCCGCCGTCTTGACATCCCCGCCAGAACTTTCGCATGAGATTTTCGCCGTCGAATCGCCCGGACCACGAGGTCGTCATTTCTGGTGACACCCCACCGTGGCAGATGCGAGAGATGTCCGTCCGTACCGATGTCAAGAAGCGTTTCGCCGCTCCGACCAACCGGCGAATCGTCGAAAGAACAGGGAGTTTCGGATATGCGAGCCAACCGGGCGTGGCTGGGACTGGTCGTCCTCATGCTGCCGACATTGCTCGTCGCGATGGACGCGACGGCGTTGCTCCTCGCGCTCCCACAGCTGAGCGCCGACCTGGGTGCCACCAACGTCGAACAGCTGTGGATCAGCGACAGCTACGGATTCATGGTGGCCGGCCTGGTCATCACGATGGGTACGCTCGGCGACCGGATCGGACGCCGACGGCTGCTGATGATCGGCGGAGCGGCGTTCGCGGTGCTGTCGGTCGTGGCCGCCTTCGCGGCCGGCCCGCTGATGCTGATCGTCGCGCGTGCGCTGCTGGGCGTCGCCGGCGCGACCCTGGCGCCGTCCACACTTGCCTTGATCACCAACATGTTCCGCGACGAACGGCAGCGCGGGAAGGCCATCGCGATCTGGGCGACCTGCCAGTTCACCGGCGGCGCGCTCGGACCCGTACTCGCCGGGTTCCTGCTCCAGCACTTCTGGTGGGGATCGGTGTTCCTGGTCGCCGTGCCGGCGATGGCGCTGCTGCTGCTGGCCGGGCCGGTCCTGCTGCCGGAGTTCCGCAGCGAGCAGGCCGGCCGGCTGGACCCGGCCAGCGTCGCGCTGTCGCTCGTGGCGGTGCTTCTGATGGTCTACGGCATCAAGCAGCTGACCGTCGAGAGCGTACCGGTCGTGCCGACGGCGGCCCTCGTCGTCGGCGCAGCCATCGGATTCCTGTTCGTACGTCGGCAACTGCGGCTGCAGACGCCGCTGCTGGACCTGCGGCTGCTGCGCAACCGCCCGTTCACGGCCGTACTCGTCGCGCTGGCCTTCGCCGGCATCGCCATGGCTGGTACGGGCCTGCTGGTGACCCAGTACCTGCAGAGCGTGCTGGGCTTCTCGCCGGTCGCGTCGGCAGTGCTGTTCGCACCCATGGGCCTGGGCGTGGCGGTCGGCACCATGACCGCGCCGGCGCTGGCCCGGCGGATGAAGCAGACGACCGCGATCGCAGGCGGGCTGGTGGGGTCGGCACTGGGCAGCCTGCTGCTGGTCGGCGCCGACGGTGCGAGCGCCCTGCCGCTGGTGATGACCGGCATCGCCGTACTGGCGCTGGGCACCGGCCCGCTGTTCGCGCTGGGCACCGGGCTGGTCGTCGGGTCCGTACCGCCGGAGCGCACCGGCTCGGCGGCGTCAATGTCGGAGACCGGCAACTACTTCGGCGGTTCGCTCGGCTTCGCACTGCTCGGCGTGTTGGCCGCAGTGGTCTACCGCAGCCGGATGGACGGCACGTCCGACTCGCTGGCCGGCGCGGTCGCCGCCAGCCGGCACCTTCCCGCCGGCCAGGGCGCAGAACTGCTGCACACCGCGCGGGAGGCATTCACCGCCGGCCTGCACGTCACCGGTGTCGTCGCCGCGGTCGTCTTCGCCGGGATGGCCGTACTGATCCTGACCATGCGCCCGGCGACCCGGACCACCCCGGCCGCACTCCCCGACTACGAGGCGAGTCGCTCATAGAACCCAGCCGAGCCCGACGCCGTGGTTGTCATGTCCGAACGCGGACGCAGCCGACCGCGCGTCGGCGCTCATGATTCCACCATCGAGCAGGCGCCGGAACCGGCAGAAGCCTCGTCGACACAGGTCAACGAGGGTTCCGAAGGTGATGGATCCGCGCCGGCTCCACGGGAGAAGTCCCTGCCACCGCCCTGCCAGTGAGCCAGGATGTGGTCGTGACGGGCGGCGGTGTTGTCGTGGGTACGGCCGGGCTGGGGGCCGATATCCAGATCAGGCGCCCCCACCACCTCGCGGGCCATGACCGGTCCAGCGGCCTGCCGCACGGCAACGATGATCCGCTGGTAGCAGCTCGGGATCCAGCATGCGGCGGATCGTAGAAGGTCGCCGTACCGCGGCGAGCAAGAACCGGACAGTTGAGTCCTTCCGTCAAAGGGAAGGACTGCGGTCATGCCGCGAGGCGGGTGCCGCGGCGCCAGATGGCACGGGTGGTGAGGGTGTCGCTGATGTTGCGGGTCGGGTCGCCTTCCACCAGCAGGAGGTCGGCGCGGAGTCCTTCGGCGATCCGTCCCCGGTCGCTGAGGCGGAAGCGGCGGGCTGTGGTCGCGGTGGCCGCACGCAGGGCGCGTTCGGGTGTGAGGCCGGCAGCCACCAGGTGCTGCAGTTCGTGGTGCAGGCTCGCTCCATGTGCCAGGCCCCCGAAGAACGTCTCGGGCATGGAGACATCGGTACCGGCCAGCACGTCCACGCCGGCGGCATCGTCGACGGCTGGGACCCGTACGAGTCCGAGCCGAAGACCGACGCCAGCGCCGGCACGATCGCCCCTCGACAGCGTGAACGTGGCCGTCCTGCGCGCGCACAAGAAGCGCCAGGGACGGGAGCGGAAGAAGGCGGGTGCCGCCTGGCAGGAGACCGGGAAGATCTTCACCAAGGAGGACGGCTCCTGGCTTCACCCGGAAACGGTCTCGGAGACCTTCCGCCGCCTCCTCGCCACCACCGATCTCCCGCCCATCACTCTGCGGGACCTCCGCCACGTGGCGGCGACGCTCACCCACAGGGCCGGCGGCGACATCCACACGACATGACCGGCGTCCTCCAGCGCCTGTGCCGCGACATCCTTGTCCGGAATCTCGGCGGGCCGACCCACGACCCCGCACTCATCCTGCGGGGGCTCGACGGCATACGCGGCGGATGGATGACAATCGGTCCGCCCATCCCCAGTTAGTCGTTACCGACAACCGACCGCCCCACAGCAGGCGGACTGGTGGCTGGCGCTCACGCATCGCTCACGCACAGGACCCTGAACAACGGAGTGCCCCGACCGGTCGAAGCCGGTCGGGGCACTCCGCCGCAGGTCAGAGAGTTTCCCCTCCCCCGCCATCGGTAGGCCGTGTGGGACTCGAACCCACAACCAACGGATTAAAAGTCCGCTGCTCTGCCAATTGAGCTAACGGCCCCCGGCGAATCACCCCTGAGCATAGCCCGCCGGGGACCGGCCGCCGATCGGGTATCGGTTACCGGGCCCTGTCACGGTGGGATCTGCGGAGGATCAAGGGGTACGGGCGGGGGCCTCGGGGGTGGTTGTGCGTTTGTGATCCGGAGCGCGGAACCAGTTCCGGGCCGACGCCGGCCGCCACGTCGTCGCGAAGCCGAGGACCACCAGGACCGCTATGGGGGCGATGGCTGGGCACCGATCACGACCAGCAGCAGGAGCTTGCGGTGGTAGCGCCTGCCAACATCCGGCGGGCGAGGACCTGGGTGTAACCGAGTTCGGCGAGCCTCGCCTCGTCGGATCCGTACGAACTCGGGGACGGTTCCGGGGGGTTGGTTGTCCCGCCCCCAGCGATTCCCTCACCGGAGGCATGGAAAAAAGAAGAGCGGGCCCGTCCGTGAAGGACGGGCCCGCTCTCAGCAGACTTTCAGCAGGTCATGGTCACTGCGCTCAGCCGTTGCGCTTCCAGCGCGGCTTGTCGTCGCGGCGGCCGAAGGAACCGGTGTTGGTGCCGGTGCCACGGTGGTCGTCGCGGCGGCCGGTCGGACGGTCGCTGCCACCGGAGCGGAAGCCGCCCGACGGACGGTCGTCACGACGGTCACGGTTGAACGGACGGTCGCTGCCACCGGAGCGGAAGCCGCCCGAGGGGCGGTCGTCGCGACGGTCGCGGTTGAACGACGGGCGGTCGTTGTCGCGGCGGTCGAAGGAACGGCCACCACGGTCGTCCCGGCGGTCGTTGGAGCGGAAGCCGCCCGACGGACGGTCGTCACGACGGTCGCGGTTGAACGACGGACGGTCGTTGTCGCGGCGGAAGCCACCCGACGAACGGTCGTCACGACGCTGGAATCCACGGTCGCCACCGCGGTCGTCACGACGGTCGCGGTTGAACGACGGACGGTCGTTGTCGCGGCGGAAGCCACCCGACGAACGGTCGTCACGACGCTGGAAACCACGGTCGCCACCGCGGTCGTCCCGACGGTCGTTGCCACCGCGGTAGCCGCCGCGGTCGCCGCCACGGCTGTCCCGGCGGTCGAAGTTGCCGCGGTCGTCACGACGGTCGTCACGCGCGGAGGGCTGCTCCGGTACGGAGACGGCGGCCTCGATCGCGGCCTCCGCCTCGGCGGCGGCCTCGGCCACCGCCGTCTCCGGGTCGTCGCCCCGCTCGCGCGCGGCACGGGCGACGAGGCGGTCGGCCTCCTCGCGCAGCTCACCGGCGCGGCGCTGGACGCGCTCCAGCTGCTTGGTCAGGTCGGCGACCTCGCGCTCGGCCTGCTTCGCCGCGTTGTTCGCGGAGTCGGCCTGGACCTCGGTCAGCGAACGGGCGCCGGTGATCTCGGCGACCTCCGGGTCGAAGGCACCCGCGCCGCCCACGATGTGACGCGAGGCGTCGACGCCCGCGTCCTCCATGAGGCGGAAGATCTGCCGGCGCTGGTGCGGCAGCGCCAGCGAGACGACGACACCGGACTTGCCGGCCCGGGCGGTACGGCCCGAGCGGTGCAGGTAGTCCTTGTGGTCACCGGCCGGGTCCACGTTCAGCACCAGGTCGATGCCGTCGACGTGGATACCGCGGGCGGCGACGTCGGTCGCGACGAGCGCGTTGACGTAACCGTCCTTGAAGTCGGCGAGGACCCGGGTACGGGCGCCCTGCGTCATGCCGCCGTGGAGCGCGTCCGCCTTGACGCCCGCCTCGACGAGCTGCTCGGCGATGCGGTCGGCGCCCAGCTGGGTGCGGACGAAGATGATGGTGCGGCCCTTGCGGGCGGCGATGGCGGAGGTGACCGGCGCCTTGTCCTTCGGCTTCACGACGAGGACGTGGTGCGTCATGGTCGTGACGTTGCCCTGGGCGCTGTCGACCTCGTGGCTCACCGGGTTGTTCAGGTAGCGCTTGACCAGCGTGCCGATCTCGTTCTCCATCGTGGCGGAGAAGAGCATGCGCTGACCGCCGACCGGAACCTGGTCGAGCAGCTCGGTGACCTCGGGCAGGAAGCCCAGGTCGGACATCTGGTCGGCCTCGTCGAGGACGGCGACCTGGACGTTCTCCAGGGAGCAGGCGCCCCGGTTGATGATGTCGCGCAGGCGGCCCGGGGTGGCGACGAGGATGTCGACACCGCGCTCCAGCGCGTAGATCTGGTTGCCCATCGACGTACCGCCGCAGACGACCTTCATCTTCAGGCCGAGCACATCGCCGTACGGCTGCAGCGCGTCCGCGACCTGCATCGCGAGCTCGCGGGTCGGGGTGAGGATGACCGCGCGGGGCTTCTTCTTCTCGGTGTGGCCGCCGGCCAGCGTGGCCAGGGTCGGCAGACCGAAGGAGAGCGTCTTGCCGGAGCCGGTACGGCCGCGGCCCAGGATGTCCTTGCCGGCCAGGGCGTCCGGGATGGTCGCGGCCTGGATCGGGAAGGGCGCGGTCACACCGTTCTGCGCGAGCTTGCGGACGATGCCCTCGGGCAGGCCCAGGTCGCCGAAGGTGACGGTCGGCTCGGCATCCGCGTCGACGGCGGAGTCGGTACCGGCCTGCTCGGCCCGGGGTGCGTCGGCCTCGACAGAGGCAACGGCCTCGGCGACGACGGCCTCCGCGGCCTCGATGAGCTCGTCGTTCTTGATGTCGTCGACGTTCTCGGGCATGACGGTGTGGTCAGAACTGGAAATTGACATGCGAAATGCGAAACCTTCCGGAGTCTCGGCACGCGCCCGTAACTCCGTGATTCGCAATTTCGACCGCCTCAATGCGGTCCAGCCACGGCAAGGGAGAGTACGCGCCACACGGCGCGCTTCTGTTTCGGCGCCGGGCAATGGGATCAAACGATCTACCACCATACGCACTCCCCCCCACATCGCGCAAACCGCCCTCCTTCGTCCCCTGCTACACCGGCTCCACCTGCGGTGATACGTCCGGCGTCCGCAGCGGCCACGGCTCCACCGGCGCACTCATCACGTCGTCGCGGAGCTGAGCCCCCGACGAGGCGGACGGCTGCGGCGACGGTTCCGAGGGCTCCGGGTCCGGGGAAGCGGGCGGCTCGGGGGTGGCAGGCCCGGACGGCGGCGGGGATTCGGGCCGCGGCGGCACGCCGGGGCCCGACTGCGAGGCCGAGGGCGCGGGCAACCCACCACCCGGCGCCGCCCCCGAATCACCCGGTTCACCGGGCTTCGCGCCGGGGCGCACGCCGCCGGGGGCGCCCGACGGTTCGGCAGAGCCTCTCGGCTCCGGGGACTCGGCCGCCTCCCGCTCGGAGTGCGCCTCGGCACGGCCACCACCGGTGCGGGCGCTGCCCGTGCCCGCCACGGTGCCGCCGTCCGGCTCGGCCCCGCCGCCCTTCGATTCGGAGGACGGCGACGGCGACGGTTTCCCTTCGTCGCCGCCGACGCTCATGCAGCCTGTGGACGCGGCGACCGTCATTGCGATGACGGACGCCCATCGGACGGGGGCGGAGAACTGACGCACGGGAGGCACCTCCGGGGGACGAAGAGGGGGCGGGGCAGTACGGGAACGAGTGGGGACGCTGTGCCCAACTCCCGTAGCCCCGCCGGGGACACGCCCCGCACACCTCCCGCGTACCACCCGCACGGCGCCCGCGGGTCCTGCGCCACCCACACCCTGCCCGCGCGGCGCCCGCGCGCTCATCCGTAGCCGAGCGCGTGCAGCCTCTCGTCATCGATGCCGAAGTGGTGGGCGATCTCATGAACGACCGTGATCTCGGTCTCGACCACTACGTCCTCGCGCGACTCGCACATCCGCAGCGTCGGCCCGCGGTAGATGGTGATCCGGTCCGGCAGCACCCCCGCGTACCACTCGCCGCGATCGGTCAGCGGCGTGCCCTCGTACAGCCCGAGCAGCTGCGGATCGCCCGGGTCCGGTTCGTCCTCGACGAACACCGCGACGTTGTCCATCAGCCGCGTCAGCTCCGGCGGGATGCGGTCCAGCGCCTCGGCGACCAGTTCTTCGAACTCTTCGCGCGTCATCTCCAGCACCCCGCCATTGTCCCGTACGCCGGATCGGCGAGCCCCGGACCGCACCGCACACCGTGTGCCGCCCGGCGTGCCGCCCGGCCCCGCACGGGCGGCGGCCCAGGTCAGCCGCCATCCACAGGGGGAGAAGCCGACCGGAGCGACCCCTTCGCCTATTCGGTTTGGCTGACGTCGAAACGCCGTAGTACAGTCTCCGACGTGCCCAAGGGCGCCGGTCAGGGCTTGACCGTTCTGAGACCCCAGAGGTTGAAGGAAAAGTGGAACCTCTTGAGGGGAAGCGCAGTCACATGCTTCTGACGCCCTCCGGGGCGACAGACACAGAAGCAGCAGTACAAGCAGTTCTGCCCTCATCGTCTAGTGGCCCAGGACGCCGCCCTTTCAAGGCGGTAGCACGGGTTCGAATCCCGTTGGGGGCACGCACCACCTTGTGCGACACTTAGTCGCACAACAGCTTGGTCCTGTGGAGCAGTTTGGAGTGCTCGCCACCCTGTCAAGGTGGAGGCCGCGGGTTCAAATCCCGTCAGGACCGCTGCAGCCCTTTTGAGCTGCGTGGCTGGGTAGCTCAGTTGGTACGAGCGATCGCCTGAAAAGCGATAGGTCGCCGGTTCGATCCCGGCCCCAGCCACCACCCGAAGGCCCCGTCCGATGGACGGGGCCTTCGCCGTGTCAGGCCTCTTCCCGATCCGCCGAGTTCACGCCCCGGCCGCGCCACGCCCGTACCGCCAGCACCAGCAGCACCACCACGACCACGGCCACCAGCACCATGACGTCCGGCACGTGCTCGCCGATGCGCTGGGCCCACTGCTCGACGGCGAACGAGTCGTCCACATTCAGCAGCCCGGGCAGCGCGGTCGTCCCGTCGTACGCGAGGAACAGCGCGCCGAGCCCGACGAAGAAGAGCCCCGACAGCAGCGTCGTGGTGTGCAGCTCGAAGCGGCCGATCCGGAAAGTGCGGCCGCGCAGCCAGGCCCGGCGGCCCAGGTCGAAGCGTTCCCAGAGCAGGGCGAGCAGAAAGAGCGGTACCGCCATGCCCAGGGCGTAGACGGCGAGCAGCAGTCCGCCGTAGACCGGGCTGCCGCTGACCGCCGCGACGGTGAGGACGCTGCCGAGGATCGGTCCCGCGCAGAAACCGGCCAGTCCGTATACGGCCCCCAGCGCGTAGACGGATACGGCCGTGGTCGGGCGGATCCGGCCGCTCAGCGCGGCGATCCGGCGCGAGGCGAAGCCCAGACCCACGATCTGCGCGACGCCGAGCACGATGATCAGCCACCCGGCGCCGAGGACGAGCGCGTCGCGGTGGCTGTAGAAGAGCCGTCCGGCGTACGAACCCGCGGCGCCGAGCGGGACCAGGGTGGTGGCCAGACCGGCGTAGAAGATGCCGGTGCGGGCCAGGAGCCGTGAGGTGGAGTCGATGGAGTACGCGAAGAAGGCGGGCAGCAGCAGAGCGCTGCACGGGCTGACCAGGGCGAGCAGTCCGCCGAGGAAGGCCGCGAAGTAGCCGATGTCAGCCGTCATTTCGCGCCGTCCTCGGCGCCTTGGGTGTGGCCACCGGTCTTGGCGTCCTCGGTGCCGCGGGCCTTCTCGGCGGCCGCCTCGATGGCCCGGGTGAAGGTCTCCGTCGGCTGGGCTCCGGCGATCGGGCGGCCGTTGATCAGGAACGAAGGGGTGGAGGTCGCTCCGATCCCGTACCCCTGTTCCTGGTCCTTGCCCACCGCGGCGGAGGCGGCGGAGCTGTCCGTGTCGCGCGCGAACCGGTCGAGGTCCGGCACGCCCGCCTGCTGGGCCAGCACCTTCAGCCGGTCCTTGCCGAATCCCTTCTCCTTGGCCCCCTCGGCGTACGCGGCACGGTGGAACTGCCAGAAGCGGTCCTGCTGTCCGGCGGCCCAGGCGGCCCGGGCGGCGGCCTCGGACTCGGCGCCGAAGATCGGGAAGTTCCGCCACTCGATGCGCAGGGTGCCGTTGTCGACGTACTTCTTCACCAGGGCGGGTTCGGTGTCGCGGGCGAACTTGCCGCAGTAGCCGCACTTGAAGTCGGCGTACTCGATGAGGACGACGGGTGCGTCCACCCGGCCCTGCGCGAGCTTGTCACCGGCGTCACGCCGGGCGAGCCCGGCCAGCTCCGGGTAGACGCCGGTGTCCGGGTCGGTGGTGGCATCGGCGACCGACGAGGAGGAGGGAGAGGAGTGGTCGGGGGCGGTGGCCCAGTAGGACACGAGGCCGAGCAGCGAAGCGGCGAGGACGACTCCGGCGCCGTAGATCAGCGGCTTCTTGGACGACGACGCCTTCGTACGTGAGGACGAGGATGTGGGCTTGGGCTTGGACATGCGGGACTCCGTGCTGGCGATGCGGGAGGGATGAGAAACGGCCGGGCGGGAGGCGCCGTCTACACCCTCAGTACGGAGAGCTCGACCGGAGTGGGGGCGGCGGAAACGGGGCCGCGCAGCCCTATCCGTACGGGCGGGTGCACCGGTCCCTGTCCGGTGGCGGCGGGCAGACCCCACTGGGCGAGTCCGGGCGCCTGGTCGTGCGCCGCGCGGACCCGGCCCGGCAGAGCCGGCTCGCCGTCCTCGTGCTTCCGGCTCTTGCCGCACCCCGGAGTCCGGTGCCCGTCCATGGCCGACGCGACGACCGCCCCGGGGGCATCCGAAACGGCATCCTCGACGGGGCCGTCCGAAGCCACCGGCCTTCCGCCGCCGGCCGCGACACCCGTGACGGCTGTCGCGGGTCCGCAGAACAGCCCCAGCACGACCGCGAGCACCGCCACCAGGCAGCACCACTGCGTACGGGACACGGACACGGACACGGCGACCGGCCTTTCCGGACAGAGGCAACGGTTGATCAGCTGCCCGAAATGGTACGTGCTGTGATCCCGCGCCTCCGCGCAGTGCCGGTCCGGTGACCAGGACCGCACAAAATGCGTTCGCCGTTCATCGGGCCCGGGTGCGATCCTGGGACCCGTATGTCTACTTCCTTCGCTGATCTCCAGTCACAGCTCGGGCAGCTCTCGCTCCGCGATGCGCACCGGCTCGGCCGCCGTCTCGAAGGGGCGCGCCGTATCCGTAAGCCCGAGGCCCGCCAGTCCGTGCTGGACGAGATCGCCACCGAGGCCGGAAAGGCAGCCGGGCGGCTCGCGCTGCGCGCCGAGCGGATGCCCGTCGTGTCCTACCCGGAACAGCTCCCGGTCAGTCAGAAGAAGGACGAGATCCTGGAGGCGATACGCGACCACCAGGTCGTGATCGTCGCCGGGGAGACCGGCTCGGGCAAGACCACGCAGATCCCGAAGATCTGTATGGAGCTGGGGCGTGGTGTCCGGGGCATGATCGGGCACACCCAGCCGCGCCGGATCGCGGCCCGTACGGTCGCCGAGCGCATCGCCGACGAGCTGAAGGCTCCGCTGGGCGAGACGGTCGGCTGGAAGGTCCGCTTCACCGACCAGGTGAACCCCGACGCGACGTTCGTCAAGCTGATGACGGACGGCATCCTGCTCGCCGAGATCCAGACGGACCGCGAGCTCCGCGCGTACGACACGATCATCATCGACGAGGCCCACGAGCGGTCGCTGAACATCGACTTCCTGCTCGGTTATCTGGCCAGGCTGCTGCCCGAGCGCCCGGATCTGAAGGTCGTCATCACGTCGGCGACAATCGACCCGGAGCGGTTCGCGCGCCACTTCGGCGAGGCGCCGATCGTCGAGGTCAGCGGGCGTACGTACCCCGTGGAGGTCCGTTATCGCCCCCTGCTCGAAGAAGAGGGTGAAGACTCCGACCGCGACCAGATCACCGCGATCTGCGACGCCGTCGACGAGCTGCAGTCGGCGGGTCCGGGCGACGTCCTGGTCTTCCTCTCCGGCGAGCGCGAGATCCGTGACACCGCGGACGCGCTGAACAAGAAGAATCTCCGCCACACCGAGGTCCTCCCCCTCTACGCCCGCCTCTCGCACGCCGAGCAGCACCGGGTCTTCCAGCGGACCCCCAACGGCATCGTCCGCAGGATCGTGCTGGCGACCAACGTCGCCGAGACGTCGCTGACCGTTCCCGGCATCAAGTACGTGATCGACCCGGGCAACGCCCGGATCTCCCGCTACAGCCACCGCACCAAGGTCCAGCGGCTGCCGATCGAGCGGATCTCGCAGGCCAGCGCCAACCAGCGCAAGGGCCGCTGCGGCCGTACGTCGGACGGCATCTGCATCCGGCTGTACTCCGAGGACGACTTCCTGACCCGTCCGGAGTTCACCGACCCCGAGATCCTGCGTACGAACCTCGCCTCCGTCATCCTCCAGATGACCGCAGCCGGCCTCGGCGACATCGAGAAGTTCCCCTTCATCGACCCGCCGGACCACCGCAACATCCGCGACGGCATCCAGCTCCTCCAGGAGCTCGGCGCACTGGATCCGGAGGAGAAGTCCCCCCGGGAGGGGAAGAAGGGGCAGCGGCTCACCCAGCTCGGCCGGAAGCTCTCGCAGCTGCCCGTCGACCCGCGTCTGGCCCGCATGGTCATCGAGGCCGAGCGCAACGGCTGTGTCCGCGAGGTCATGGTGATCGCGGCGGCGCTCTCCATCCAGGACCCGCGCGAGCGGCCCTCGGAGAAGCAGACGCAGGCCGATCAGCAGCACGCCCGCTTCAAGGACGAGACGTCCGACTTCCTGGCGTTCCTGAATCTGTGGCGGTACATCCGCGAGCAGCAGAAGGAGCGCGGCTCGTCCAGCTTCCGCCGGATGTGCAAGCAGGAGTACCTGAACTTCCTGCGCATCCGCGAATGGCAGGACATCTACGCGCAGCTGCGTACGGTCGCGAAGCAGATGGGCATCGAACTCAACCAGGAGGACGCGCCCGAGCAGTCGGTGCACACCTCGCTGCTGGCCGGGCTGCTCTCGCACATCGGTCTGAAGGACACCGAGAAGAACGAGTACCTGGGTGCCCGCAGCGCCAAGTTCGCGGTCTTCCCCGGGTCGGCGCTCTTCAAGAAGCAGCCACGGTTCGTGATGTCGGCCGAGCTGGTCGAGACGTCCCGGCTGTGGGCGCGGGTAAACGCCAGGGTCGAGCCGGAGTGGATCGAGCCGCTGGCCCAGCATCTGCTGAAGCGCACCTACAGCGAGCCGCACTGGGAGAAGGACCAGGCGGCGGTGATGGCGTACGAGCGGGTCACGCTGTACGGGGTGCCGATCGTCGCCCAGCGCAAGATCAATTTCGGCCGTATCGACGCCGAGACGTCTCGCGATCTGTTCATCCGCAACGCCCTGGTCGAGGGCGACTGGCGGACGCACCACCAGTTCTTCCACGACAACCGCAAACTCCTCGGCGAGGTCGAGGAGCTGGAGCACCGCGCCCGACGCCGCGACATCCTCGTGGACGACGAGACGCTCTTCGACTTCTACGACCAGCGCATCCCCGAGCACGTGGTCTCCGGGGCGCACTTCGACTCCTGGTGGAAGCACAAGCGCCGCGACGAGCCGGACGCGCTGGACTTCGAGCGCTCGATGCTCATCAACGAGAAGGCCGGGGCCGTCACCAAGGACGACTACCCGGACTCCTGGCGGCAGGGGAAGCTCAAGTTCCGCGTCACGTACCAGTTCGAGCCCGGCGCGGACGCCGACGGTGTGACCGTCCACATCCCGCTCCAGGTGCTCAACCAGGTCACCGCCGAGGGCTTCGACTGGCAGATCCCGGGCCTGCGCGAGGAAGTGGTCACCGAGCTGATCCGCTCGCTGCCCAAGCCGATCCGCCGGCACTACGTCCCCGCGCCGAACTACGCGGGCAAGTTCCTGGACCGGGCGGTGCCGCTGCAGGAGCCGCTGCCGGTCACCCTCGCGCGTGAGCTCCAGCAGATGGTCGGGGTCCCGGTCTCCGCCGACGACTTCGACCTCTCCCGGATCCCGGACCACCTCAAGATCACGTTCCGGATCGTCGACGAGCGGCGCCGCAAGGTGGCCGAGGACAAGGATCTGGAGGCGCTGAGGCTCCAGCTGCGCCCCAAGGCCCGTCAGGCCCTCTCCAAGGCCGCCGCGGCAACCGCGGGGCCCTCGGGCGAGTCCATCGAGCGTTCGGGCCTCACGGACTGGACGATCGGCACGCTGAACCGGATCTTCGAAACCCGCCGGGCCGGGCAGCCGGTCAAGGCGTACCCGGCGCTCGTGGACCAGGGCGGGACCGTGGCCGTACGGCTCTTCGACACCGAGGCCGAGCAGCAGCAGGCGATGTGGCGCGGCACCCGGAAGCTGATCCTGCTGAACGTCCCGGTGAACCCTGCGAAGTTCGCCTCGGACAAGCTGACGAACCAGCAGAAGCTGGCCCTGTCCCGCAATCCGCACGGCTCCATCCAGGCGCTCTTCGAGGACTGCGCGACGGCGGCCGCCGACCGGCTGATCGGCGCGCACGGCGGCCCGGCGTGGGACGAGGAGTCGTTCCGGAAGCTGTACGACAAGGTGCGCGCCGACCTCGTCGCCCTGACCGAGCACGCGGTCAAGCAGGTCCAGCAGGTGCTGGCCGCCTGGCAGTCCTGCGAGCGGCGCCTGAAGGCCACCAACAGCCTGGTCCTGGTCGACAACGTCACCGATGTACGAACCCAGCTCGCGGCCCTCGTGCCACCGGGCTTCGTCACCGCGACCGGGCTGCGCAGGCTGCCCGACCTCATGCGCTATCTGGTCGCTGCGGACCGTCGACTCCAGCAGATGCCGACGGCCGTCCAGCGCGACACCACGCGCATGGAGAAGGTCCACGAGATGCAGGACGAGTACGCCTGGCTGCTCGAACAGATGCCGCAGGGCAGGCCCGTGCCTCAGGAGGTCCTGGACATCCGCTGGATGATCGAGGAGCTCCGGGTCAGCTATTTCGCGCACGCCCTGGGGACGGCCTACCCCGTCTCCGACAAGCGGATCGTGAAGGCGATCGACGCGGCGGCTCCCTGAGACGGCCCGGACCGCAGCGGTGGGAAAGCCGTACGGACCGGCCTGGTCCGCAGGCGTACGGACCGGGGCCGGAGCCGTAACGGAGTCACCACCTTCGGTGAGGTCGACCGGACCCTCTGACCTGCTGTACAGTCTGTCTTCGCAGCCAGCCGCAAGGCAGCCGCGAAAACCTGGTCCTGTGGAGCAGTTTGGAGTGCTCGCCACCCTGTCAAGGTGGAGGCCGCGGGTTCAAATCCCGTCAGGACCGCAGTATCGAAAGCCCGGATCCTTCTGGATCCGGGCTTTCGCGCGTCTTGACTCCGGCAACTGCCGGCGAGTACTCAGACAGCAGGACCGCCCCTGTTCCTCCGCGTTCCTCCGCGCGGGGCGGCGGTCCACCGGGAGGTGGGGCGTATGACGGCGTCCGCCGGGCATGAGATCCGCGCGCCCCTGCGCGCCCATCCGGTCGGCCTTACGCCACCTCACTCGCCACCGTCCGATCCACCATCGGCCCCTGCGGCCCGCCATGGGGCCCGTGACGGCCTCCCGGACCACTCCCCCGTCCCGAGGGTCGCCGGTCCGGCGCGCGGCGCCAGGAAGCGGTCTCGGCGGCCCGGGACGAAAGCCCCTCGATCGGGCGACCAATGGCGAGGCGACCCGCCTCCCGGAGGTGCCGGGCTCGCACTTGGCAAGACTCATGCAGTGTGACGGGAGTCACCGAATGAGTTTTGAGAAGGGGGGACTTTACGCCCTTCCTACAACTGGTGAATTTAATATGTGCAATTGCACCCTCGGACGGAAGCGCTGCGGGACCTTCCGGACCGTCACGGCCCGGCTTCCCCGGGCAGCCGGCAACACTCCCGCACAGACCCGCGCAAGCTCGCACGGCATCGTGACCGACTCCCGGCCGGAGCCAACCGGACGCCCGGTTTTCAACGGCGCAGGAGCCGCCCGGAACCGCCCCGGAGGGCACGGACGGTGAGGGCCGCAGGACCGCCGGAAGGCCCCGGGGCGATCACGGGGATCCAGGACTTCGAGCGCACAAAAAAGATCGCGCTGGACCCGGCGGAGTCCAGCGCGATCGAATGACGTACCCACGGCACAGGTATGGCGCCCGTTGGGGCGGGCGCCCGTCATTTGGAGCTATGGGTGGGCATGTACGGGTTGGGGGACCCGAAAGCCCAGTTGTGACGCGGCGACAGGGGGTGTGTCAGGCCTCGCTGCGCTGCTGCGGAATACCCGCAAGCAGTGCGCGGACCTCTGCCTCGCGGTACCGGCGATGTCCACCGAGCGTGCGGATGGACGTGAGCTTGCCCGCCTTGGCCCAGCGGGTAACCGTCTTCGGGTCCACGCGGAACATCGTGGCAACCTCAGCCGGGGTCAGCAGCGGCTCGGCATCAGGGGTGCGAGCGGTCATGAGCGGCCTCCTCGGGAGAACCGAACCATCTCGGTTCTTTCCTCTAAATTCTGCACCTTGACCCGCGTTGCCCGAAATGGCGGACGCAGGCCGAGTCGGTTATAGGACGAACGGCTTGTCCTCGGCACTACAACTACACCATCCGTCCAGCCACGTCGGCCAAACCGATGGAATTGCCCTCCCAGGTGTTCATCAGCGACGGAAGCCGATGGACCATGCCATAGCGGACAGTCACACCACTGTGACGATCAGTCACAGAGCGATCAGGAGCCATCAGACCCCCCATAGCGTGCAATGCTGAGCGATCCGCCCACAGTTGGACGGATGGAGCCCTCCCCGGACTCCTTGTCCTATTTTGGCACGAGGAGTAGGGAAGGGCGCAAGAGCCCCGTTAGTGCTATCCATCACGCTTGAGGCAAAGGCCCGGTTCAGGACGTAGGTCCTAGGACCACTGAGGTAGGCTTCCGCCTCTTCAGCCTCACGTGTCACTCAGGTCACAGGTTCAGACGCGGACGAGCCCCTGTCAGTTCGCGAATTGACGGTCTTTCACTGCCCGCCAGCGCTCCGCCAACCGTCCGTACGCCTCACTCGCCCCCTCGGTATCGCCGGCCCGCAGCGCCGCGAGGCCCTCGGCCACATCGGCGGCCGACCGGTCCCCGGCGAGCTGCTCCGCCGGCAGCGCGTGCACCAGACCGCCGTAGTCCAGTTCGACCAGTGCGCGCGGATGGAACTCCTCCAGCCAGCGCCCCACGTCCACGAGCCCCTCGGTCAGCGGACCTTCGTCCACGGTCTCGCGCAGCGTCTTCAGCGTCCTGGCCAGCCGGCGCCGGGCCTGGACCATCGGCGTCCGATAACGCAGCACGGGCGGCTCACCGTCCTCACTCGTCGCCGTGTACTCCCGCTCCTCGTCGGAGAAGAGCACGAACCAGCGCACCGGGACCTGCCACACGGAGGTGAGGATCCAGGGCCTGGCGTCCGGATTGCGCTCCGCCCACCGCTCGTGGTCCGCCACCGCCTGCCCGCGCACCACCGGCGGCAGCACCGCGTCCAGCACCGGCCCCGGGAACATCTCCATCAGCTCGTCCAGCGCCAGCCAGCCGCGCAGTCTGGTCCGCCACGGACAGACGCACACCACACCGTCGACCTCGGCGACGAACGCGTCCCCGCTCTCGTGCACCGGCACGCCGACCGGCGGCGTGGCCACCAAGTCGGCCAGCGAGCGGCGCAGTTCGTCCTGGGCCGTGGGTATGTGCGAGCGTCCGGCGTAGCGGGCCCAGTGGGCGCGTTCGGGCTCCGGGAAGGCGGCCAGCGGCTCGTACACCCGGAGGTAGGACGCGTAAGGGACGAGCACCGAAGACACCACCGACATGCAGCAAATCGTGTCATGCCCGTACTCCGCCGGGGGTGATCCTCGGCACTGGAACAGATCTACCTCCGCGTAGGACTTACGCTCTTGCCCAGTCGGACCGGCCGTGCCGGCCGGTCCGCGGCCCTCCCCACCTTCAGGAGGGTCCTCCGCCGCTTCGTACTTGGGAGTCACCACAGTGACCGATGTGACCGGCGCGCCTTTCGATGTACTGCACACCCTGTTCCACTCGGATCAGGGGGGCCACGAACAAGTCGTGCTCTGCCAGGACCGTGCCAGCGGACTCAAGGCCGTCATCGCCATCCACTCCACCGCTCTGGGCCCGGCCCTCGGCGGTACCCGCTTCTACCCGTACGCCTCCGAGGAGGAGGCCGTCGCGGATGCGCTGAACCTGTCGCGCGGTATGTCGTACAAGAACGCCATGGCCGGTCTCGACCACGGCGGCGGCAAGGCAGTGATCATCGGCGACTCGGCGCAGATCGAGGGGGCCCGACGGACGGAACTGCTGCTGGCCTACGGCCGGTGCGTGGCCTCGCTCGGCGGCCGCTATGTCACGGCCTGCGACGTCGGCACCTATGTCGCCGACATGGATGTCATCGCCCGCGAGTGCCGCTGGACCACCGGCCGCTCCCCCGAGAACGGCGGCGCCGGCGACTCCTCGGTCCTCACCGCGTTCGGTGTCTTCCAGGGCATGCGGGCCTCCGCCCAGCACCTCTGGGGCGACCCGACGCTGCGTGGCCGAAAAGTGGGGGTCGCCGGAGTCGGCAAGGTCGGTCACCACCTGGTCGAGCATCTGCTCTCGGACGGTGCCGAGGTCGTGATCACGGATGTGCGGGACGAGTCCGTGCGCCGCGTCACCGGGCTGCACCCCGAGGTCGCCGTCGCCGCGGACACCGACGCACTGATCCGTACCGAGGGCCTCGACATCTACGCCCCGTGCGCGCTCGGCGGCGCCCTGAACGACGACTCCGTTCCGGCACTCACCGCCAAGGTGGTGTGCGGCGCGGCCAACAACCAGCTCGCGCACACCGGCGTCGAGAAGGATCTCGCCGACCGGTCGATCCTGTACGCACCCGACTACGTGGTGAACGCGGGCGGTGTCATCCAGGTCGCCGACGAGCTGCACGGCTTCGACTTCGACCGGTGCAAGGCCAAGGCGTCGAAGATCTTCGACACAACGCTGGCCATATTCGCACGTGCGAAGGCAGACGGCATTCCGCCGGCCGCCGCAGCCGACCGGATTGCCGAGCAGCGCATGGCCGAGGCGCGCCGCACCGCTTCGTAACCGACGGTCGCGGTTCCTCACCCGGCGTCCTCGCCGGTCGGCGTCTCGCCCGCCCGCCGGCCGGCGAGACAAGACTCACGTCGGTCGGCGGGTCGCATGCCGAGAAGAGGTTAAAATCGCAGTTGACCAGCGAGGACAGGGCTTCTCGCCGGTCCTCTTCCGGGGTGCGTGATGCGGGCGGCGTACCGTATGGCCGCGGAAGCAGGTACCGTTAAAGCCCTACGGGCACGGTCTCTCTACCGAGAGTCCGTCCTGAAACATGAACGCGTGTCAAGACTCTGGGGCCGTCGAGCCCCGTCACCGAGGGGGTCGAGCCATGGGGCGCGGCCGGGCAAAGGCCAAGCAGACCAAGGTCGCCCGCCAGCTGAAGTACAGCAGCGGCGGGACTGACCTGTCGCGTCTGGCCAATGAGCTGGGCGCATCGCCTTCGAGTCAGCCACCGAACGCAGAGCCGTTCGAGGACGACGACGAGGAAGATGACCCGTACGCACAGTACGCGGATCTGTACAACGACGACGAGGACGAGGACGAGGACGACAAGTCCGGTCCGTCGTCCAAGCGCCGCGGCGCTTGACCTCGCGCTGACACATCAACCCGGTCCGGGCCCGCCCCGGACCGGGTTCTGTGCTACCCCGCTCCGGTTCTTCCGTGCTGCTGCGATCCGGCAGATCCGGGCTGCTCCGGTCCGCTCCGACCACGGGCCGGAACGGGGTTCCGTCGCATGCCGAGCGGCTGAACCCGGGCCGGTCGGCGATTGAGGACATGAGGACATCTCTCGGGTACGGAGATTACGCAGCGGCCACCGGGCGTCCCCGGTGGCCCCGTGCCTATCGCGCGTACCCGCCCACGAGCTCCGCGCCCGAGGTGTGTGTCCCGCGCTCCGTGATCTCGCCCGCGACCCAGGAGTCGACCCCGCGGTCGGCCAGCGTCGTCAATGCCACGTCCACGGACTCGGCCGGAACGATCGCGATCATGCCGACGCCCATGTTGAGCGTCTTCTCCAGCTCCAGCTGCTCGACCTGACCGGCCTTGCCGACCAGGTCGAAGACCGCGCCGGGCGTCCAGGTGGAACGGTCGACCCGGGCGTGCAGCCTGTCCGGGATGACCCGGGCCAGGTTGTTGGCCAGGCCGCCGCCGGTGACATGGCTGAGGCCGTGCACCTCGGTCGTGCGGGTCAGGGCCAGGCAGTCCAGCGAGTAGATCTTGGTGGGCTCCAGGAGCTCCTCGCCGAGCGTCCGACCGAACTCCTCGACCTCGCGGTCCAGCGCCCAGCCGGCCCGGTCGAAGACCACGTGCCGGACGAGCGAGTACCCGTTGGAGTGAAGACCGGACGACGCCATGGCGATCACCGCGTCACCCTTACGGATACGTTCCGGGCCGAGCAGGTGGTCGGCCTCGACCACGCCCGTACCGGCGCCCGCGACATCGAAGTCGTCCGGACCGAGGAGGCCCGGGTGCTCGGCGGTCTCGCCGCCGACGAGGGCGCAGCCCGCGAGGACACAGCCTTCGGCGATGCCCTTCACGATGGCCGCGACACGCTCGGGGTGCACCTTGCCGACGCAGATGTAGTCGGTCATGAAGAGCGGCTCGGCCCCGCAGACGACCAGGTCGTCGACGACCATGCCGACGAGGTCGTGGCCGATCGTGTCGTACACGCCCATCTTCCGGGCGAGGTCGACCTTCGTGCCGACGCCGTCGGTGGCGGAGGCGAGCAGCGGACGTTCGTAACGCTTGAGGGCCGAGGCGTCGAAGAGTCCGGCGAAACCGCCGAGGCCGCCGAGGACCTCGGGACGGCGCGTCTTCTTCACCCACTCCTTCATCAGCTCGACGGCACGGTCGCCGGCCTCGATGTCGACGCCCGCTGCCGCGTAGGAAGCACCTGTTGTCTCAGACATTGCCTGGGATCTTTCGTGTGGAAATACGGGGCTGGTGGCCAGGGGGTACGGCTGGACCGTCACGGACGACGCAGTGCGTCGGCCGCCGCGGTCGCCGCGGGGCCTGCCGCCAGCTCGGTCTCCAGCAGCTGCTTGCCGAGCAGCTCCGGGTCCGGCAGCTCCATCGGGTACTCACCGTCGAAGCAGGCGCGGCACAGGTTCGGCTTGGCGATCGTCGTCGCCTCGATCATCGCGTCGAGCGAGATGTACGCGAGCGAGTCGGCACCCATCGACGTGCAGATCTCGTCGACCGTCATGCCGTTGGCGATCAGCTCGGCGCGGGTCGCGAAGTCGATCCCGAAGAAGCAGGGCCACTTCACCGGCGGGGACGAGATCCGGATGTGGATCTCGGCGGCGCCGGCCTCGCGGAGCATCCGGACCAGCGCGCGCTGGGTGTTGCCGCGGACGATCGAGTCGTCGACGACCACCAGGCGCTTGCCCTTGATGACTTCCTTGAGCGGGTTCAGCTTCAGCCGGATGCCCAGCTGGCGGATGGTTTGGGACGGCTGGATGAAGGTCCGGCCGACGTAGGCGTTCTTCACCAGTCCGGCGCCGAACGGGATGCCACTGGCCTCCGCGTATCCAATGGCAGCGGGGGTGCCGGATTCCGGTGTCGCTATGACCAGATCGGCCTCGACGGGAGCCTCGGCGGCCAGCTTGCGGCCCATCTCCACCCGGGAGAGGTAGACATTGCGCCCGGCGATGTCGGTGTCGGGGCGGGCCAGGTAGACGTACTCGAAGACACATCCCTTGGGCTTCGCTTCCGCGAAGCGCGAGGTGCGCAGGCCGTTCTCGTCGATGGCGACGAGTTCGCCCGGCTCGATCTCGCGGACGAAGCTGGCACCGCAGATGTCGAGGGCGGCGGACTCGGAGGCCACCACCCAGCCGCGCTCCAGCCGGCCGAGAACCAGCGGGCGGATGCCCTGCGGATCACGGGCGGCGTAGAGGGTGTGCTCGTCCATGAAGACGAGCGAGAAGGCGCCCTTCACATCGGGAAGCACCTTGGCGGCGGCCTCCTCGATGGTGAGCGGCTTGCCGTCGTCGTCGGTCTGGCCGGCGAGCAGCGCGGTCACCAGATCGGTGTCGTTCGTCGCGGCGACCTGGGTGGCGCGTCCGTCCTGGCGGGGCAGGTCGGCGACCATCCCGGCGAGCTGGGCCGTATTGACCAGGTTGCCGTTGTGGCCCAGGGCGATCGAGCCGTGCGCGGTCGCACGGAACGTCGGCTGCGCGTTCTCCCACACCGAGGCACCGGTGGTGGAGTAGCGGGCATGACCGACCGCGATATGGCCCTGGAGAGATCCCAGAGACGTTTCGTCGAAGACCTGCGAGACCAGTCCCATGTCCTTGAATACCAGGATCTGGGACCCGTTGCTCACTGCGATACCCGCGGACTCCTGTCCACGGTGCTGCAGGGCATACAGGCCGAAATAGGTGAGCTTGGCGACCTCTTCGCCCGGAGCCCAGACACCGAAGACGCCGCAAGCGTCCTGGGGGCCTTTCTCTCCGGGGAGCAGGTCGTGGTTGAGTCGTCCATCACCACGGGGCACGCCACCGAGTGTAGGCGAGATCGACCACTGGTCCGAATTCGGGATACCGGGCCCGAGCACCGGGGAAGCACTCCCAGGGGTGGTTCGGGGGCGGCTTCGGATGATCACTGGGAGTGATCGCGTCCGGGGTGCGGTGAGGTACGGGACGAGGTACGGCACGGGGTGCGGAACGGCCACAGGGCGGTCGGCGCCCTGACCAGCGGCCGGTTACCGATTGGTTCCGGCCACTCGGGGCGCGGCGGCCGCCGGGGCCCGGTGGTGGCGCTCGGTGAACCGATCGGCACCTCGACGCGGAGTCCGGCCGAACGCCCGTTTCGTGGTGAGCCTCACACCGGGGAGCCCGGTATGCGGCTTCTCGGAGGGCCGTGGACGGGCGACCGTACTCAGCCCATCAGGGGCAGCAGAGTGGCGAGATCGGCGCGCTCGCCGCTGGCGCCGACCTTCGCCGCGTCGAGCGCCGACGCCCACTCCGTACGCCCGGTGGCGAGCCGGATCCAGGTCAGCGGATCGGTCTCGACGACATTGGGCGGCGTACCCCGGGTGTGCTTGGGGCCCTGGACACACTGGACGACGGCGAACGGCGGTACGCGCACCTCGACCGAGCCGCCCGGTGCCTTCTCCGCGAGGGCGTCGGCGAGCAGCCGGGTGCATACGGCGAGGGCCTGCCGGTCGTACGGGATGCCGAGGCCGGCCGCCTCGTTCAGATCGTCGGTGTGCACGACGAGTTCGACGGTACGGGTGACCAGGAAGTCGGCCAGTCGCATCGTGCCGACCCGGGTCGGCAGCAGCCGGCTCCCGGGGTCGCCGGGCACCAGCTCCTCGAACCGCGCGGCGACTTCCCCGTACAGCGCGTCCAGATCCGGCCGGTCCGCGGCGAGCGCCCTGGTGTCGTCGGCGATGCGCGCGGCCCGGTCCGCGGTCGAGAACGGCCATTCGAGGAGCGTCAGCTCGGGCTTCGGCGCGGCGGGTTCGGGCAGCTCCAGGCTCCGGGTGACGTGCAAGAGCCCCATGGTCAGGTGTACGGCCAGTTCGCGCACGGTCCAGTCGCCGAGCCGGGTCGGCAACGCAAGCTGTTCGGGCGTCAGCGTGCGGACGGCCTCCCGGACATGGGCGAACTGCGCCAGGACCGCGGCTCGGGTCCTGACCGGGTCGTAGCGGCGGGCTCGTTTCTGGGACGGCGGCATGGTCCAGGAGCCTAACGACCTCGCCCACGATTGGCCGCGACGCCGCTGACAATGGTGGGCGAGGCCCGTAGGGTGCCCGGCAGATCGGGCAGTACAGGGCCTGTGGCCGGTCGGGGCCCGGACGGACACACCCTGAGCGCGGCCGGCCCGCCGGGGGATCAGCGCCGGGCGGCGAACTCGCCGAGCCCCTTGTCCAGGAGCTCGAAGCCACGCTCGGCGAGCGCGACGGCATCCGGCGCGACCGCGTCCGCCCGCTCCCCCGCCAGCAGCCGCAGTTGGTTCACGCCGATGAGGGAGTTGCGGGTGGCGATCAGCTGGGCGGCCGCGATCCGGGCGATGGGCGGCTCCTCCCCCTCCTTCACCAGGACGTCGGCGAGCAGGTCGAAGGAGCGCATCGAGAAGGCGTGGGCCCGGATGAGCAGCGCCGGGGTCTCCTGGATCAGCCGGCACAGCCCGAGTACCACCGGCGCGTCGCTCATCCCGGCCGAGGGGTCACGGGCCTCGACGGCGGCCAGGAACTGACGCCGCACCGCGGCCACCGCGGACTCACGGGTTGCCCGGTCCCGGACCACCCGCGCGACATCGCCGACGTGCTCCTCCATGGGAGCGAGGACGAGGTCTTCCTTGGTCGCGAAGTAGTTGAAGACGGTCATCTTCGACACCTCGGCCGCTTCGGCGATCTCGGCGACCGAGACCTTGTCGAAGCCGCGCTCCGCGAAGAGCTCCGTGGCGACGGTCAGCAGACGGTGTCGCGTCTGGAGCTTCTTGCGCTCGCGCAGACTCATCCCCTCAGTCATGGCCTCACTGTACCAGGATGAAGATTGATCTCAGATCATTTATTGACCAACTACATTTTCAAAGCTCGGAGCAATGGCGGCCCGGGTCCGATTCCTCCCCGTACGCCCGCGTATCTCCCGTACCGGCGAAGGCACAGGACGGCCCCGCCCGGGGAACATGAACCGGGCGGGGCCGTCCTCCACAGCGGCGATGTGTCAGGCGAGCAGAGCCGGAATGGTCTCCTCGTGCGCCGTGCGCAGCTCGCTCAGCGGAATGCTGAACTCGCCCTGGATCTCGATCTCCTCGCCGTCCACGACACCGATGCGGGTGACGGGCAGCCCCCGCGCCCCGCACATGTCGTTGAACCGGAGCTCCTCGCTGCGCGGCACGGAGACCACCGCGCGCCCCGCCGACTCGGAGAAGAGGAGGGTGAACGCGTCCAGACCGTCCGGCACGACCAGCCGGGCACCCCTCCCGCCGCGCAGGCAGGACTCGGTGACGGCCTGGATCAGGCCGCCGTCGGAGAGGTCGTGCGCCGCGTCGATCATGCCGTCGCGGGAGGCCGAGATCAGGATCTCGCCGAGCAGCTTCTCGCGGCCCAGGTCGACCTTGGGCGGCATGCCGCCCAGGTGGCCGTGGACGACCTCGGACCATGCCGAGCCGCCGAACTCCTCACGCGTGTCGCCCAGCAGGTAGAGGAGCTGCCCCTCTTCCGCGAAGGCGACCGGCGTACGCCGGGTGACATCGTCGATCACACCGAGCACGGCCACGACCGGCGTCGGGTGGATCGCCGTCTCACCGGTCTGGTTGTACAGCGACACATTGCCGCCGGTCACGGGGGTGCCCAGTTCCAGACAGCCGTCCGCGAGACCGCGGGTGGCCTCGGCGAACTGCCACATGACGTCCGGGTCCTCGGGCGAACCGAAGTTCAGGCAGTCCGAGATCGCGAGCGGCTTGGCGCCGGAGGCGGCGACATTGCGGTACGACTCCGCCAGCGCGAGCTGCGCACCGGTGTACGGGTCGAGCTTGGCGTACCGGCCGTTGCCGTCGGTTGCCATGGCCACGCCCAGGTTCGACTTCTCGTCGATCCGGACCATGCCGGCGTCCTCGGGCATCGCGAGCACGGTGTTGCCCTGCACGAACCGGTCGTACTGGTCCGTGATCCAGGACTTCGACGCCTGGTTCGGCGAGGCGACCAGCCGGAGGACCTGCTCGCGCAGCTCGGCGCCGTTCGCCGGGCGGGCCAGCTTGCCGGCGTCGTCGGCCTGCAGCGCGTCCTGCCAGGAGGGGCGGGCGAAGGGGCGGTGGTACGTCGGCCCCTCGTGGGCGACGGACCTCGGCGGTACGTCGACGATCTGCTCGCCGTGCCAGAAGATCTCCAGCTGGGAGCCCTCGGTCACCTCACCGATGACGGTGGCGATGACGTCCCACTTCTCGCAGATCTCCATGAACCGCTCGACGTGCTGCGGCTCGACGATCGCGCACATGCGCTCCTGCGACTCGCTCATGAGGATCTCCTCGGGCGAGAGGGAGGAGTCGCGCAGCGGCACGGTGTCCAGCTCGACGCGCATACCGCCGGATCCGGCGGAGGCCAGCTCGGAGGTGGCGCAGGACAGGCCCGCCCCGCCGAGGTCCTGGATGCCCGCGACCAGCTTCTCCTTGAAGATCTCCAGGGTGCACTCGATGAGGAGCTTCTCCTGGAACGGGTCACCGACCTGGACGGCCGGACGCTTCGCCGGGCCGGTCGACTCGAAGGTCTCCGAGGCCAGCACCGAGACGCCGCCGATGCCGTCGCCGCCGGTGCGGGCGCCGTACAGGATCACCTTGTTGCCGGGGCCGGAGGCCTTGGCCAGGTGGATGTCCTCGTGCTTCATCACGCCGATGCAGCCGGCGTTGACCAGCGGGTTGCCCTGGTAGCAGGCGTCGAAGACGACCTCGCCGCCGATGTTCGGCAGGCCCAGGCAGTTGCCGTAGCCGCCGATGCCCGCGACGACACCCGGCAGGACGCGCTTGGTGTCGGGGTGGTCGGCCGCACCGAAGCGCAGCGGGTCGACGACCGCGACCGGGCGGGCACCCATGGCGAGGATGTCGCGGACGATGCCGCCGACGCCGGTCGCCGCGCCCTGGTAGGGCTCGATGTACGAGGGGTGGTTGTGCGACTCGACCTTGAAGGTGACCGCGTAACCCTGACCGACATCGACCACACCGGCGTTCTCACCGATGCCGACGAGCATCGCGTCGTTGGCGGGGACCTTCTCGCCGAACTGCTTGAGGTGGACCTTGCTGCTCTTGTACGAGCAGTGCTCGGACCACATCACGGAGTACATGGCGAGCTCGGCGCCGGTGGGACGGCGGCCCAGGATCTCGCGGATCCGGGCGTACTCGTCCTCCTTGAGGCCGAGCTCCTTCCAGGGCTGCGCGACGTCCGGGGTCTCGGCCGCGTGCTTGACCGTATCCAGGCTCATGCGTTGACCAGCTTCTTGATGATCGAGGTGAAGAAACCGAGACCGTCGGTGCGGCCGGTGCCGATCAGCGGCTCGACGGCGTGCTCCGGGTGCGGCATCAGACCGACGACATTGCCCGCGGCGTTGGTGATGCCGGCGATGTCGCGCAGCGAACCGTTGGGGTTCACGTCCAGGTAGCGGAAGGCGACCCGGCCCTCCGCCTCCAGCTCGTCGAGCACGCGCTCGTCGGCGACGTAACGCCCGTCCATGTTCTTGAGCGGTACGGAGATCTCCTGGCCCGCGGAGTAGTCCGACGTCCAGGCCGTCTCCGCGTTCTCGACGCGCAGCTTCTGGTCGCGGCAGATGAAGTGCAGGTGGTTGTTCTGCAGCATCGCGCCGGGCAGCAGATGTGCCTCGGTCAGGATCTGGAAGCCGTTGCAGATACCGAGGACCGGCATCCCCGCCCGCGCGTTCTCGATGATCGTCTCCATGACCGGCGAGAAGCGGGAGATGGCTCCGGCCCGCAGATAGTCGCCGTAGGAGAATCCGCCCGCCAGGATGACCGCGTCGACCTGGTGCAGGTCCTTGTCGCGGTGCCACAGCGATACGGGTTCGGCGCCCGCGACCCGTACGGCCCTCAGGCTGTCCTTGTCGTCGAGCGTGCCGGGAAAGGTGACGACTCCGATACGAGCAGTCACTTCGACTCCTCGGCCTTCTCCACCTTCACGGTGAAGTCCTCGATGACGGTGTTGGCGAGGAAAGTCTCGGCCATCTCGTGAATACGACCGAGGGCGGCGTCGTCGACCGGCCCCTCGACCTCGAGCTCGAAACGCTTTCCCTGACGTACGTCCGCGATTCCCTCGAAGCCGAGACGGGGCAGTGCACGCTGCACCGCCTGTCCCTGCGGGTCGAGGATCTCGGGCTTGAGCATGACGTCGACTACGACGCGTGCCACTGGCACTCCCGGTGGTGGTGTGGTGCGGCTGTTTCTCCGGGGGGCTCCCCAGACCCCCGCAGGTCCCCTCAGCCTACCTGGCCGGAATTTCTACGCGGGTAGACATGGAGAACCGTCGTTCACGCCCGGATATCGGCGTGACAACACATGGGGAAAGTCCTGCAAAAAAAAATCCTCACCGATGACACACATAGAAGGCTGACACGCGGAGTTAATTGGATGGGCTTCACAATGCAGCACCCACCGCTGTACAAATGATTACCGGGGAATGCAGAATTGCCCCTAATCAGTCGACGCCGGTCGGCTCACATCCGCCCACATCCTCCTGACAGCCGGAAGGCCGGCATCAGCGCATGCCAGACGCGCCGATGCCGTAGGAAAGGACCGATATCCGTGGCTCAGCGCGTAGTGGTCACCCTCTTCGACGACATCGACGGGGGAGCAGCGACGGAAACGGTCACCTTCTCCCTGGACGGGAAGTCGTACGAGATCGACCTCAGCCAGTCCAACGCCAAGAAACTGCGCAAGATTCTGGCGCCGTACATCACGGCGGGCCGAAAGCAGACAAATGCCCGTAGGCGCGGCAGGACTCCCACCTCGTACCGGCACACCTCGCTCGCACCCGACCCGGCGGCGGTGCGTGCCTGGGCCCGCTCCCACGGGATGGAGGTGCCGGCCCGCGGCCGGATCCCCAAGAAGGTCTACGAGGCGTTCAGCGAAGCCAGTTGAGGCCCGGCTCCGGACGGGTCGTCCCGGCAGGGTGCCCGGACTGGTCGTCATGACCGGGCGCGGGAGCGATCTTCGGGCGCTCCCGCGCACCCCTCGACGGCACCGCGCGGCCGCCGACTTGCGCTACACCCCCGCAGTTCGGCTAAAGTCTGGAGCACGCCGAGGGGCAAGGCCGCAAAGCCGAACCTCACACAGCGTGCGGGTGTAGTTCAGTAGCAGAACATCCCCCTTCCAGGGGGAAGGCGCAGTGTGCAATTCCTGTCACCCGCTCTGCATCGCTCTTATCGACCACTACGGTGAATCGGGTAGAGTAGTGCTCGCACCGCCCGATGGATCTTCTTACCGGGAGTACAATAGGCGGCAGCAATGCGGACGTGGCTCAGTTGGTAGAGCATCACCTTGCCAAGGTGAGGGTCGCGAGTTCGAATCTCGTCGTCCGCTCTTGATCGGATTATTCGAAGGCCCTGGTCGATTTCGACCAGGGCCTTCGTCGTATTTGCAGCGGAGCTACGCCGGTGGGTTCGAGGCCGTGGCCGGCGTCTCCTTCCGGTTGGCGCGCGGTGAACTCCTCGCCCTGCTCGGCGTGGTGGTCGCGGAGGCGGCGACCGGCCCGGCGGCGCCGGCCATGAGTCGGGCCCATCAGCCCGATGTGGCGGTCCTCTATCTGGAGATGCCGGGCGCCGACGGTGTGAGTGTCGCCACACCTCTGCGGGCCGAACTGCCCGGCTGCCGGACGGTGATCGTGACGAGTCATGGCCGGCCGGGCCATCTGTAACGGGCACGGGCGGCGGGCGTGCGGGCCTTCGTACCGAAGACCGTCAGCGCCCGGCGGCCGGCCGGGATCATCCGTACCGTGCACGCCGGAAACCGTTACGTGGACCCGGAGTTGGCGGCCGAGGCGATCTCCGCCAGGGACTCGCCGCTGACCGCGCGCGAGGCCGAGGCGCTGGAGCCGGCGGCCGACGGGGCGCCGGTCGCGGAGATCACGGAGCGGGCGTCACTGTCGCAGGGAACCGTACGGAACTGCCTCTCGGCGGCCGCCTCGAAGCTCGGGGCGGAGAACCGACATGCGGCGGTGTGTCTCGCACGCGAGCGCGGATGGGTATAGTGGTTCTCGCGCTTCGGCGCTTGCGGACGTAGCTCAGTTGGTAGAGCGCAACCTTGCCAAGGTTGAGGTCGCCAGTTCGAACCTGGTCGTCCGCTCGGTTCAGCAAGAAGCCCCCGACCTTTCGGCCGGGGGCTTCTTCGTTTTCTGAGTCGCTTGGAGGAGCTCACAAAATGGGAGTCCGATCGGCTCGCGGCGTCTGGTGCGTGCGATCGCAAGGCGCCGGAAGGTCCTCGGATGGGGTCTCCCCTGCTCTTCAAGAGCTTGGGGAAGGAGCTACTAGGACATTTCGGCAACGCAGCGAGCGTGCGTGCCAGGCGTCGCGAGCCGGGCGCCCATTTTGTGAGCTCCTCTTACTGCCAGGGCGTGCCGGTGAGGTGTTCGTACGCCTCCAGGTACTTCGCCCGGGTGGCGTCCACGATCTCCTGGGGCAGCGCCGGGGGCGGCTGCTCGCTTCGGCGGTCCCAGCCGGAGGCCGGTGAGGTCAGCCAGTCGCGCACGAACTGCTTGTCGTAACTGGGCTGGGCCCTGCCCGGCTCCCAGGTGGCGGCCGGCCAGAAGCGCGAGGAATCCGGGGTCAGCACCTCGTCCGCGATGATCAGCTCCTCGCCGCCGTCGGCCGTGGGGGCGAAACCGAACTCGAACTTCGTGTCGGCGAGAATGATCCCGCGCTCGCGCGCGATGTCACGGGCCCTGCTGTACACGTCCAGCGTGCTGCGGCGCAGCCGGTCGGCGGTCTCCTCGCCGACCTGGCGGGCCACCTCCTCGTAGCTCACGTTCTCGTCGTGGTCTCCGACGGCCGCCTTGGTGGCGGGGGTGAAGATCGGCGCCGGGAGTTCGGAGCCGTCGACGAGGCCCTCGGGCAGCGCGAGGCCGCAGACGGTGCGGGACTCGTTGTACTCGGCGAGGCCGGAGCCGGTGAGGTAGCCGCGGGCGACGCACTCGACCGGGACCATCCGCAGCGACTTGCAGATCAGGGTGCGGCCGGCCCAGTCCGCGGGGGCTCCGGCGGGGAGCTCCGTGGACAGGACGTGGTTCGGCACGAGATCGGCGAGCTGGTCGAACCACCACAGGGAGAGCTGGGTGAGGACGCGGCCCTTGTCCGGGATCTCGGTGGGCAGGACCCAGTCGTACGCGGACATGCGGTCGCTGGCGACCATGACGAGGTCGCCTGCCTCGTTCCGGTACAGGTCGCGCACCTTGCCGGTGTGGAGGTGGGTGAGCCCCGGGACCTGCACTGGCTCGGGCTTTTCTACAAATCCGGACACGCTGCCTCCGCGTAGGTTGATCCAGGAGTCGTACCGATTCTCCCGTATCGGGGTGCGGTGGGGTGGAGCGGGGGCGTGCGTGGCATCGCCGAGTGCCGTTGGCGGGCCCCGGCGATGTTTCAGCTGCGTTTGCAGATGCGGTCGAGGAGATTGGCGGTGGCCTGCTGAATGCGGGGGTCCACATGGCCGGGGCGGTCCAGCGCCGGGGACCAGGCGAAGGTGCCGGAGGCGAAGACGAGCGCGCCGGACGGTGCCCGGTACAGGGACGTCTCCTGGTGGCGCTTGACTCCTTCGCTGTCCCGGTACGGCGAGTGGGCGAGCAGGATGCGGTTCTCATGCTCGGGGAGTGCGGTGCGCGGGAAGTAGCGGTCGGCCTCGCCCGCGACCAGGCCGTCGATCTCGTCGCCCTCGCCGGCGCCCGTCGCGTCCCACAGCCAGTGCTCGGCGTTCCGTACGACCAGTGGGTGCGGATCGGGGACCCGGCCTGCGTACTGGATGCCGAGGAGCTGCTGCTCGGGGCGGTCGATCTCGCGCCAGAGCGCGGGCTTTCCCGGGCCGCGTCGTTTGCGGCAGGTGAGCAGCCGGTCCGGGACGCCGGACGGCGACGGGGAGAGGCTGACCTGCCAGTACATGGTGTTGGCAGAGAGGAAGACGAGCGAGGTGCCGCCGTCGCGGGCGAGTTCGGCGGCACGGCGCATGGGCACCGACCAGTACTCGTCGTGGCCGGGGAAGACCAGGCCCCGGTAGCGGCCCGGGTCGATCCGGCCCGCATGCAGATCGCGGGTGTCGGCGTACGCGATGTCGTAGCCGTAGCGCTCGGCCCAGCGGATGAAGTCGTAGGCATGACCGACGTGGAGCGGCAGGCCGGCGCCCGCGTACGGGCGGTCGAAGGAGACGGTGACCGCCGCGTCCTCCTCGCCCAGGAGGCGGCCCTGCTCGTCCCAGGCGTGGTAGAGGCTGGCGCCGGTGCGGCCGTCCTCCGGGTAGAGGTTGTACGCCTGCCAGGTGATGTCCGGCAGGACGAGCAGCAGATCGGCCGGGTGGTCGTCGCGCACCGTGAACGGGATGTGGGAGCGGTATCCGTCGACCGTGGTGAGCACGGCGACGTACGCGCCGATCGACCAGTAGGCGGGGATCTGCAGCCGCCAGGACTGCCACCAGTTGTGGCAGGAGACCGTGCGGTCGGCGGTGAGCGGGGCGGGCTGGACGATGCCGGAGAGCCGGGGGCTTGTGGTGATCTTGGCGGCGCCATCGCCCCCGTAGTGACCGATGCGGTAGATGTCCACGGAGAACTGCTGGGGCGGGTCGACCGTGACGTGGAAGTCGATCGCCTCGCCCGGGGCCGCGGCGCCCGTGGAGATGAAGCCCTTGATCTGACGGTGCACGTCGTCGGCCGTACGCGTACCACCGTCGGTCGAGCCGCGGGCCAGCGTGGGGTCCACGTACCAGGGAACGACATGTCCGGTGTCGTCGAAGTAGTTCTCACTGCCACGCAGCCAGGGGAGGGGACCCTGGCCGAAGGGATCGGAGACGGCATGCGCGAGAGCACCCGACTCCCATCGACGAATCTGCTCCGCCCCCATATCGCTTCCCTCCCTCGGGTCCCCCGGACAACAGCAGTGAGACACCGGCTGATCGTCATCGGTGACGGTCGACGGCGATGTCACCGGTGACCGACTCCGGCCGTGCGCCATCGGTGCGCCAACAGTGATGCGCCGACTGTCAGCGTCAATCCCCAGCACATCACATAACGCACGCACTCCGTCACCGTTCGTCGCGAATTGACGTGAACGGAACCTGCCCTTCCAGGTATTGAGGGTGCGATGGCCCCGGCGGCGTTGCCCCTGCGAGGGGTGGGCCCGCTGTGGTCCGGCTCTGTTGTCGCGTCCGGTTCTGTCGTCGCATCCGTCGGGGAGTCCGGCTCCGCTCTCGAGCCTGTTGGCGAGGCCCGTGGTTCAGACGAGACGGACGGGTTTGTCGGTCCGTACGCCGACCGACGCGAGCCAGGAACGCAGCGGTCCCGCGTCTCCGTCCTCGACCAGGCTGAGGACACAGACGCCCAGATCCGCCCGGCGCTCGCCCTCGACCAGCAGCGCTGGACCGTCGAGCCAGTCGAGTCCGGGGGCGGCACCCGCCGTGTCGACAGCGGCGCAGCAGACCATCGCCGCGACATGGTCGGCGAGCAGCTCTGTGCCCGTACGGGGCGGCTGGAGGGGGAAGATCGGGAGGGGGCCGAGGCCCCAGATGTCCAGTGCGTCCCCGCCCGCGTGAGCACCGCCGCGGACGGCCGCCGGGCCCGATGTGTCGCCGGCCGGGGGCCGTTGGGCAGCGGCATCCTCGCGGGCCATCGCGGCGCTGATCCCGGCCGCGAGCTCCTCGCCGCTCCCGCTCCGGCCTGTCAGATGCTCGACGACACGCGCCAGCGTGGGCACTCCGGCGTCGATGGCGGTGGCGCCGATCTCCGTGGGGAATGCAGGAGGGCCGGAATCGGGGCCCGGGCCGCGACTTTCGGCGGCCGATGCGGGCGCGGTGCCCATGGAGTCGAGGACTCGGTGCAGGCGTGCGGCCTCGGTGCGCCACTTCCGGTCGACGACCTCTTCCGGATACTGCTGCCAGTCGACGGGCGACCAGTCGGGACCGGATTCCGCCGGGCCGCCGTGGAAGAGCCGGGCCGCCAGCAGCGACGCCGCCTCGTCGGCCGCGCCCGGCTCCTCCAGGAGGTCACAGGCGGGACGTTCGCCGAGGCGCGAGGTGAATCCGCCGGCGAGCCGGTCGCGCCGGGAGAGCTCGGTGAGCGCGGATACGACGCCCGCGTCCAGCCGGGACGGCCAGCGGCCCATCTGCCAGGCAGGCAGCGCGACCCGGGTGAGCAGCCGGTCCCAGCCCGCGTAGGCGAGGCCGACCTGCTCCTGGGCGACGATCCGCAGACCGTAATCCACAGCCTGTGCCCGAACCGACGCGGCGGCGGCGACGCCCCGCTCCATCTCCGCGGCATGACCGCGACAACTGCGCAGCAGCAGCCGGGCGATCCGGCCGACGAAGACGCGCGGCACCCCGCGCACCCCGGACAGCGGCCCGGGAACGGGCACGGCGGCGTCGGCAACCACTCCGTCCAGCCCTCGTACGAAACGGCGCGCGGCGGCTATGTCGGGATGCGCGGAGGGGCCCGTGCCCGCGACGACCGGGGCGAGCACCGCCCGTAGCTCCGCGACCCGCATCCACCACAGGAACGGCGAACCGATGACCAGTACCGGAGCCGCCTGGACCCGGCGACGGGTCCGGCCCGCCGGACGTGCCGCTGGATCCGCCCCGCGATCCGCTCCGGGGCCGGCCGCGGGCTGCGCCGCGGGGTGCGTACGGTCCTCCAGCCAGCTGTCGCAGTCGGGCGTAAGGGCTATGGCCGAGGGCGGGGGGACCCCGAGCCGGTCAGCGAGGTCCCTGACCAGGCGGTAGAGATCGGGGGCGGCTTCCTCGGCGAGCGGAACGGTCGGGCTGACCGCCGGCCTCGCCCGTACGACCGCCAGCGCGACCGCCGCGGCGAGCAGAAGCACGAGGACCGCGCAGGCCGTCACGGCCCAGCGCGCCGTGTCCCAGCCGCTGCCGACGGCAAGGCCCTGGGCGCCGGCGACGAGCAGCACGACGGCGGCCGCCGCGGGCAGGATGGCCGCCGCTGTCGCTCTGCTGCGGATGCGCAGCACAGCGAGAGCTCGGGCGCGCGCACTCTGCGCACCCAGCTCCTCACTTGTACCGGTACCGGACACGGCCGGACGTCACCCCCTCTGCCCCCGCGGCGGTGTTGTTCACTCCCCCACTGTGGCACCCGTCACTGACATCGCAATGCCAGTGGGCCAAGTGCCGGAATGCTTGCGCCGCACCCTAGTTGGGGCCTCGGCAGGCGTCATCCGGATAGCTCAGCCGTCACTCGATGGAATGGCTTTGGGTAAAGGTGCTGACGCGCCGCTGTCCTTGGGGCAGCGGCGCGTCAGTGGGCTTGGGCGTGGTGTCCGGCTCAGGCTTCCGCGGCCGTGCCCGGATCGTCCGGTCTCAGGCTTCTGCGGCCTTCCGGGCAATGTCCGTACGGAACTGCGAGCCGTCGAGCCGGATCCGGGACACCGCTGTGTAGGCCCGCTCGCGGGCGGCGGCGAGGTCCTTGCCGGTCGCGGTCACGGACAGCACCCGGCCGCCCGCGCTGACGATCGTGTCGCCGTCCAGCCTGGTCCCGGCATGCAGGACGTACGCATGCGGGGCATCCTGCGCCGCCACGTCGTCGAGCCCTTCGACCGGGTCGCCCGTCCGCGGCGTACCCGGGTAGTTGTGCGAGGCGATGACCACGGTGACGGCGGCCTCGGTGCGCCACGTGAGCGGGGGCAGCTCGTCGAGGGAACCGTTGGCGGAGCCCAGCAGGACACCGGCCAGCGGGGTCTTCAGGCGGGCCAGGACCACCTGGGTCTCGGGGTCACCGAAACGGGCGTTGAACTCGATCACCCGGACACCGCGCGACGTGATCGCGAGGCCCGCGTACAGCAGCCCGGAGAACGGGGTGCCGCGGCGGCGGAGCTCGTCGACGGTCGGCTGGAGCACCGACTGCATGACCTCGTCGACCAGCTCGGGGTCGGCCCACGGGAGCGGGGAGTACGCACCCATGCCACCGGTGTTGGGGCCCTCGTCGTCGTCCAGGGCGCGCTTGAAGTCCTGCGCGGGCTGGAGCGGCAGCACGGTGGTGCCGTCCGTGATCGCGAAGAGGCTGACCTCGGGGCCGTCGAGGAACTCCTCGATGACCACGCGGTCGCAGGCCAGCGCGTGGGCGCGGGCCGCCTCGACGTCGTCGGTGACGACGACGCCCTTGCCCGCGGCGAGACCGTCGTCCTTGACGACGTACGGGGCGCCGAAGGCATCAAGGGCGGCGTCGATCTCGGCGGGGGTGGTGCAGACGTAGCTGCGGGCGGTCGGGACGCCGGCCCCGGCCATCACGTCCTTGGCGAATGCCTTGGAGCCCTCCAGCTGGGCCGCCTCACCGGAGGGGCCGAAACAGGGGATGCCCGCGGCACGCACGGCGTCGGCGACCCCGGCGACGAGCGGCGCCTCCGGGCCGACGACCACCAGTTCGGCGCCCAGGTCGGTGGCGAGGCGCGCGACGGCGCCGCCGTCGAGTGCGTCGACCGGGTGCAGTTCGGCCACCTCCGCGATACCGGCGTTGCCGGGAGCGCAGTACAGAGCGGTGACGTCGGGGTCGAGGGAGAGAGAGCGGCACAGGGCGTGTTCGCGGGCGCCGCCGCCGATGACGAGGACCTTCACGGGGTGCAGCCTAGCCGCCGGGGCGCGGCGGCCTTGACGGACGGCCGCTCCGTGGACACTTCCGGGCACACCGGCCGGGCGACCCGGGCAGCCCGGAACGCACCGGCCATTCGTTGCTACTCGTTGGTGAACTCCTCCACGACCGTGGCGCCCAGCTCGCGGACGATGAGGTCGTGCCCGGAGAGCGCCGAGTCGACGAGGTCCGGGTCGTCGGCCTCCGGGATGTCGTCCTCGGGAGCGACCGATCGCGGGGGCTCCGGCGCGGAGTACGACTGCGGTACGGGCTCGGCGGCGGGTGCGGCGCTCGGCTGCTGGTGCGGGGTGGGGGCGGGCCGGGGTTCGTAATTCTGCTGGGGCGCGGGGGCCGGACGCTGCGGCGGCGGAGGGGCGGCGGCGGAGGGGCGGCCGCCACCGGTCTGCGGGGGGGTGCCCGCGCCGCCCGACGGATCGACGATCGCCTCGATCTTCCACTGGGCGTTGAACCGCTCGGCGAGGGCCTGCTTCAGCACGTCCTCGCTGCCGCTGCTCGCGAAATTGTCGCGCGCGCCCGCGTTCAGGAAGCCGATCTGGAGGGTGGCGCCGTCGAAGCCGGTGACCTGGGCATTCTGACTGAGCAGGATCCAGGTGAACCGGCGGCGGTTCTTCACGGCCTCCAGGATGTCCGGCCACATGTTCCGTACCTGGCCGGCGCCCTGCGTCATTCCGGGCCCCGAGGACGCGGCGGCGGGCCCCGGCGCCGCGGGCGGGGCCTGTACCGGGGCGGGGGCCTGCGCGGCCTGCGGGACCGGCGACTGGCCGGGGGCGGAAGCGGTCGGCCAGCCACCGGGGCGGCGTCCGGAATCCGGCGCGGCGGCGGTGGGCCAGGCACCGGGACGCGTCCCGCCCGCGGAAGCCGCGGCCGGGGCCTCGGCGGGCGGCTGCGGAGCGGCAGGCGCGGCAGGCGCGGCAGTCGGCACGGGCTGCGCGGGTGCTGGGGGCGCGGCGGGTGCGGACGGTGCCGCGGGGGCGGGCGTCTCCCCCCGTACCGCCGCGCGCGCGGCAGCGGGTCCGGCGCCGGGCTGCACGGTCGGTGCGACGGGGACGGGGGCATGGGCCAGGGCCTCCGGCCCCGGTACGTACCCCATGGCGGGCCCCGGCCCCGTGGTCGCGAAGGACGCGCCGCGCTCCAGCCTGTCGAGCCGGGCCTGCAGTGAGCGCTCGTCGTCGAAGGCCGCGGGCAGCAGCACCCGGGCGCAGATCAGCTCGACCTGCAGGCGCGGCGAGGTCGCCCCCCGCATCTCCGTCAGCCCCTCGTTGACCAGGTCGGCGGCGCGGCTCAGCTCGGCGGCACCGAAGACGGACGCCTGGGCCTGCATCCGCTCGACGACATCGGCGGGTGCGTCGATCAGGCCCTTCTCGCCGGCATCCGGTACGGCGGCGAGGATCACCAGGTCACGCAGCCGCTCCAGGAGGTCGGCGACGAAGCGGCGCGGGTCGTTGCCGCCCTCGATCACGCGGTCCACGACCTCGAACGCCGCGGCCCCGTCGCCCGCCGCGAAGGCGTCCACGATGGAGTCGAGCAGCGAGCCGTCCGTATAACCGAGCAGCGAGGTCGCCATGGCGTATGTCACACCGTCGTCGCCCGCACTGGCCAGCAGCTGGTCCATCACCGACATCGAGTCACGCACGGACCCGGCCCCGGCCCGCACGACGAGCGGCAGCACGCCGTCCTCCACGGGGCTGTTCTCCTTGGCACAGACCTCTGCGAGGTAGTCGCGCAGCGTGCCCGGCGGAACCAGGCGGAACGGGTAGTGGTGCGTACGCGACCGGATCGTGCCGATGACCTTCTCGGGCTCGGTGGTCGCGAAGATGAACTTGAGGTGCTCCGGCGGCTCCTCGACCACCTTCAGCAGGGCGTTGAACCCCGCCGAAGTGACCATGTGCGCCTCGTCGATGATGTAGATCTTGTAACGACTCGACGCGGGCCCGAAGAACGCCTTCTCCCGCAGATCACGGGCGTCGTCCACGCCACCGTGCGATGCGGCGTCGATCTCGATCACATCGATCGATCCCGGCCCGTTGCGCGCGAGGTCCCGGCAGGACCGGCACTCCCCGCACGGCGTGGGCGTCGGCCCCTGCTCGCAGTTCAGACAACGGGCCAGGATGCGCGCACTGGTCGTCTTGCCGCAGCCGCGCGGACCGCTGAACAGGTACGCGTGATTGACCCGGTTGTTCCGCAGGGCCTGCTGCAGCGGGTCAGTGACATGCTCCTGCCCAATGACCTCGGCGAACGACTCGGGGCGATAGCGGCGGTACAGCGCAAGGGACGACACACATACGAGGTTATCCGGGCGGACCGACAACCGGCCCCGGTCCGGACGGAGCGCCGCCCCGCACCCCAGGAAACACAAGGGCCCCCCACGCACCCGCCAGAGCCGACCTACCCTTGCTGCCTTCCGGCCCTGGGGGAGTTCAGTCAGATAGCGCCACGTGAGGGGCTGATGCCCACCTTAGCCGATCCCCACCCCCGTCGGTCCACTCCCCCACCCTCCCGAACCACCCCGGACGAGCCGAAGCGGACGCCCGACGGGAACGGGTTCGCGAGCACTCCTCAACGTCTTGTATTGTTTGCCGCGGAGGATTCGCCTAGTGGCCTAGGGCGCACGCTTGGAAAGCGTGTTGGGGGCAACCCCTCACGAGTTCGAATCTCGTATCCTCCGCCATTGCTCTCACCGGGCAATACGTCGAAGGGCCCCACCGCTTGCGGTGGGGCCCTTCGACGTTGCCTCAGCCCTCGTTGTCCTGGTTTTTGTCCACAGGAGCTGTTTCCGGGGCTCCCCAGATCGCGGCGCCGATCTTTCGGGCCACCTCCTTCAACAGATGGTCGGGGACGTGGAGGTACCGCGCCCGCATACGGGCGGCCCCGCCCGGTTCCCATCCCATGATCTGGTCGATGACCCGGTCCGGCACGCCCAGCAGCATGAGAACCGTTCCGGCGGTGTGCCGGGCATCATGCAGCCGGCCATCCCGGACCGCCGCGTCATCCAGGAGTCGCTTCCAGTCGTGGTACTCCGTATTCGGACTCAGCGGTCCGCCGGTGAGCTTGGTGAAGACGTAGTCCGATTCGGTCCACAGGTTCCCGGCGGACTCGCGCTCCCGGACCTGAGCCTCTTTGTGTGAGCGCAACATCAGGACTAGCAGGCCCGGCAGGGGTACGGCGCGACGCCCGGCACGGGACTTGGTGTTCTTCGTCTCACGCCGTACCTGGAGGCGGTCAGGGCAGTAGCCGGCCTTCCGGCCACACGACGAGGTGTCCGTGCACCCGTGTTCATACTTGGGCCGCAGCCGGTTCCGACGCAGCTTCAGGTACTCGTTGTCCAGGTCCACATCGGCCCACCGGAGTCCGAGCGTCTCGCCCTGTCGGAGTCCCAGCGCCAGTGCCAGCATCCAGCGGGCGCTGTTCCGGCGCTTGTTCACTTCGATCAGGAGGCGCTGCACCTCCTCCACGGAGTAGGGCTCAACCTCCGTTTCTTCCTCTTCCATCCGCGGCGGCTTGGCCAGCGCGGCGGCGTTCTTCGTGGCGTGGCCGCGCCGCACCGCCTCACCGAGGGCGGTGCGGGCGGTGCGGTGTGCCTGGTGAGCGGTATGGCCTTGCTGCCGTTCTTCTGCATGCGGCGGTAGAACGTCCTTGTAGCCCATGGGCACCCGGGCGTGCCAACGGTCGTCTTTGCCGTAGTAGATGGCCGATTCGCCGTTGGCCCGGCGGGTGCGCTTCTTCTCTTCCACCAGGGGTCCTTTCAGGCGGCGGGCTTGTTGGCGGCGCGCAACCGGTTTACGTACTCGGGGATGGCAACGGCGGGCACTAGGCGGAGCCGGCCGATGGGGACGGACTCCAGCTCTCCCGTGCCGATGAGCCGGTAGCAGACGGTGCGGCCGATCCGGAGGCGGCGGGCAGCCTCCTCCACGGTGAGCAGCACGAGGGTGTTGTCGAACGTGTCGACGGGGCCGTGTCCATGCGGAGATCTCCCTGGGACCGAAGGAGCGGGCTTGGGGGCCTTGCAGAGGTAGCGGATGCGCCTGTGTGTCCGAGGTGTGGATTTCTGCGTCATTGCGTCATCAGCGTCATTCAGGCTTCTGACCTGCGGTTTCGCTTGACGCAGCAGCTAGGGCGTGCGTCATCGCAGCGTCATGAGGTGCGTCATCGGATGACGCAGAGACCGCCGTGTGCGTCATGGCTGTGGCCGCAGCTCAGGGGCCGTTTTCCGGCCCGCATGACGCACATGACGCAGCGTCTTCCCTCTTTTCCCCAGACGGGCGAGCAGCCGCTCGCGGGCCTGCTGTGTGAGGACGGTGGCCATCGGCTCGGTCCTCGCCACCGCGGGCCGCCACGACCTCGCCGGCTACATCAGCGCCAAGTCCGGCCTCGAAGGACTCACCCGCGCCCTCGCCCGCGAACTCGGCCCCGCCGGCATCACCGCGAACTGCGTCGCCCCCGGCTCCATCCGCGTCCCCACCGAAGACACCGTCGTCGACGACCCGGAAGCCCTGACCGCCCGGCAGCTCTCCCGGCAGTGCGTCCAGCGCCGGGGCCGCCCGGAAGACGTCGCCGCGGCCGTCGCCTTCCTCGCCACCGACGGCGCCGGCTTCATCACCGGCCAGACCCTGCGCGTCGACGGAGGCTGGATCCTTGGCTGACATCTGGCTCATGCGCCACGGCGCCTACGAAGGCCACCGCCCCGGCTATCGTGCCCCGCACGAAGCCACCCTCACGCAGGAGGGCCGCGACCAGGTACGCCGCTCCCTTCTCCTCCCCAAGGGCATCACTGCGATCGTCACCAGCCCGATCCCCCGTGCCCGTCAGACCGCCACCCTCGTCTCGAACCTCACGGGCCTGCCGATCGTCGCCGTCTCCGGCCTTCTCGCCGAATGGCGAGCCCCGAGCATCGTCCTCGGCCGCACCGCCGAGACCTACCCGCCCGCCTACCGAGCCTGGCGAGCCCGACGCCTCGCCAACCCGTCCCTACGCTGTGAAGACGGCGAAAGCCTCACCGACCTCCACACCCGAGCCCGCCACTGCGCCGTGGCTATGTTCACCAGAACCCGTTCTGGTGAACATAGCCACTCGTTTCTCACGCCTGCCGAGCGGAGTCGCGGTGGGGGACGAACCACGCACGTGCCGAGCTCATGTAGCTGTCGGTCCGCGACGTAGGCCTGTCCAGCTGCGCCACGAGCGTATTCCGATGGGAAAGCAGCGCGGCGCGCAGATCCAGATCCCGCTCAGACATCAACTGGAGAGCAGCAAGTGCCCGGGAACTGCACCCATCGAGGTCGGGCCAGGATCCGTCCGGGGACCGCAGCTCGCTGGTACGCCCTTCGGCCGATGCGTAGGCGAAGGCAACGAAGACCGAATGAGAGCCGGAGATCGAAGGCTTCATGATGTGGTCGGCCACATCACCGAGGATCTCCTGAGTCCATTTCTGGCGAGGAAACCACATCGCGCCCCAGGCGGCGGCATACCGGTACGACGAGTTCGGCCTACGTTTTGGTACCTGGCGGGAGAGTAGCTCCGCCTTGTTCATCATGTGCAAGGAGCGCGTCATCCAACCTATCTCGTTCCAGTGCTCCGCCTCGTCGAGAACTACGTCACGTTGCATCTGCCTGCCAATTGCCTCGGCCACGGCAGGTACCAGGCGATGGGCGAAGTCTGGCCGCACCCTGAGCGCGACGTCCAGCAGCACATCGATGGAATGCGCGTTGAGGCGCTTCACAAGTGATGCGGGCTGCAGACGCTCCAGTTCATCGAACAAGCACTGGACAGGCTCGTCGGCTTCCGCTGTCGCTAGCAGCGACAGCAGAGAGGGCGTGTGCATCAGGTCCTTCACCCGTGCGTAGCCGAGTCTTCTGGCCAGCCGCTGTACAGGGATGTCAGCGGCCAGCCGGCAAGCCCAGTCCGTGTCCCAGATCAAGGCCATCCGCAGGACGTCGCTGAGTGCGGCCGGGCTGGTCACCTGCATCACCGTCGCCTGATGCCGGGTACGGAGCTTGTCCACCCAGCTCGAGTACACGCCTCCCGGCCGCAATCCGAGCGCCACCAGTTGACGGACGACCTGGTACTGCTGGGTGGGGTGCTGGATGTGGGCGAGTTCGCTCGTGAAGGCGTTCCAGGCTCCCCCTTCACCCTGCAGGTCGCGCATCAGATCGGCACCGGCACCGGCGGAAACCCGCTCCACCGCCGTCAGCAGCCGGGCTGCCTCGACGGGATCGTTGTACACGGCCTGGCGCACCTTGTTCCGCAGCAGACCGTCCTTGCGCCGGGAAAGGGAAACCTTCTTGCTTTTCAGGTAGTCGAGGGTCGCCACGGCGGTGTCGCCGTTCAGCCCGGCCAGCACGTTGATCACCTCGGTCACCTGGTTCGTACTGGCTCCGCGACCGATCTGCGCGCCCCAGCGCCGACCTATTGAATCCGTGGTCTCGGTGCCGTCCTTCTGCAGCACCCACAGTCCGGCGTCCTCCGCCGGCACGCCCCCGTCGACGAGGGTCCGAGCTGTCTCACGCGCGCACAGCGCCGCCGACGAGGGTGAGGCGGAGGCCATCTTCTCGATGAAGCCAGGCGCGTCGTGCTCGTTGACGTACTGGCTCGGCAGTCCTTGGTACATGGCACGGCCGAGCTGGTGGAAGTAGCGCCGGGCGTCCGCAACGGGCGCGTCCTTCATCCCGTCGAAGAGCTTCTTGTCCGGCACGTGCCGGCCCAGTTTCTCCAGGAAGGCCGCCCCGAACTCCTCGTCCTGCCCGAGGAGCAGGGCGGCCTGCGGGCCCCAGGGCCGCATCGAGCGGTTCAGCGCCCTGGCGACGACGTCCACGAACAGGTCGAGGCACTCCTCCCGGAAGGAGGCGTTGGCCTCCCAGATCCCCTTGATCAGGTGGTACTGGATGGAGATCCGCGGGTCCTCCTCCAGCCGGGCGCTCACCCAGTCCTTGCCGAGTTCCTCGGCGAGGTACTGGCCGAAGCCCTTCTTCTCGGTCAGGAACAGTTCGTCGACGCGCGCCGTCGCCGACAGGAGCAGACCGGCGCCCTTGGCGTCCTGGTGGCCCCTCACCTGCTGGGCGAGGGCGCGAGCGAGACCGGCGTCGGGACGCTCCGCACCATCGCCGTACAGCGCGTGGCGGGCGGTGTAATCGTGGATCTCACTGGTCGTCCGGAGTAGCAGGGCCGCGTCCGTCGGGGTCGCGGTGCGCAGGGCCCTGTGGATGGCGACGCCGAAGCCCTCGCCCTTGTTGAGCTCCCTGTCGTTGAGCATCCTGGTGACGAAGGCGACCTGGTAGTCCCGGGCCTCCTCCAGCGCGTACCGCAGGTCCACCGCGTCCGTGTGCCGTAGCGCCTGCCGGATCCCGACGCGCACGTCGTGCCGGCCGAAGACCGTGTCCCAGTCCTCGTAGTCGGGGTCGTAGCGCAGCCGCAGGACGAGGTTCGAGAGGTACAACGCGATCCCGCGAGCCGGATCGGGGTCGTGGTCGAGGAGCTTGCGCACCTCGGCTTCGTTCTGGACCCAGGAGGCGTACTCCGGCACGCCGATGTCGTTACCGGCGCGGCGCACCAGGCGTTCGACCCGGCTGATCGTGCGGTAGTCGAGGGCCTTGTCGGGGTTGAGGCGGATCAGGGTCGCCGATCCGCGCTCGGCCACGACCTCGTCGAAGCGCGCATGGTGGAAGCGGCTGAACTGCTCCAACACGCTGTACAGGCCGTTGTTGGGCCTCGGCCTGTCCTCCAGGAGCTCTCCGAACCGCTGCACCATCCAGTCGGCGAGGGTGTCGAACTGGGTGTCGCCGAAGCGGTGCCGGTGCCGGTGGATCGCGCGGACCACGGCCAGCAGGGAGCGCGCGGACGAGGGGGTGGTCTGCGGCAGCCGCTTCACGAGGGTCTCGAGGAGCTTGCCGATCACCTTCTCGCCGAGGGAGGAGTCCATCGCGAGCAGCACCAGCGCGATGCCGACCGGTGACGCGTTCCGCCGCCACTTGGCGAAGTCGTCCTCGTGGTCGGGGCGCAGCAGGCGCTCCGCGAGGCTCCGGCAGACGCGCTCGTCGTACAGGCGCGCTCCGCGGAGCATGGGCAGCAACCCGCTGCGGTTGTCGCCCAGGTCGCGGAAGAACTCCTTGGCGACAAGGTCGGCGATGAGGTCGTGGCGGCGTGGCCGGGTTGCCTCGTCGGGGTGGACGGCCTCGGCGTAGGCGTCCAGGATCGTGCGGCAGTCGGTGGGGCTGGGGAAGCGGAGCCGGTCGGGGGCTCCGTCGGGAGCCGCACCGATCTTGTAGAGGTCGGGGCGCTCGTGCTCGGGGACGCTCACGTTCCCGCCGAGCAGGGAGACGGCCGCGACGACGGCAGCCAGGTCCTGTGCGTCGGCCCCCACATCATCGGTGAACCTCTGCCGCAGCTCCTCCTCAAGGCGCTCGGGCCTGTCGTTCCCGCCGCGGTAGTCGCACAGTCCCTTGACGAATCCGGCGAGGTCGTGGGGGAAGCGGCGCGCCAGGGCGTCGACGAAGCGGGGGTTGGCGGCGACCTTGTCCCCGTGGATCTCCCGGGCGCGCCCGGCCAGGTCAAGGAGGCCGGCGGGGCGGACGATGGACGGGACGACAGTGAGGTTCGCCGCCTGCCATTCGTGGAACGAGTTGAGGTCGTACCCCAGGCAGGCGAGCACGCTGACGCCGAGCTCCGCCGACACGGCGGGCAGCATGCGGTCGACGTCCGTCTCGCCCATCGGCCGGATGCCGTCGAGGATGACGACGGGGCAGCCGGTCTCCGGCTGTTCCCAGGGTGCGACACTGCCAAGGGCGTGCCGTACGACTCCGGCGAGGACGTCGCCGCTCGGGAACGCCCGATCGTCGGGGACGAGAACGATCACGCGCCGGCCGGCCTCGGCGAGCGACCGTGCCGTGCACCGGGCGATGCAGCTCTTCCCGGAGCCGGACGGTCCTCCCAGCACGGCCACCTTGCGCTCCGGGTCCTGGAAGACCGCCACGAGGCTGTCGACCTGGTCCGTGCGGATGTCGGGTAGCGGCTGGCCGTCGGGCTGCGCCAGCGACCAGTCCGAGAGACTCCATCCGGTGGCCTTCAGGGCGCTCTCGTGCCAGTTCTGCGTCCACGCGTCCCAGGTCGCGCCCCAGTACGCGCGGGCCGCGCCGGCCAGGGTGAGGCCGGGGTCCGCGACCGCGAGGGTCGGGGTGCCGCCCCCGGCGGAGGTACGGAACCAGCCGCCGTGGCCGGGATGGACGAGCGTGCCGCCGCAAGCGTCGGCGCGCAGGGACGCCTCGCCGGGCTCCATGGGCTGGAACTGCGTCGTCGCGCCGAGGTGGGACGACGAGTACGCGCCGGCGGCCGACATGCCGGGCGCGGGGTGGGGCAGTTCGGGGGCGGCGAGTGTCCGCGAAAGAAGCCGCAGGGCAGCGGGCAGGGTCACCGTGGTGTCGTCGACGCGGCTCGGCGGCAGCAGGCCCTGGGCCGCCAGTCTCGGCTTCGGGTCCCCTGCGAGTTCCTCGTCGCGCCCCAGCTGGAGGAGCAAGTTCCGTACGGGCTCGGAGCCTCCGTCAGAGGCCCTGTTGGTGACCGGGGTGACGGACCGCCATTTCCTGGTTATGCCGGCCAGCTCCCGGACCGCGTCGTCGTGACCGGCAGCAGCGTCACCGGCCTTGCTCTCCAGGGCGAGGCGGGCCGCCCAGGCCGTGGGCGGCAGGTCCGGGTCCGCCTCCGGGCGGAGGACGGTGACATCCAGGTACTCGGCGGGCGGGCCCTTGGGAGTGGCGGCCTCCCCGGACGTGCCTTCTTCGGACGTGCGCTGTGCGGGGACGTACGGGCCGCTGTCGGGTGCGCAGGCCCGCTCGTAGAGGCGGACGAGGTCGTCCTCCATGCCCTCGATGCCCTGGAGGTGCGAGACCAGCTTGGCGTACGGGCCCTCGCAGGCCTCTGGTTCCAGAACCATGTCGACCAGTCGTTCGAGACTGGTGCGGCCGGAGCCGGTCACGAACCGGTCCGGGATGCCCAGCGCTGCGCCGTACAGCCCCCTCCGCTCCGCTTCCTCGTACAGGGGCCGGAGGCCTTGGGCGTGGAGTCGTTCGAGCAGAACGCCGTAGGACGTGCGCAGGGCGGATTCCTCGCGCTTCGTCAGGATGTCGTCGAGGGCGAGCAGCGCGCCGACGACACCCTCACGTGCCGAGACGGAGTCCAGGGCCGTCATCTTGCCTCCTCACTGCGGTCGGTCGTCGGGGACGAGGCCGGGTGGATCGGGATCGACCGTGGCCGGTCGGGGCGGATCGGGGCGGACGTCGAGACAGAACACTCCTCGCAGATCGGTCACCACCAGGCGGGAACCGTCCGTGTCGAAGGCGAGCGCGACGGTCTGGTCCGGCAGCGGCAGCCGGGAGACCGGCCGCTCGTCACCGGACGTGGCCGGGAGGAGGCACAGCCAGGGCTTCTGCGCGCCACCGGACGCGGCCGCCAGGCTGTCGCCGACGGCGAACGCGAGCGTTCCGTCGCGCATTGCGGGGATGCCGAGCCCTCTCGTCCCGTGGTTCTCGTCCCACACGAACAGCCCCCCGCTGCGATCGAGCATGCCCACGGTGCGGCCGCTCGACGACACCACGGCGTGCTGAGCGGAGGGCATCAGCAGCGGCTGGCGCCGTACCGCCGTCACTCCCGTGTCCAGGACGCGCGCGGTCACGGTGCCGAACTCGGTGGTGGCGACGAGCCGTCTGTCGCCGGCCTCGCCTCCCAGGTGGACCTGGGTGACGCGGCTCGACCCCGGCACGGCGAACGACCTGGTCCGTCCGGTGGCGCCCGGTTCGACGAACTCGATCCGCGCGCCCCTGGCGACGGCCAGCAGGCCGTCGCCGTGCAGCGAGAACGCCGTCGCCCCGTCCAGCGCGGCCAGCGGCTCGGGGTCCCGGCCCGTCAGCGGCCGCCACAGCAGTCCCGCGCCGTCCGCGACGAGCGCGACGACGGGCTCGTCGTCGACGACGGCGAGCGCCAGGTGCGAGGCGATGCCGTCGTCCTCGGACCGCACCGCCTCGGCGAGCGGTGTGCCGTCCGCCAGGTCCCACAGCCGTATCGAGGCGTCGCCGTGGGTGGTCACCACATAGCCGTTGCCGGACGCGCCGGACGCGACCGCCAAGAGGTCGGGCACGGCCACGCCGTCCTTGGGGGTGGCCCACAGGACATCGACGCCGGCGCCGGCCCCGCGCGGGTTCAGACCGCGGCCATCGTCTCCGGACCTGAGGAGGCTGAGCTTCAGCTGGAACACCCGCTCCGCCTGGTGCAGTCCGGGCGTCTGGGTCCGTACGCCCGCACCGACCGGTTCCGGCAGGACCCGGGTCCCACCGTCACCCAGTTGCCGGGCGAGGGCGTCGCCCGGCAGCGCGGCCCAGAAGGGCAGCGAGGACAGTTCGGTGACGAACTTCTGGTCGAAGCGTTGGGCGGCGGCCGCGAACAGGGCGGTCAGGGCCGTGTCCGCCGCCCAGTCGATCCCGGGCTCGCCGGACATTCCGCCCGTGCCGGCTCCCGACGCGTGCACGGGCAGGCAGTCCCGTACCGCCTCGGCGAACTCCGACCCGCACGACTCCGGCGCAAAAGGGGTGGCGAGGCGCCACGACGAGGGCGTGGCGGAGCCGGGGCCCCTGCCTTTGCCCGTATCGGCACCCGTACCCGCGGTGTCCGTCACCGAGGTGCCCAACAGCTCCGCGGCCTCCCTCGCCTCCTCGGGGCTGTACGTCCCGCCGGAGCGGTCCGCAGCCGTGGCGAGCGCCGCCCAGTGCTCGGCCGTCAGGCCGGCATCGTGCCCGCACGCCGCCGCGGCCCGCACCGGCTCCAGCATCGCCCGGCACCAGTCCTCCGGGCGGCCACGGGAGGCGAGCAGGCTCTGATGGAAGTTCTTCAGCTCCTTCCCGGCCGCTTGCCGCGCTCGCGTCCCGCCGTCGCGGCCGTGCGGGGTGCCGAGGAAGTCGTCGACGGCGTGAACCGCCGCCCCGAAGTGTCCGTGGCAGGCGGCGGCGACCTCGTCGGCGCCCCGTGCGCGGGCATAGGTGCGGACGCCCTCGACGTCGGTGTCGAGCTGGAACACCGGCAGTTGGAGGTTCTGCCACACCGCGTCGGCGGCGGCGGCGTGGCCGGCCGAGGCCATGACGGTGGTGCGCGCGTACTCGGCCAGGGGGTCGAGCAGGTCCGTGACCACGGCCGCGGGCTCGTCGTCCGCCAGATGGAGGTCGTCCACCAGAACGGTCCGGGGAGGCAGGCCCTCCAGGGCCTCGCACAGCTCGTCCGGAGTCGGGGCGTTGCCCAGGTCGAGGCCGAGCGCCTTGGAGATCCGCCGGGCCAGTCCCGACACGCTGGCGTCCTGGGCGGACACGAGTGCGTGCACCGAGTCGTCCGGGAGGACCAGACCGCGCCGGGCGACGGGCGGCAGTAACCGCCGCCACTCGGTCTTCCCGCACACGGCCAGGTGTCCGAGGAGCGCGCTCTTGCCGACTCCGGCCGCGCCCCGGAGGATGAGCGGCCCGGCCGGGCCGCCGCCGGCGATGAACTCGCGGAGACGCCGCTGCTCCTTCGTCCGGCCCGAGAAGTACCAGCCTTCCTGGCCCGGCCTGCTCCGGCCGCGCGCGAGGTGGGACCACTCGTCGAGGTCCCGGTCGAGCCAGTCGGGCGATGTCCGGGGCATGTACGCCGGATCCGGCAGCGCGCGGCAGCCCCGACGGCCGGCGGAGTGCACCCAGACTTCCTGGCTGGCCGTCGGCAGATGGGCATTGAGCTGCTCCACGAGGACAGAGGGCTCGATGAACTCTTGCGTGCCGTCGCTTCGGGAGAGCGTCTTGGCGAAGACGCGGGCGAAAGCCATCTGTTGGGCCTGCTGCGTTCTGCGGGCGGTGGCGATCACCCAGGCGTCGTACTCGACGCTCCCGACGGCTGCCTGACTCTGAAGGGTCTCCATGGCACCGCCCGCGCCGGGCTCGGAGTAGCAGGCGTCGAGGACGATGACCGCCTGCTCGAAGAGCTTCTCCCCGTACAGGGTGTTGATGATGTCCGCCGGCTGAAGGAGATCCTTCGTCCGCCGTGTGGACGTCGGCAGGGCCAGGCCCCACGTGACGCCTTTCCGCACGCCGTGCCCCGTGCAGTAGACGAACAGGGACAGTGGTGGCTCCTGCTCGCCGCGGCTCACCGGCTCCAACCACTTGTCGAGGTCGTGGCACACGTCCTCCAAGCCCCGCTCCCCGGCCGCTCCCTCGGGCCTGGGAATCTCCCGCATCCCCAGGTCCTGGAGCGTGCGGCGCATCAAGTTCAGTTCGTCCGGGACGTGTTCGAGTCGCGCCAGGCCGGTTTCCTCGCCGTATGCGCCTTCCCCCGCCAGGAAGAACCACCGCTCACCCAAGAGCTGCCTCGACTGCGCGAGCGGTCCGCAGGTTGGTTAGGTAGCGGGTGCAGTCGTGCATGTGGAGCCGGGGGTTGGTGACGACGAAGTCCTCGACGTCTCCGCCGTAGAGGGTCGTGATGCGCTTGCGCAGGGCGACGACGTCCTGCTCGGCGGCCACGTTAACCCAGCGGCGCACGGACGGCGGGCGCCCCGGTTCCGCGTCGGCCGAGCGGGCCAGGCGGCGCCGGATGGACTTGAGCCCGAGCGGCGAGCCCATGGTGATCAGGGTGTCGATCCGGACGCCCTTGAGGTTCCACAGGACCTCATAGGCGGCCACGCTCCCCAGCGAGTGAGCGAGGACCACCCGCGTGTCCTCCTGGATCGCCGCCTCCAGCTCGCCCCGGATCTCCTGACCCAGTGCCGGGTCCTCGAAGTACCGGTGCACCTGCTTGATCTGGCGGATGAGGAGCGAGGCCGTCATGCCACCGAGGTACGGCGTCCTCTCCAGGATGTCGAGGCAGGCCTGCGCGCCGCGGACAACGAGCCCCTTGGAGGCCGGCTCGGCGTTCTCCTCGTCGAAGGCCGCCGGGTCCGCCTCCCGTGCCATGGCCTCCAGCAGCTCGTACTCGAAGCCGTCGGCCACGTCGGCGGCGGTATAGAGCACATCACCGCCGGACTTGCCCGTGCCGCCGTTATACAGGTGCCCGTAGAAGGCCGCCTCGAACGTCACCGCCCCGGCGTCGGGATACCGGATGTTCCGCAGGCCGGTGCTCAGCGCACCGTGCCAAGTCTCGTGCATCTCCTCGCGCGACTTCCAGGACCAACCGATGCCGTGTACGCCGACGATATGGGCCACGCTCGCCTCCCCCATTGACTGTCCAGAACATCCCAGACCAGCACCCCAAAAGGGTAGCGCCTGAGCACCTGGAGGCTGGTGCGCTAGCGGACATCTCCTGCACCCACACCCGATGTACGTGTCGGCGATCCCTGAACGTGGGTTCTGGATCACCTGTCGCTGAGAGGATGTCCCCTTCATGCACGAGAGGCGCCAGAGGGACTGACCTCGTAAGACGGCCGGGGCTTGTGGTCTCAGTTCTGGTCTCATTCACCCCCGTCCAGCCCCGTCCGGACGAGAGCACCCCGAACACTCCTCCGCAGGTCAGGACGCCTGCGGCCCCCGCTGGACCCCCGGACGAACATTTGGAAAGCGTGTTGGGGGCAACCCCTCACGAGTTCGAATCTCGTATCCTCCGCCATTGCTCTCACCGGGCAATACGTCGAAGTCGTGGGGTGACGGGTTCGAACCGTTTACGACCCGGACAGCGCTGCCTGTCCGGGCCTTTGGCGTTCTGCTCGCCGTCCGGTCAGGTACCGAAGGCCGCGGTGAGCACCCCGAGGCACAAGACCATGCAGTCGGCGAACGCCGTGCCGGTTACGAAGACAGCCTCGGATTGTCCTGTCCTTGAGCACCTTTTCAGCATGAAGGCCGGCGGGGCGACGACCACGGAAGCCAGTGCAGCCACGAAGAGCCAGGTGATTCGCGTCGCAGCGGGCAGGTCGCGTCCCGCCGTACGGACGTCGGACCGCCGCTCCGGGCCAGGATTCCTCGATCAGCGGACCGGCCCCATGACTCCCGTCCGGCTCCTGTTTGGCTCATGTTCGGCTCCTGTCAGATTCCTGTCAGGTTTCCGAGGTGGGACAACCGGTGACGACACGTCACCCTCTCCCCGGTGCGGGGGGCTCCTGGGGTTCCTGGGGCGCTGAAGCACGACCAACGACGAGGAGACACCATCGTGAGACAGGTCTCACGCGCACTGACGGCTGCCCTGGCGGCCGTGGCGCTGGCGGCGGGTGCGCCAGGGCCGGCGCACGCGCAACCGGCCGCCGATTCCATACCCGGCGCGCCGCCGGGCGCCTCCGGGGAGCGGCTGCCGGAAGGGTGGCGTGTCGAGGGCGGGGAGCTGGTCTGGAGCTCGCCCGAGCCCGTGGGCATGGGCGGCGCCCTGGTCGAGTTCCGCTCGGGGGAGCGGACCCTCGGCGTCCCGAAGCCCTCCCCCGACCAACGCACCTTCCGGCTCCGCCTCGACGGGGCAGGCGTCGGCCCGGTGAGCGAACTCCAGGTGGTCGCCGGTTCGCGGCGGCTGGACGCCGCAGGGGCCCACCAGGCACCCGGTCAGCGGCGCTCGTCGGCCGCGGCGGCGCCCCAGGAACCGTTCCCCGCCAACCCGGTCGACCCCGGTGTCGCCGGTAAGTACCGCACCACCAGCGGTGAGTACGCCCTGAAGTCGGTGAGGCTGCCGGGCTACGCCGAGCCCGTGGAGATGCGTGCCACGGTCGTCGGCCCGACGAACGCGCCGGGGAAGCGGCCGATGGCGCTCTTCCTCCACGGCCGCAGCGCCACCTGCTACGAGCCCGGCAAGAACAGCGCGGGCATGGAGTGGCCGTGCAAGCCGGGCAACAAGGAGGTCCCGAGCTACCGCGGCTTTCTGCACGACCAGAAGCGCTTGGCGTCCCAGGGCTATGTGACGGTCTCCATCTCCGCGAACGGTGTCAACGCGCAGGACGGCCGCGCGGCCGACTTCGGGGCGCAAGCCCGTTCGTCCCTGGTCCGCCAGCACCTCGCCCGCTGGGCGGAGTGGGGCGCGAACCCCGCGAAGGCCCCCAAGGCCGTGCGCGCGACGGAGCCCGCGGACCTCTCGAAGGTGCTGCTGGTCGGTCACTCCCGGGGCGGCGAGGGCGTCAACCGGGCCGCTCTCGACAGCGTCTCCCCGCCGCCGCCCGCCGAGGACGGCTACCGGGGGCCGGTGAGCTGGCGGATCCGCGGCACCGTCCTGATCGGCCCCACCATCTTCGGCCAGAACCCCACGCCCGATGTGCCCTCCATGACCATCCTGCCGGGCTGTGACGGCGATGTGAGCGACCTCCAGGGCCAGATCTACCTCGACGGCACCCGGGGCATCGGCCGGGGCACGGCGCTGCACAGTGCGGTGTACATGGTCGGCGCCAACCACAACTACTTCAACACGGAGTGGACGCCCGGCCAGGCCGAGGCCCCGGCCGCCGACGACTTCTGGGACGACAAGAACAACCCGGACCCAGTCTGCTCGGCACAGGCCAAGACCCGGCTGAGCGCCAAGCAGCAGCAGGCGGCGGGCACCACCTACATCGCCGCCGCCGCGCGGCTCTTCCTCGCGGGCGACGACCGGGTCCGCCCGCTGCTCGACGGCTCCGACCGGCGGGCGCCCTCGGCCGGCCCCGCCCTGATCCTGACCCACGCCGTCGGCGCCAACCGCATCCCGGCGATCCGGCCCGACGACCCGCTCTCGGTGACGAACGGGCGCGTGTGCCGGCAGATCACGACGAGCACCGCCCGGGCCTGCAGGCCGGACTCCGCCCCCGGCGGTTCGCCACACTTCGCGTCCTGGGCGGACACCACCAGTGAGCCGGGCCGCAACGCGGTCACGGCCCGCTGGACCAAGCCGGGCACCCCGGTCCGCCTGACGCCGGAGCACGCCTTCTCGCTGGCGGGCTCCGACGCGCTCGCCCTGCGGGTGATCGTGCCGCCGAACACCCGGGGCACCCGGCTCGACGTCGCCCTCACCGACACCTCCGGCAAGCGGGTGAGGCTCGGTCAGGTCACCGTCGACGGCCTTCCCGGCTCCGACTCGACGGCCGCGCACTGGGCGCGTGAGGTCCGCGTCCCGCTGAAGGCCGCCGTCAGCGCAGGTGTCGACCTGAAGCGGGCGCGGTCGCTGGAGCTCACTCCACGCAGCAGCTCCGGCGAGCTCTGGCTGATGGACGCCTGGGGCTGGCGCCCCGGCACCCCGGCGGTACGCCCCGTCGCGCTCCCGCGTGTCGACATCGGCAGGCTGACGGTCAAGGAGGGCGACTCCGGCACCCGCACCTACCGCGTGCCCGTCCGGGTCACCGGCAAGGGCACCGGCGTGATCAAGCTCGCCGTCCGCGACCCGGAGACCTACAAGTCCACCGTCCGCACCGTGGCGGTGAAGGCCGGTGGCTCCGCAGGCGTGTCGATCACGGTCGAGGGCAACACCCGCTACAACTACGACCTGCGTCACGAGGTCGCGGCCAAGCCCGTGCGCGGCACGGCGGTCGGCGGCGCCTTCGGGGGCGTGCTCGTCGAGAACGACGACCCCATGCCCACGGTCACCGTGACCCCGGTCGCCGACTCGGTCACCGAGGGCGAGAAGCTCACCTGGAAGGTCGAGCTCTCAGAGCCCGCCGACACCAACATCGAGACGCGGTTCGACCTCCTGCCGGTGCCCGAGGGCACGGAACTGTCCACGAAGGACGTCGACAAGGAATGGCTCTCCGAGCTCGGCGAGGCAGCCGACCCGGAGCGGCCCCTGTCCACGGACAGTCCCTCCCTCTGGGTGTCCATCCCCAAGGGCGAGACGAGCACCGAAGTGTCCGTGCCCACGGTCACCAACGCGCTGACCGAGTCCGAGAAGTCCCTGCGGATGCAGGTGTACATCCTCAAGGAGGACGAGTGGATGGAGGGCCCCCTCCTCACGGGGAAGGTCACGGACGCGCGCCAGGGCTGACGCCCGGGGTCCACGTCCCGCGCTGACAGTGCCTGAGCGCACCACCTGGACGATGGCACCGGCCCCCGCCACGGGGGCCGGTGCCATCGGCGTGAGGGGGCCACGCGGGGGCCACGGAAACCCGCTTCCCCCTCGACGGCCACTGCGGCTCCCTCCGGGGCGACGGGCAAGAATGACGCCGGGACCGGACTCGACCGCTACTACCAGCAGAGTCCCAGCTGGGGTAGCTGTGCCCGAAGGCCCCGACGACACTATGGGCCGCGACCTGGACAAGGCCGCCCCACGCGACCCCGAGGTCTGCTGGCGAAGCATCGAGCGCAACCGCGCGAAGCACCCGCCCTTTGCCCCGCTGACCAACAGCATCAGCCCATGCGCCTTTGGGGACCGGCTCCCGCGCGGGTCGGAGGCCTGAACCACAGCGGCGAGTCCTGTCGAGATGCAGCGGACTCGGACGTCATGCGACAGGTTCAACTCGTCGCGCCGCATCGGGCCTCGGCATGCCCACTCGGGTCGTCACTACGTGCGGGTGAAGAGCCGGTCCAGGTACTGATCGATGGCGGTGAGCGCCTGATGGGCCTCGATCACGTGGAGGTCGAGGAGCGTGGTGAAGCCGGTGAGGGCGAGCAGGAGGTCCGTTTCGACGAGTGGGTCGCGGTCCGGGGCGATGTGGCCGTCGGCGATCGCTTGACGGATCAGGTGCTCGATCATGGCCCGTCCATTGCGCAGCCCGTCGCGGACCTGCTCGTGCAGTTCCGGGTCGTGCAGTGTCTCCAGGACGTAGGCGGCGCTCATTCGGCTTGTAGCGCGGGAGTCCGGATGCAGGGGCAGCATCTCGCTGAGGGTCACTCGCAGGACGTCCCTGGGGTGCGGGGGTTGGTCGAGCGCGCGGAGGCTGTGCGCGACCCGCTGCGAGGTCTGCTCCGAGGCGAATTCCATGGCGAAGGTGAGCATGGCGGTCCGCGACGAGAAGTAGTGCTGCACCTGTCCGAGGGAGACGCCTGCCTCGCGGGCGACCTCGCGCATGGTCGCCGAGGCCAGTCCGCGCTCCTCCACCACCCGCCACAGGGAACGGGCTATCGCTTCCCGACGACCGCGGTGGTCGACCTGCTTCGGCACGTCCACCTCCTCTCCCGGATACATGTAACAATACAGCTGACTTGGAAAGGGTAACGGAGGGAGCGACATGGGTGCCACAACGGACCACCCCCGCGTGCGTACGACGGAGGGTGCGGTCGAGGGGCGTTGGCGTTCGGGGATGGCGGAGTTCCGAGGCATTCCCTACGCCCGCCCCCCAGTGGGTGGCCTCCGCTTCGCCGCACCCGCACCGCCGGCGCCCTGGGACGGCACGCAACAGGCCACCGAGTTCGGTCCGCTGCCTCCGCAGTCCGGGCCGGTCCAGGCCGAGTCGGCGCACGGGACCGATTGGCTGACGCTCAACGTCTCCACCGCGGATCCCGGGGCGGCGGGCCTGCCGGTGATGGTGTGGATCCCCGGCGGGGCCTACATCACGGGCGTGGGCAGCGACCCGACGCACGACGCCGCGCGGCTCTGCCGGGCCGGGCTCGTCGTGGTGACCGTCAACTACCGGGTCGGCGTCGAGGGGTTCGCCCACTTGGCAGGCGCTCCGGCCAACCGGGGACTCCTCGACCAGATCGCCGCGCTCGAGTGGGTGCAGCGCAACATCGGACGATTCGGGGGCGACCCCTCCCTGGTCACCGTGGCCGGCCAGTCCGCCGGAGCGGGGTCGATCGCCGCTCTGCTCACGATGAGGTCGGCGCGTGGGCTGTTCCGCCGGGCCATCACCCACTCGGTGCCGGGCAGCCACATCACTCCCGCGCTGGCCGAACAGGTGGCCGCCGTGCTCGCGGGCCGGCTCGGGATGCCGCCCACCGCCGACGCCGTGAGCGACGTCGATCCGTGGCGTCTGGCCGATGAGCTCACCGCGTTCGGCGCCGACCTCGCGACCGACCCCGCGCGCTGGGGTCGACTGGCCCAGCTGGGAGTGGCCGTCTGCCCCGTGGTGGACACCGACGTCCTGCCGGAGACACCGTGGTCCGCGCTGGGCGGAGGCGGCCGCACGGACGGCATCGAGCTCCTCGTCGGGCACACGCGGGACGAGTTCCGGCTCTTCTCCGTGATGACCGGCCGGTGGGGGACCTTCACCGACGACGACGCCCGGACCGCCCTCGACCTGTTCGCCCCGAAGCCGCACGGAGCGGCCGCCTACCGGACCGCCTTCCCGGGAGCCACCGCCGGCGAGCTGCTGGAGTCGGTGGAATCCGACGCGCTGTTCCGGATGCCGTCTCTCCACCTGGCGCAGGCCAACACGGTGGCCGGCGGTACGTCGTACCTCTTCGAGCTCTGCTTGGCCTCGACCGCGTTCTGCGGTGCCCTGGGGGCTTGTCACAGTCTCGACGTGCCCCTCGCCTTCGGCACGTTGGACAGCCCCACCGGCAGAGGGGTGTTCGGCGACGTACCCAGTCCCGCGGTCCTCCGGGTCTCCCAGGAGCTCGGAGACGCATGGGTCCGGTTCGCCGGCACCGGCGACCCCGGATGGGCGGCGTACCACCCCGATCAGCGGCTCACCCGCGTCCTGGACGCCGAGTCGACAACGGTGCCCTATCCCGAAGAGGTCTCCAGGCTGATCTGGGAGGGTCACACCCCGGCCCCGTTCGACGTCGCCACCGGCCGAGGATGACCGGCTCAGGCGGCGTCCGCGCATAGGACGCGCTGGTGGGGGCCCAGCCGGTGCCCCAACAGGTCGGTCACGACGTAGACGAGCAGCCAGAAGCCGAGGCCTATCCCAAGAGCCGGCTGCATCTCGACTTCAGGCCTGATGACCCCTTGCACGCCTGCGTCTGGTCCGGTCGCGGGATGCGCGGCACCCACCTGCGGCTCCCGAGCGGGTTCGCCCTCCCGCGCGAAACGGCCCGGACACATGCAGTCCCCGGTAGTCCTTCGGGGTTCCGTGAATTTCAGCCGTCGCTGAAAACTCCGGGATCGAGAGGATCTGCCGGGGGCCTGGCCAGAGCCAATAAGTGAGTCACGCGTATCAGTGAACGTCTTCACCAACGGTGCGGCTCGCTCTGGTTTTCTGGTGTATTGACGATTTTCCTCACTATTTGAGCCAGGTCAAGGGGTTTGCCACCTCTTCCTGAGAAATATCCCGAGCTCCTGCACGCGGGGCATGGTCCACGCCTTCTGCCGGCGCAGCGAGCGGCCACTACGTGGCCAAGGAGGCGCGCACGGTTGCCGTCGACGCCCCGCGCGCTCCCGGAAGGCGCTCGATGACCCCATTGGTCCGCCATTGCTCGCGGATCCTGAACGGTGCTCGCAGGCTAAGGGGAGCTCAGGCGGGGGTACTCATAGAAAGGGCGGCCCCTTGATGAGGATTGTCGTCGATCTCAACCGGTGTCAGGGCTACGCCCAGTGCGCCTTCCTCGCACCCGATGTCTTCGCCATGCACGGCGAAGAGGCGCTGCTGTACAACCCGCACGCCGACGGGACGCAGCGGGAGCAGGTGATGCGCGCCGCCACCGCGTGTCCCGTGCGGGCGATCCTGGTGGACGACCTGGGCGACGCGTCGGACCGGGCCGGACAAGGCCCCCTGCGAGAGGGGCTGTCCGGTGTCCGGTGACGGCGCTCTGGCGTGGCTGAGGCGCGAGGGGCGGATCGTGATCGTCGGCGCTTCTCTGGCCGGTCTCCGGGCTGCGGAGACCCTGCGGAAGGAGGGCTTCACCGGTTCGCTCGCGCTGATCGGCGACGAGCCCCATGAACCGTACGACCGGCCGCCGCTCTCCAAACAGGTCCTGCTGGGCCACGCCACCGCCGATCGCACCGCGCTGCCACGGCGTCTCGAACTCGACGCCCACTGGCGGCTCGGTGTCGCCGCCACCGGACTGGACATGGCGGCCAAGCGGGTGCGGCTGGCCGACGGGGACGAAGTGGAGTACGACCGGCTGCTGATCGCCACCGGCGTTCACGCCCGGCCCTGGCCGCACAAGGCCGAGGCCGAGCTGGACGGGGTCTTCGTCCTGCGGACGCGTGACGACGCGGCCCGGCTGCACCGGCGGCTGGCGGCATCCCCCCGCCGGGTGCTCGTCATCGGCGCCGGCTTCACCGGTTCGGAGATCGCGTCGGCCTGCCGCGAGCGCGGGCTGCCGGTGACCGTCGCCGAACGCGGCGCGGCGCCGCTCGTAGGCGCCCTCGGTGGGGTGGTCGGCCGGGCGGCCGCGGAGCTGCAGCGGGAGCACGGCGTGGACCTGCGCTGCGGAATCATGGTCACGAGCCTGGAGGGCGACCCGGCAGGGCGCCTGCGGCGCGCTCATCTGTCCGACGGCACCACCCTCGACACGGACGTCGCGGTGGTCTCGCTCGGCGCGACGCGGAACACCGAGTGGCTGGCCGGATCCGGGCTCGGCGCCGGACCGCGCGGAATCGCCTGCGACGCCGGGTGCCGGGCCTTCGACGTCCGCGGCATCGTGACCGACGACGTCTTCGTCGCCGGTGACGTGGCACGGTCCCCGCACGCGCTCTTCGGGTACCAGTTCCTGTCCCTCGAACACTGGGGCAATGCCGTCGCTCAGGCCGAGACCGCGGCACACAACATGATCAGCAGCAGCTCGGAGCGCCGCCCGCACCTGTGGGTACCGGCCTTCTGGTCCGCCCAGTTCGGCGTCAACATCAAGTCGGTCGGCGTCCCGTCGCTGGGCGAGGAGATCATCGTCGCGCAGGGATCGCTCTCCGATCACCGTTTCACCTGCGTGTACGGATATCAGGGCCGCGTGATCGCTGCCGTCACCTTCGACCAGACGAAGTGGCTGGAGTTCTACCAGCGCCAGATCGAGTCGGCTGCGCCGTTCCCGCCGGCCTACTCCTCGGTGGACCGCCGTCCCGAGGGTCTGCGCCCGGTCCCGGCCGAATTCCCGGACCCCTCACTGCCCACCCACGGACCGTCAGTCACCGTGAGCGGCTACTCACCGACCGACCAGCGGATCACCTTCGTCCCCGCACGGGCCTGATCGAGGCCCGAGAAGCCCGCTGTCCCACGCCCACAAGGACGCGCCACCAAGGACACCACCATGACGCAAGCCACGCTCCTGCGGCAGATCATCGACTACTCCAGCCGCGCGGACCCCTACCCGCTGTACGCCGAGCTCCGCAAGACACCGGTGCTTCAGGAGGGGGCCGACCTGTTCGTCGTCAGCACGTACTGGGAGATCAAGAGTCTGCTGCACGATCCACGGATCAGTTCGGACTCGCGCAACCTCTCCCCCAGTGCCGCGGGCACACTGCTCCAGGAGGAGGAGGCGTCGGCCCTGCCGCCCGCCTTCCTGAGACTCGACCCTCCCGAGCACGACCGGTTGCGCCGCATGACGATGCGCCCGTTCGGGCCGCCGGAAACCCCCCGGCGGGTCCACAACATGCGCGGCGAACTGACCCGGATCGTCTCCGACCTCATCGACGGTTTCAGGGACCGGAACCAGGTCGACCTCGTCGACGACTTCTCGTACCCCTTTCCCGTCACCGTGATCTGCCGACTGCTCGGGGTCCCGCGCGAGGACGAGGCGCTCTTCCACTCCTGGGCCGACACCATCGCCGCCGGACTCGACCCGGACCCGGGCCAGGACCCCGGCGAGCAGCGCCGCGTCACCCAGCAGGCCCGCACCGAGCTGGGGAAGTACCTGTCCGGGCTCATCGACGAACGCAGCGGCGCACCGGGCGACGACATGCTCTCCGCACTGGTCACCCAGTACGGCCCGGACGGGCAGATGACCCGGATGGAAGTGCTCAGCACGGCCGCGTTGCTCCTGATCGCCGGTCACGAGACCACGGTCAACCTCATCACCAACGGGATGCTCACCCTGCTGCGCAACCCCGACGTCCTGGCACGACTGCGGAACGACCCCGGTGCGGCCCTGCCGATCGTGGAGGAACTCCTGCGCTTCGAACCCCCCGTGCAGTTGCTTCCGCAGCGCACCACCCTCGCGGACATCGACATCGCCGGCACCACCATCCCCAAGGGCGCCTCCCTCTGGCTCGTCCTGGCCTCCGGCAACCGGGACCCGCGACGCTTCCCCGATCCGGACCGCTTCGACCCCGACCGGCAGGACAACCAGCACCTCGGCTTCGGCAGCGGCATCCACAACTGCTTCGGCGCGCCCCTCGCACGCCTGGAGGCACAGCTCGCCCTGACCGCGCTCGCCCGCAGGCTCGACGGCCCCCGGCTGGTGGAGGATCCGCCCCCGTACCGGCAGAACGCCGTGCTGCGCGGCCCCCGTCACCTGAACATCGCGTTCGACGGGCTCCGCACCCAGTAGTGGCTCACGTCGGGGACCGCCGACCATGATGGGTGGATGCCTGCGCATGAACCGGACCGGCACGACGCGTGGCCCTCGCTGGAGCAGCTTCTCGGGCTGATCGCACCCGGGATGCTCGATGTCGTCGTGGCGCCGCGTGGTACCGGCGTGCCGGTGGCCGACGTGGTGCTGCACGATCCCGGCGAGGAACGGGACGACGATGCCTGGGCGGCGCCCGGGGCGATCCTCCTCGCGGTCGGGGTGGAGGTCTCCTCGCCCGACGCGATCGACGTGCTGCGCGACGCGGAGCGGGCCGGGGCCGCGGCCGTGGTGCTGCGACGGGGCGGTCGCGGGCCGCGGACGGCGCTGGTGGAGGCGGCCGGCCGGGGCCGTACGGCATTGCTGACCCGGCGGCCGGAGCGGCGGTGGGCGGAGGTGCTGGGTCAGTTGCGGACGGCTCTGGTGCACAGCGCCCCCGCCCGGTGCGCCGGGGTGGACGGGGCAGCCGGGTCGGACGGGGCGGACGGGCTGCGGCTCGGCGACCTTTCGGGGTTGGCCAATACCGTGGCGGACCTGGTCGGCGGTGCGATCACGATCGAGGATCCGCAGTCGCGGGTGCTGGCGTACTCGCGGCTGGACCACGAGCCCGATCCGATGCGGCGGCTGACGATCCTGGGTCAGGAGGTCCCTCGCTGGCGGGTCGTCGAACTCCGCGAGAGCGGCTTCTTCCAGGCGCTCTGGGGCACCGACGACGTGGTGCGGCGCCCCGCCGACGAGCGGTCGGCCGAGCGGCTGGCCATCGCGGTGCGCCACGGGTCCGAGGTGCTCGGGTCCATCTGGGCCGTCGCCGACGGCCGCCCGCTCGCCGAGGACGCGGTGGCGGCACTGCGCACGGCCGCCCGGGCCGCCGTGCCCCACCTCTCCCACCACCGGACGTGGGGCCGGGCCGCGGCCGGAGCGCGCGAGGAGGCGGTGCACGCGCTCCTGAAGGGAAACGTCCGGGCCGCGCACGATGCCGGCGTCGCGCCGGACCGCCCATACGCGGTGCTGGTCGCCGAGGCGCACGACAGCCGGGATTCCGGTGCGGCCTCCGCCGCGGGGCAGCGGGTGCTGGATGTACTCGCGCTGCGGGCCGCCGTGTACCGGCCCGGATGCGTGACCGCGCGGTCCGGGGAGCGGCTGTACGTCCTGGTGCCCGCCGGGGACGGGAAGGCCGATCCGGCGCGCACCCTGCTGGTGGCGGTCCGCTCGGTGCCGCGCAGTGTGGTGTTCGCGGGCGTCGGGCCGGTGGTGGCGGACCTGTCGGGTCTGCCCGCGTCGCGCGAGGCCGCGGAGCTGGTGGTACGGGTGCTGCGGGAGCGGGCCGCCACGCTGCCGGCCGCCGAGGTGGTGTCGGCGGTGGCGGGATACGCGGAGGTGGGCGCCGACGCGGCGCTGCTGCGGTTGCTCGACGGGGTGGAGCCGTTGTGGCAGTCGCTGTCGGGGCCGGTGCACGCGATGGTGGAGCACGATCGGGTGCACGGTTCGCAGTACGGCGATTCGGTCGCCGCCCACCTCGACGCGTTCGGGGACACGGGCAGGGCCGCGCAACGCCTCAACGTGCACCCCAACACCTTGCGGTACCGGCTGCGCCGGGCCCGGGACCTGTTCGGCGTGGATCTGGCCGACCCCACCGTGCGGCTGCTGGCGGACATCGGTCTGCGGCTCGCCCGGCGGTCCGGCTGAGGACGAGCCCGCCGTCGGACCATGGTGATCCTTGCGCTGTCGGACGGTACAGCCGAACCGGCACTGCGTGGTCGCCCATGACGAAGACATGCCGGGCCTCGCGCACCGAAGCTGTGCGTGGCGGCCTGCCGCTCGGCGGACGCAGTGCACGACCGACCTATGGAGTGTGGTTCACGTGACTTCCGGTTCGGCCCATCAGCGCGGCAGCGCCCGTGCGGCGGCGCTGGCACGTGCCGTCGAGGACGGGCTGCTCGGCCCCGGCGCACCCCTCGTCGGCCTCCTGGACGTCGACGGTGTGCTGGCCGCGGTGGACGCGCTGAACGAGGCGTTCGAGGGGCCGGCGACCGTACACCACACGTTCGCGGCCAAGGCGTGCGGACTCGTGCCGGTGCTACGGCTGCTCGCGGATGCGGGGATGGGCTGCGAGGTGGCCTCGCCCGGTGAGCTGGAACAGGCCCTGGCGGCCGGGTTCCCGTACGACCGGCTGGTCTTCGACAGCCCCGCGAAGACGGTCGAGGAGCTGGAGTCGGCCCTCGCCCATGGCATCGCGATCAACCTGGACAACTTCCAGGAGCTGGCCCGGGTGGACGGCCTGCTGGCCGGCCGGGAACCCGCCGGACCGATCGGGCTGCGGGTAAACCCGCAGGTGGGGGCGGGTGCCATCGGTGCGGTGAGCACCGCGACGGCAACCTCGAAGTTCGGTGTGGCGCTGCGCGATCCCGGGGCCGTCGACGCGGTGATCGACGCCTTCGCGCGCAGGCCCTGGCTCAACCGGCTGCACGCGCACGTCGGTTCCCAGGGTTGCCCGCTGCCGCTCATCGCCCAGGGCATCCGCGCCGCCTACGAACTGGCCGAACGCATCAACGCACAGCTGGGCCACGCCCGGATCACCGGGCTCGACATCGGCGGCGGCCTGCCCGTGAACTTCGCCGGCGAGGACGACCGGCCGACGTACGCCGACTACGTGGCCGAACTCCGCGGCGCCGTACCCGGACTGTTCGACGGCCGCTACACCCTGGTCACGGAGTTCGGACGCTCCCTGCTCGCCAAGAGCGGAACGATCGGAACAATCGTCGAGTACACCAAGTCCGCCGGGGGACGGCAGATCGCGGTCACGCACGCGGGGGCCCAGGTCGCCGCCCGTACCGTGTTCATGCCCGAATCCTGGCCGCTGCGCGTCGGGGTCTTCGACGCCTCGGGCCGCCCCAAGCAGGGCCCGACCGAGGTCGTCGACATCGCGGGTCCCTGCTGTTTCGCCGGGGACCTCACCGCGGCCGGGCGCGAGCTTCCCGTCATCGAGCCCGGCGACGTGGTGGCGCTGTACGACACCGGGGCGTACTACTTCTCGTCGCACTTCTCGTACAACTCACTGCCCCGGCCCGCTGTTTACGGCTATCGGACCGGCACCGACGGACGGGTGCGGTTCGCGCTCGTGCGGGAGGCGCAGAGTGTGCGCGAGGTCGTCGAAGAGAGCGGTCTCGCGCACGCGGACGCGCTGGTCGGCCTGGGCACGGACTGACGCCTAAGCTCCTCCGAGCCCGGCGCGGGGCCGGTCTGCGTTCCGGGTTCACGGCCTGCGGCCGAAGAACTCGACCTCGGCGACGGCCAGTCGGCGGCCACGGCCCGCTCCGTAGGTGGTGTCGGTGGTGAGCCTGGCCCGGACGATCTCCGAACCGCGCAGGTCGAACGTCTGCTGGCCGGGCTGGTCCTTGACCCTCAGCTTCCTGCTGACCCGGGTTCCGTCGGCGGAGGTGAGCTGGACGGTGATCCTGGCCGGGCGGGCCTGGGTGAGGAACTCGTCCATCTTGGTCGACGTACCGGAGAAGACCACCAGCTTCAGCACCCGTACGGGCTGCTCGAAGTCGCACTCCAGATACTGGCCCACCCCCGTTTCGGGGCCCGCGGCCGACGGCGCCCAGTAACGGTTGTTGAAGCCGTCGAACGCCGCGCCCGCCGGGTGGCCCGGCGCCGTGCTGGAGGCCCGGAACCGGGTGGGCGGCACCGCCTCCGGCGTTCCGGTCTCGTCCTTGGCGACTCCGAACCAACTGGACAGATGCGGAAGAGCGAACCAGACGCCGCACGCCACCACGATCAGCAGGATCGGAAGCATCAGACGGGGGCGACGCCACAGCCTGCGCCGCGGCCGGGTACCGGCGGTGGGCGCCTGGCGCGGTCGCCTGCGAAGGATCCGGCGCCACCACGGAGGCCGGGCCTCGGGCGGCGGCCCCGGGTCGAGGAGCAGTGCGCAGCGGATGCACAGCGTACGGTCCGGGGCGTTCTCCGTACGGCAGTTGGGGCAGCGGACGGGGGTGGCGGGAGGTGGGCCCGGGGGTGTGTGCGGAAGTGGCGGTGGTACGTCGGGCAGCGCCTCGGGCCCGGGCACCGACTCGTCCGGCTCGTCCCCGGGACGACGCGGGGCGGCCGGAGCGACGGGGGGCTCGGGTTGGCGTTGGGGTTGGGGTTGGGGTTGGGGTTGGGGCCCCGGTGGTGGCTGGGGCGCAGGCGGTGGCTGGGGCGCGGAGACGGGCGTAACAGGCGCGGCAGGGGCAGCAGGGGCAGCAGGGGCAGCAGGGGCAGCAGGGGCAGCAGCAGAACTGTCCCCCGCCCTCTCCCATTCCAGGAACGCCTGGCACGACGTGCAGAACTGCGTCCCCGGCGCATTGCTCTGTCCGCACGCTTCACAGATCACGAGACCTCCAGGTCGAAGCCCACATGCGCCGGAATCTCCGTACGGATCAGTTCCTCCAGCCGCACCCTGTCGACCCGGTACGGCTGTGCGGCCCGCACCCGGACCGTCACCCACGGCCGCGAGCCCCCCGGGAACTGCGTGTGCGGCGTCGACGACCACGCCGTACCGCCGCTCTCCACGATGTCCGGCTCGATCCCGGTCTCCAGGAAAACCGCCTCCGCGAGACCGCGCCGGGTGCCGCGCCTGCTGTGCCGCTCCACCGCGCCGCGTACCGTCTCGCGCCGCTGCTCGGCCGGGTGGTCCGGGCGGATGTCGACGGCCACCCACTGGGCCAGCCAGGAGAGGAAGTCCTCGGGCGCGCTGCGGGGATCGAGGTGGGCGGGCAGATTGTCGATGGAGAGCAGGACCGGGGCGAGTACCTCGTCGAGCGCCGCGAGGAACCGTCGCAGGAAATCCTGCTCCAGGTAGACCGCCGGGAGCTGTTCGATCAGCGGGTGCGGTGTCGGCAGGCCGTTCACGGCTGTACGCATGACGGTCAGGCCCCCTGTACCCGGAGCTGGTGCTCGTAGCTGAAGACCAGTGCGTGCCGGTCCAGTGCGATCTTCGTGGTGGGTTCGCCGCGCTGTCCGGTCACCGGGTCCGCGGGGAAGAGCCGTACGTCCTCCACCAGGTCCACGCCCGGCACCTGTTGCAGAACGGCGAACGCCTCACCCGACTGGATCGGCCGGCCGAACGGCCAGCCCTGGCCGCCCGGTCCGCCGCTCAGCGGGTTGAAGTAGCTGTACAGGGCCGCCAGCGCCTCCTCGCGTACCTGTTCCAGCACGACGCCCCGGCGGGCCTGGACCGAGGCGACCACGGTGACGCCCTGGTAGTAGGGCGGTTCGACCACCAACCGGGCGCCGATGGGCCGCCGTTCGTCCAGATGGCCCGCGATCAGAGCGAGGGTGTGCTGCGGCGGGATGAGTTCATCGAACTGGATCCGGCCCTGCTCGTCGCTGCGCCCGGCCGGCACGACGAGCAGCCGCACCCCGCCCGCCTCTACGTCCGAGTCCCCGCCGGCCGGGATGCACTGGACCCGGGACGCGTCGGGGGCGACCTCGCGGGCCAGCAGTTCGTAGTCGTGCGGTACGACGGCCCGGTGCAGGGTCCGCAGTGTCATGGGCCCGCGCACGCGTGCGCTGTCCACCGTCTCGCCGTCGACTCCGCCGAGCGCGGGCCGCCGGTTCTCCACCCGGGCCACGTAGGGGATGGCGCTGCGCAGCACCCGGAGCGTGGAGCGGGCGACGTTGCCGCGCAGACCACCGCCGGTGCGGTACGAACGCACGCGTACGGTGGCGCCCTTCGGCGGCACCTTCCCGTAGTGGCGGATGGAGCCGTCCCGCTCCCGTACCGCCGGACCGAATTCGACCCGCCCCGAGTTCGGGTCGAGCGTGATGTGCCGGTCTTCGGGTCCGGAGTGCGCGAAGTCGTCGACGCGGGTCCATTCCGTGCCCCGCGGGCCCCCCGCCGGATCCGCGACCTCGACGACGAATTCGCCGGGAACGACCGGTGGGCGACTCACCGTGAAGGTCTGCCCGGGTACGCCTTCGGCCGGGCCGAGCACCTCGTCGGTGACGGTCTCGGCATGCACGGCCCCGACGGTCGCGCCGATCGTGAACGCGGTGATCCGGCGGACCACCGGGGGCGCCATGTAGGTGGGCTGCCCCGGGGCGGCCTCCACCAGCCGGCAGCGGAGCCAGCCGCCGGTCCGGCGCACGACGACGGCCGGAGTGTGGCCCTTTGGAAGGTGCAGGATCAGCTCTCCGGACCGGTTGAAGCCGCCGGTGTCGTCCTTCTCGACCTCGCAGACCGTCCAGGCGCTGCCGTCCCAGGCCTCCCAGAGCAGCGGCGGCCGCAGCGGGTCCACGCCGACGCCCTCGACGGCGCAGTCCAGCCGGAGCACGACGACGCCCGAGGGGACGGCGGCCGACAGGCCCAGATAGAGGGCGTCGCCGGGTGCGGGCGTGGTGTCGAAGCAGGGGACGGCCCGGCCGAGCGTGAGTTCCTCCGTACGGTCGACTGCGTCGCCGGACGTCGGCCAGGTGGCGAGATGGGCGAACTCGCACGGCACTATGGACAGTTCACCGACGGTCGTGAAGACCACCGCTTCCTCGGTCTCCGTGCGTACGCTGGCCACCTCCGTGCCGGCCCGTACCCGTACCGGTTCGGGCTGCGGCGCCGAGAGCCGGAACGTCACATCGGTGTGGGCGGCCGTGGGCGGGTGGAGCCGGACCCCGATCAGGTCGAGGAAGGTCAGATAGCTCTTCTCCGGCACCCGGTTCACCCGGTAGACGAGCTGGTCGACCATGGTCGCGAAGGCCTCGATGAGCGTCACGCCGGGGTCCGACACATTGTGGTCGGTCCACTCGGGGCAACGCTGCTGGACGAGCCGTTTCGCCTCGTCGACCAGGCCCTGGAAGCGGCGGTCGTCCAGATGCGGACTGGGCAGCGTCACGCGCCGTCCACCTCCTCGTGCTGCGGGATCACATAGAACGGGAAGACCAGGTTCCGGGGGTCGTTGGCGCCTCGTACGGTGTAGCCGATGTCGATGTACAGGACCCCGTTGTCCGCCTCGTCGAACCGGACGACGACCTCGGTGACCTCGATCCGGGGCTCCCACCGGTCCAGTGCCAGACGCACCTCGTACGCGAGCTGCCCGGCCGTGCCCGCGTCCGCCGGGGCGAACACGTAGTCGTTGATGGCGCAGCCGAACTCCGGCCGCATCGGCCGCTCACCCGGTGACGTCGCCAGGATCAGCCGGATCGACTCCTCCAGCTCGTGCTCGCCGCGCACCAGGGCGATGGAACCGGTGGCGTCGGTACGCGGTGGGAAGGCCCAGCCCGCGCCGATGAACTCCTGACCCATGGACGCTCAGCCTCCGATCAGTACCGTCGGGCACCCGGACACGACGGGTGAGCCGCAGGCGGCCTGGTCCCCGACGCGGGCGGCGGGCTGCCCGCCGATCAGCACCGTGGCGCTGCCGGGCGGCGCGATCGCGGACGGGGCGTGCACCGCGGGCGGCGGCGACGCGCACAGGTGCGGGGTGCCGACCGTGGCGGCGGGGAGCCCGCCGATCAGCACGGACGGGACGCCGGGGGGCCCGACCGTGCCGGGGTGTCCGGTGGGGTCGCCGACCCGTGCGGCTGCCGCCGCGGCTGCTGACATGGAAGTCCGTTCCTCTCGCTCAGCGCGTCCGCTCCGTCAATTGATCTTCACCATGGGTGCGTTGATGGACAGGGAACTGCCGCCCTTGATGTCGGTGCGCTGCGTTCCGTCGACCGCGACCTGGGCGCCCCGGACATCCACCGTGCCGCCGGTGGAGAGCTTGACCTCGCCGTTCCCGCCGTCGACGCTCACTCCGCTGCGGGACTTCAACGTGACGCTGTCACCGCTCAGTTCGAGCGTTCCCTGCCCGCCGTCCAGCGCGACCCCGCGGGCCGCCTTGATGGACACCTGCTGCTTGGCCTCGATGTTCACGCTGCCGTCGCTGTTGATCACGATCACGGTGCCCTTGCGGTCCAGATCGATCTTCAGTTTTCCGTCGCCGGTGAGCAGGCGTACGCCCTGCGGCCCATTGGCGTCGTCCAGGATCTCCAGTTGGTTGCCGCTCTTGGAGGCGATCGAACGCCGGTTGACGGCCCCGCTGGTCGGGTCGACCAACGGGCCTCCCGGGGCGGACTCCGGGGCGGATCCCGAGGTGGACGATTCGCCGGTCACGGCTCCGGCCGCCGCACCGGCCACGCCTCCCGCACCGCCACTGCCGGTGCCGCCACCGCCGCCGCTGCCCTGCGACGGCCGGTCCTTCCCGTTGTACAGACCGGCGAGGACGTACGGACGGTCCAGGTGACCGTGCTCGAACCCCACCAGCACCTCGTCGCCGATCTCGGGGATGAACGCCTCGCCGCCGCTCGTCCCGCCCGACTGGGCCGTACGCGCCCAGTCGCTCGCGTACTCGTCCGACAGCCAGGGGAACCGCACCTTGACCCGGCCCGAACCCTCCGGGTCATGGGTGTCCGTGACCGTCCCGCTGACCAGCCCCGCACAGCGCGACCCGCCCCCGGCCGCCGCGCCGGACCCGCCGGACCCCGGCCCTCCGCCGGTCAGCCCGAACAGCGAACGCTCCTGCTGACCGGAGACGGTGAGCCAGGTCTCGTACCCGCGCACCGGGTCGAAGACATGCCGCGACGACGTGACCGTGTACCGCCCCTCGAACGGCGCCCCCACCGCGTTGAGCGCCACCGCGCTGCCGGCCCGCACCTCCGGGTTCCCCCGGATCACCGCCTCCAGCTCCGCGAACGACCCGGCGATCCGCTCGGCCAGGGCCTTCGCCGCCTGATCCACCTGCGCCTGCGCCCCGTACGCCGCGTCCGTGACCACGAAGCGCGCCTCGCCGAACGGCGCGGACATCTCGGCCGCGCTCACCCCCAGCTCCAGCGTCGCCGACTTCCCTGCGGGCGCCCGCCCGACCAGCGGCTGCTTGGTCTTGACGTCCCAGCCGCGCACCTCGACCTCGGAGACCTGCTCGGCGGACGACACCCCGGCCCGGCAGCGCAGCAGATTGCTGCCCATCTCCAGGACCAGCGGATCGCGGTCGGCCCGCGCCGACCCGTCCGGTGCGCCGCTCGCCTCCGCGGGCCGGGTGATGTGCAACCGGCCGTCGAGCACATACGCCTGGGCGCCCGCCTCCTCGGCCAGGTCCCGGATGAACTCCCAGTCCGTGACGTTGGGCTGGGCGATGTGTTCGAGCACCGGACCGGCCACGTCGACGGTTCCCGGCTTCAGTCCGGCGCGCTGGGCGACCTGGGCGCAGATGTCGGCGAGCGTCATGTTCTGGTAGCTGGCCACCCGGCGTCCGCGGAACAGCCGGTGCGACTCGTCGAGCCCGCGTACGACGGTGAAGGTGCCGGTCTCGTCGAGCTCCACCTCCAGGGCGGTGACGACCCCCTTGAGCAGCGGTTTCGGTGCCGAGTCGCCGCCCGCGCGGGCCAGCAGCCTGGCCTCGCTGCCGATCTTCAGCCCGGTCTGGTCCAGCAGCACCCGGTCCGGGTCGCGGAAGCGCAGGAGGAACAGGTCGGGGAGCGTCCGGCTGTCGTCGACATACCCCTCGACCAGCGTGTTGACGAACTTCGGCGGCAGCGGACTGCCGCCGAACTCCACCACCAGCGCCGTCGCGACGCCCGGCTGCGCCATCAGGACCGCCCTCCGTCCCTGGCCTCTTCGAGCCGGTTCAGCTCGTCGAGGGCGGGGAGCAGCAGTTGCCGTCCGGGGGCCAGCCGCATCGGGTCGTCGATGCCGTTCGCCTCCGCGATCACCCGCCAGGCAGCCGGGTCGCCGTACTCGCGCTGGGCGAGCGAGGGCAGCGAGTCCCCGGCGCCCAGCCGGTGGACCCGGCGGGCCGCGAGGGCGCCCGAGGTCGGGTTCTGTCCGGGGGTGTCGCCGCTGATCTCCTCCATCGTCACCTGGCAGACGGCCCGGATCGGCACACCCGACGTGGTGAACAGGGTGTATTTCGCCTGCACTTGGCTTACGTAGCCCGGGAAGCCGGTCAGCCCGCCCCAGTGGAAGACCACCCACGGCGGCGAGGAACGCTGCTGCTGACGGGTCTCGTTCGTCGGCACGCAGCACGCGAAGAGCTGCTCCACGGAGGTCACCACGCGGGTGTCCTGGGTGTCACTGGCGTCGAAGAACATCTCCACGGTGAGCTTGCTGGGCTGCGAGCCCTGGTACTCCGGCGGACCGGAGCTCTTCGCGCCCTTGGCCGGACTCCGCTTCCAGGAGGCGGCCTTGGTCAGGCTCAGCTCCTTGGGGTTGAACTGGAAGTCGATCCGCCCGCACGGGCCGCCGGGGGTGAGGCCTCCACCGGTCGGCGGGGTCCGCAGTTCCAGATAGGCGTGCTCCAGCTTGGGCCTGGCCGAACCCCCCTTTCCCGCCTTCGCGGCCGATGCCCCGGACGTGCCGGCGGCACTGAAGGCGATGGGACCCGCACCGCTCACGACGCTCAGCCCTCCATCACATAGCCGTGATGCGCGATCTCGATCGTCTCCATCGCGACCTTGGGCGATTCGGGGGTGAAGGAGGGGCCGGTCCAGCGGACGGGCACGACCTCCAGCAGCCCCCACTGGGCCACCTTCTGCCCGTCCCCGGTCCGGGCCTCGATGTGCGCCGTCTTGCGGCTGAATCCGGTCGTCATGGTGGCGAACCAGCGCGCGACCTTCTCGGTCTCCTTGGTGAGCGGCCTGGACAGCTTGACGTTCGAGTACTTCAGGCGGGTCGGCAACTGCCACAGATGCCCGTTGTTGCCGCCCTCCTCCCGTGTTTCGAGCACCACTTCACAGCCCAGCCCGTCACATGTGTTGAACGATCCGAGCTCGATGTCGTCGATCGTGACGACGAAGCAGACGCTGACGGCGGGATCGTTGTCCTGGGCGGCGGCCATGGTTCGTACCTCTCAATTCCCTGTGGTGTCGCTGCTGTTCATCGCCGTTCCTCAGTGCCGGGTGTTGATCAGAAACCCCGCCCGTTCCCGTTCCAGCCGCAGATCCGCCTTGAAGAGCCTGCTGAGCGGCGGGTACAGGGCGCGGACCAGCTCGTCGGTGACGACGGGCGCTCCTGTGTGGGCGGTGGCGGCCGCGGCCGCGGCCGCGGAAGCGCCCGGCGCACCGTGGGCCTCGGCCGTGGGCCCGGGTTCCGGTCCCGGCTGGGCCTCGGGTTCGGGCTCCTGGGGCGGGTCCGGTGGCGGTGGCTCCTCGGTCTCGGTCTCGCGCTGGACGACGGGCGGCGCGTACGACGGTGGCGGCGACCCGAAGACGACGCTGCCGTCGGCCATCCGCTGAGCCACTCCGGCGGCCACGGCGACCGAACCGGCCGAGGTGAAGGAGGGCGCAGCGGGTCCGGACGGCGCTGACGGTACGGACGGTGAGGCCGGTGCGGTACCGCTACCGGAACCCGGCAATGAACGAGGCACCGGCGGCCCCCCGACCGCCTGACGCTGCAAGGCGGGAAGCGGCGGGGAGGGCGTACCTGCCGCCTGCCCCGGAGGCGTGGCGATACGTTGCAGAGCAGCCGGTACGGATACGGATGAGGTCACCGCCGCCGACGGCGCCCCCGACCCGGCGGACGTCCACCGCACCGGAACGGCATCGGGCAGGGACGGCGGCACGGGTCCGGGCGCAGACCCCGTACCGGCGGACGCGACCGCTGCCGCACCGTCCACGGCCGAACGCTGTACGGCGCCCGCCCCGCCGCTCCGCCCGGACTGGAGCGTCAAGGGCCGGCCGGCGAGCAACGGCGCAATCGGCTCTGCGGCCGGGGGCGGCGACAGGGGCGCCTGTGCGGGCACGGCGGGGGTCCGCTGCACCGCCGGCGGGGGAGCCGACGGTGGGGACTCCGATGCGGCGTGGCGCAAGGGAGAGTCGCCGAGCAGCGGCGCGGTGGGCCCGTCGAAGTCAGGGGCCGGCTCCGGGGCCGCGGGCACCTGAGCAGCCTCGGGGACCTCACCGGCCCCGCCGTCCGCCGCGCTCCGGGCAACCGGCATCACCCCGGACTCCGCCGCATCCGGACCATCCGCACCATCGGTGGCAGGCAGTCGCTGCGCCGTTGGCGGCAGTGCGGACATGGGTGCACCGAGACCGGACGCACGCCGGGGCCGGTCCGCTGCCGGAGGCAGCACCGAACGCTGTACGGGCGGGGACGGGGGCGAGGTCGGGGTCGAGGGCCCGGGCGCGGCCGGTTCGGGTGCCGGCTCCGGAGCCGAGGCCGGCACAAAGGGCTGCTCGCCCACCAATTGGCGTACCGGCAGCTCCGCCACGGCCGACTCCCCGGCCGACGTCATGGCGGGCGTACCACCCGCGGGAGCCCGCTGCACAGGCACGGACAGGGGGACGGACCGAGCCCGGACCGACAGCTCCACCGGCCGCTCCACGGACCGCTGCACCGGTGACGGACGGTCCACGGTGGCCGGGGCGGCCGGGGTGGTGACCCCGTGCACCAGCCCGGTGGGCGCGTCCGGACTGACCAGATGCCCCAGAGGCGTACCGAGTGAGGTGTCCTGCCGGGTGGAGAGCGCTCCCTCGAACCCGGAAGGGTCGATGACCAGGCCCAGGGCACCCAGGCTCCGCTGGATGGGCGGCAGTTCGGCCCACTCGCCCCGCTCGCGCGGCAAAGCCGCCGGAGCAGCACTCGCACTGCCGGCCTCCGCACCGGCAGCCGTCCCCGTACCCGTCTCCGTGCGCCCGCCACCTCGCAGCCAGGACATCAGGCCCATGGATTCTCCCGCCCTCCCTGCGCTGTTCGCTACTGCCCGTTGAGGCGAGCGATCTGTGCGACGAACCTCAGTCGTTCCGGGTGCTCCAGATCCAGCAGCTCATCGAGCGGCCAGTGGAAGTGATAGGCGAGGTACGCGACCTCCTCGTAGAGCAGGTCGGCCGCGTACGTCACGATTCCCCCAGGCGGCCACCGGCGAGATCCACCGCGAACTCCTCCTGGCAGGACGGACAGGTGACGGCGGCGCGGGTGTGCCCCTCGGCGTTGACCCGCCGGTAGAAGTCCTGCAGGAAGGCCAGGTCGGAAGCGAAGAGGTCCTCGATGATGCCGGGGTGGATGTCGTCGATCGTGCCGATCCGGGTGACGACCCTGGCGATGAGTACGACCGACAGATAGGCGGAGTTCTCGCGTACCCGGTCGTCCCGCAGCGGGACGAGTTCGTCGCGTGCGGTCGCGAGGCGCATGACGCCCGTGCGGTGCACGACGCCCGCCTCGTCGACGTACCCGCGGGGCAGCTCGAAGGTGAACTCGGTACGGAGCGTGTCCCGTTGCCCGGAACGCCCGCTCCCGCCGGCCGGGAGATGCGCATCCGGCCGGTCAAGACCCTCGACCGGAGCCGGCACCTGTGCTGTACGTCGCATCAGTCGAGTTCCATGCTCTCGTACGTGATCGCGAGCTTCTCCGTCAGGACCGAGGTGTCACCGGCCTTGAGGGTGCCGATCTCCAGGGACTTCGGCCAGGCGTTGATGAGTTTGTAGCGCTTGATGGCGATGCCCTCGTGGTCGTACACGATGACCGCACCGTTGCGGCGGGCCGCGGTCATCCGGCCGAACCGGGAGTCCTTGATCCACCGTTCGAAGCTGTTGTCCTCGGTGAGGCCGCGGGTCACGGTCACCTCACCGGCCTTCGGCCTGCCGGGGAGCTTCTTGATGGCGTAGCGGCCGTCGGCGGTGTTCTGCTTCAGCTCGATGACGTCCTGTTCCATCTTCAGACCGCTGACCTCGGTGATCTGCTTGATGACGACGCTGTCGAATTCGAGGCCGAAGGAGGCCCCGACGGTGCTGTCGAGATCGGGAAGTGGCACAACAGGCTCCTTTACGGCTTTTACCGCTTGGTGGACCTCAGGACGGCCGCGCTGCTACGGCCCGGCTCCCGGCGGGAGCTACTCGTCGACGCCGCCGGTGCCCCCGGTCAGCTGGGAGAGGCGGAAGACGACGAACTCGGCCGGCCTGACCGGTGCCACCCCGATCTCGCAGATGACCTGACCTGCTTCGATGCTCTCCGGCGGGTTGGTCTCGCGGTCGCACTTCACGTAGAACGCCTCTTCCGGCGTGAGCCCGAACAGCGCTCCCTTGCGCCACTCGTTGACCAGGAACGCCGAGACCGTGCGCCGGATACGGGCCCACAGGGCGTCGTCGTTCGGCTCGAAGACGACCCACTGCGTACCGGCGAGGATCGACTCCTCCAGGTAGTTGAAGAGGCGCCGGACGTTCAGATAGCGCCAGGCCGGGTCGGAGGCCAGCGTGCGCGCGCCCCAGACCCGGATGCCGCGCCCGGGGAAGGACCGGATGCAGTTCAGCCCGATCGGGTTGAGCAGATCGTGTTCGCCCTTGGTCAGCTGGGTCTGCAGGGCGACCGCACCGCGGACGACCTCGTTGGCGGGGGCCTTGTGCACACCCCGCGACTCGTCGTTGCGCGCCCAGACCCCGGCGATGTGGCCGCTCGGCGGAACGAGCTGGGCGCGCCCGGACGAGGGGTCGGCGACCCGGATCCAGGGGTAGTAGAGCGTGGCGTACTTGGAGTCGAAGTTGGCCCGGTCGGTCCGCCAGGCGCGGATCTGCTGCGGGCTCAGTCCCGGCGGCGGGTCGAGGATGGCGACGCGGTCGCCCATCAGCTCGCAGTGGCTGATCAGCCCCTGCTGCACGGCGATGACCGACTCCAGGTCCAGCAGCCCGCGTTCGTACGCGCTCATCAGGTCCGGCACGGCGATGGTCGTGACCTCTTCGACGGCTTCGAGCCCGCCGAGACCGGTCCGGCGGTCGGGATCACCGACGTACAGCTCGGGGGTCAGCGCACCGGAGCCGGGCGAGGCGGGCGCCGCGGGTGCCAGCGTCACGCTCTGCGGCTCGGGCCTGGCGGGCGCGGCGCCGCGCCCGGACTCCCGTATCTCGATCAGCTCCGACTTGGCGTTGACCCGGGTGGCGACGTTCTCCTTGCTGCGCTTGGTCGTGACGCTCGGGTACGTCTCCGCTACCTGCCCGTCCCGCTTCACGATCAGCTGGAAGACGTCGGAGGGCGGATCGTCCCCCTCCACCTCGGTCACCTCGACGGTGAGCTCTCCGGCCACACCGGGGCGGGGCTTCACCGCGTACGGCCCGAGCTGCGTCTCCGACCCGGCAGGCAGCTGCCCGCCGGCCCCGTCGCTCCCGTCCTCCCCCGGAGGCTCCGTACCGTCACCGATGCGCACCACGTAACAGACGCCGCCGCCGTTGGCGAAGAACCCGTACACGGCCGACGCCAGATACGTACCGTCGACGAAGTCACCGAACGTGCCGGCGAACTGGCTCCAGTTGGTGATCAGCGTCGGCTCGTCGAACGGCCCCTTCTGGGCGAAACCGACGAAGGCGGCGACCGAGGTGCCCACCCCTTCGATCGGCCGGGACCCGGACTCGATCTCTTCGACGTAGACGCCCGGGGACAGGTACGACGGCATGTGAGTCTCTCCTTGGCCGGGGAACGCCCGCAATTCTCGCGACAGCCGCGATCACCGGGAACGGACACACGGCCGCCCGCCCGTGCACCGGCCGCTGCCCGATCAGGCAATGCCCACGTGCTGTACGTGCCGGTGGGCGCTGCCCCCGGCCTCGTCCCGGCGTGCTGCGTACGCGATCCGCCATCCGCGCACGCTGGTACAGCGGCAGGGCCCGAGTGCGTCGAGTGCCGAATGTCCGGGGAAGTGGTGGGCCGGGAGGGCGGATGAAGGCGGTTCCGGCGAAGGACCCCGGCGCTGCCCGTGCCAAGGCCACTCCTGCGGGTACGGATGTCTCCCGTACGACGACGCCACCGGAACGCCCGCCGGGGGACCGCCCCGCCCCCGCAGCCGGCCCGCGCGACCTGCAGCGGTTGCAGCGAGCGGCGGGCAACGCAGCGGTCTCCCGCCTGGTGGCGCAGCGCTACACGGCCCCGGTGAAGCCGTCCCCGGCTCAGGCCCCCGGTTTCCGCAAGGTGAAAGCCGACGTAGCGGCCAAGAAAATCCGCCTGGCCGCACACGCCCCCGCTGCCACCGAGTCGAAGTCGGCACAGGACGCAGCCGTGGCTCCGCCGGACGACAAGGAGGCCCAGGGCAAGGCGGCGAACGCGGAGAAGATGAACGCCGCCGAGCCGGGCGAGTTCAACAAGCAGGCGTTCATCGACGCGGTGAACAAGGCGATCGACGCGCAGGCCCCGAAGAACCTCGATCAGGCCGACAAGTTCTCCAAGTCGGGCAAGGCCGACAAGATCAAGGACGAGGTCGACGGCAAGGTCAGCGACGGCAAGGAGAAGTCCGCCAAGGACATCGACACCGCGACCAAGGCCCCACCGGACACCTCGGCGGCCAAGGACAAGCCGGTCACCCCGATGACCCCGGACCAGCCCCCCGCCAACCCGGGCGCCCCGGCCGCGGCGGACGCGGTCCCTGCCCAACAGCCCGCCTCCGTGACGGACTTCTCCGAGGGCCCGGCCCAGAACGACAAGGCAATGGCGGACGCCGAGGTCACCGAGGACCAGCTCGCCAAGGGCAACGAGCCGGAGTTCGACCAGGCCCTGTCCGCGAAGAAGACCGCCGAGACGGACTCCGAGAAGGCCCCCGCCAAGGGCAAGGCAGCCGAAACCCAGCAACTGTCCACGGCCAAAGCAGGCGCAGCGGCGTCCGGCGCCCAGGCGATGAACGCCCTGACCGCGACCCGCACCTCGGCAGGCAAACAGGTCGACGGCGGCAAGGGCGACACCAAGTCGAAGGACGAGAAGAAACGCGCCGAGGTCACGGCGAAACTGCAGAAGGTCTACGACGGCACGAAGAAGGACGTCGAGGAGACTCTCTCCGGCCTGGACAAGAAGGTCGACACCGCGTTCACGTCGGGTGAGAAGGCGGCCCGCGACGCGTTCACCGCCGACCACAAACGCCGGATGAAGGCGTACAAGGACAAACGCTACTCAGGCATGTTCGGCCCGGCGAAGTGGGCCAAGGACAAGCTCATGGGCATGCCGAAGGAGGCCAACGACCTCTTCCAGGAAGCCCGCAAGCTCTACGTCGCCAAGATGCAGACGGTCATCTCCTCGGTCGCCGACGTCATCGGCGCCGAACTCGGCAAGGCCAAGGCCCGCATCGCCAAGGGCCGTGCGGAGTTGAAGGCCGAGGTCGACAAACTCCCCGCCGACCTGCGCCAGTTCGGCGAGGACGCGGCCAAGGACTTCGCGGGAAAGTTCGACGACCTCGAAGCCACCGTCAACGAGAAGTCCGAGCAACTGGTCCAGGACCTGGCCACGAAGTACACGGCGGCCCTGAACAAGGTCGACGAGGAGATCAAGAAGCTCCAGGAAGCCAACAAGGGCCTGGTCGACAAGGCGAAGGACGCGATCGTCGGCGTCATCAAGACGATCAACGAGCTGAAGAACCTCCTCCTCGGCATCCTCGCCAAGGCCGCCTCGGCCATCATGAAGATCATCAAGGACCCGATCGGGTTCCTCGGCAACCTGGTACGAGCCGTAGGCGCGGGCCTCAACCTCTTCATCACCAACGTCGCCGAACACCTCAAAACAGGCGTCGTCTCCTGGCTGCTCGGCACCGCGGTCAAGGCCGGCCTCGAACTCCCCCAGAAGTTCGACCTCAAGGGCATCATCCAGCTCATCGCCTCCCTCCTCGGCCTGACCTGGGCCAACATCCGAGCCCGCATCACCCGCAAGGGCCTCCCCGACCAGGCCATGTCCGCCGTCGAACAATCCGTCCCGGTCGCCCAGACCCTCGCCCGCGAAGGCCCCGCAGGGGCGGTCAAGGAAATCACCGAGGAAGCCGGCGACCTCAAAGCCACCATCCTGGAGAAACTCACCAGCTACCTGATCCCCACCGTCATCATCGCCGGGATCACCTGGATCATCTCCCTCCTCAACCCCGCCTCCGCCTTCGTCCGCGCGGTCAAGGGAATCATCGACATCGTCACGTTCATCGTGAACCAGGGCGCCCAGATAGTGGAGTTCGTCAACGCGGTCCTGGACGCGGTGATAGCCATCGCCAATGGGGGTTCGGCGGGCGTCCCCAAGATGGTCGAGGCCGCCCTGGCGGCGAGCGTCCCGCTGCTGATCGGCTTCCTGGCTTCGCTCCTGGGCATCGGCGGCCTGGCCAACAAGGTCAAGAGCGTCTTCCACGCGGTGGCCAGGCCGGTCAACCGAGCCATAAACAAGATCGTGGGCTTCATCGTCAAGAAGGGCAAAGCTCTCTGGAACAAACTCAAAGGGAAAGACGGGAAAGGTAAGAATCAAGAACAAAAGAACAATAAAAATCCAAGAATTCGAGAAATAGTAACCGCAGACATCAATTCCGCCATCCCCGATGGCACACCTGACGAGAAGGTGACGGCGGCACTCCGGTCTATATTTGCAAAGCGCCGAAGTCAGGGCCTCGACATGCTCGAAGCTCAGCCTTCCCCCTCTCGCCCCGGGCAGTTCGACATCTCAATGGCCGCAAGTCCGGTCACACTCATTCGAACCACTAAAATTGATCCCGGTTCTCCGACGGTACGAGATGTAATAAATGGAAAACGATACCCGGAGGCAACCTTCGACGTTCCAAAAGATGTCTGGCTCAGCGGAAAGACAACGATGGAAGATTCTGGCAAAAAAGTAGGGTACGGGGACACATTTGCCATTGGCACCCTGCACACACCGACGCAATTGACAGCATTCGACAAGACAGGGAGCGGGAGTGGTCTACATGCCGAGGAAGTACTCTGCCAGGACTTGAGAGCCAACTGGGATTCCTACGTGGGCAGCCGGCTGAACGAAATCGAACCCGGCCAGAAAAACCCCAGAGCCCAACTGGTCTTGAAAACCACTCGGAGTCCATGCGGGCGTTGCGCTCCCCAGATCGGGGCGCTTCGGGATTTCGCCAAGAACCAGAAAAAATGGGATCTCGGAGTAGAAGTTCAATCCATCGGCCTCTACCACGGAAAGGCTATTGACCCCAACACAGGCAAGCCGGTTGAAGGGACCGGAGCGAAAGGGCAGGTGGTGAAGACTGGACCCGGCGTCGGAGCGGAAGGTCTCAAACGCCTGAAGGAATGGGGAATCGACGTTGTGGAACTGACAATTGCCGATCCGACAATAAGAGCAGAATTAGCGAAACTTGGACCGAAGGACCGCGTGAAAGTCGCTGACGCAATATCCGGCTGGAATACGAAACTCCGAGATGAGCTGAATGAACTCAAGAAAGTTAAGGTGATCCTCAAAAAATTCTAACCCTTGTTGCAACTATTCCAACTCTGCCACGAACTCCAGGAGCACAGCAATCCCTCCAGCAATTCGCCGTACAGTACCGTCAGGGTCCGACTCGCCAAGCCGGGTCACCTCAGGAAGAAATTTCACCCAATGTGTGTATTGCGGAATAATCAGTGCAGATTCGCGAATGTCACTCCTCTTGGATCGAAGCCCCTCAATCGTCAGCTCGAATACTCGATGATTGTATTCTCCTGCTACGCAAGCAACGAGTCGGTAGTCGCGCCGAACACACTCTTCATTCCGTTCTAGATCCATATTGGCAAGCGCCTCCGCCCTGTCGTAGCAGCTGAAGTTTTCACGCACTTTCGACTCAACATCAACCACCGACGACACGGCCATTTCTACGTACTGACAACGAACCACCGTGTCGTCGATGAAAGTGACGAGCCCGACGGGGGTCGTCCACGAAATGCTAGGTCGATCCTCATCAAAATCGGCGTCAGGGTCGCGCTCATCGTTCAGCGTCCAGTTATGCTGATTTTCAGCAAAATCACTGAAAGCGTCAGCTGAAACTTCGTTGACGAAAACCAGTCGACTGGAGATCATACCGAATCCCTTCACCCGTGCTGTGCAAGCAGTCCACTTTTACCCGCACTGTCGGGATCGAAAACATCTCCCCGACGGAATATCTGAGAGATTTTTCGATATTCCTCAAACCTCGGGGAGAAAAATATCTTGGAAAGGGCTCAGCAAGAGTTCAATCGAGAGATGATTCATCCCGATTGGGCGCTGGAAATTTAGGTTCGCCCTTGTAACAAAATGATCCCATGAAAGAAGTCGACAGGTTGCTGGCGCATCGGGCATCGGCCGCCCGCACCGGCAGCGATTTCACCCCGTTGATGAAGTTCGACACCAATCGGCCTGGCGGGGCTGCGAGTTGGAGCCTTCCGGGCGGCAGGGCCCGGCACACCTCCTCGTACAGCGTCCGCAGTTGTAGCCGCGCGAAGTGCGCGCCCAAGCAGACATGCGGGCCGTCGCCGAAGGAGACGTGGGGGTTGGGGGTGCGGGTCAGGTCCAGGGTGAACGGGTTGGGGAAGACGCGTTCATCGTGGTTGGCGGAGGCGTGGAAGACGACCACCTTGTCGCCGGTGCGGATACGGGTGCCCGCCAACACCGTGTCCTGGGTGGCCGTGCGGCGGAAGGTGAGGACCGGGGGGTGGCGGCGGAGGAGTTCGTCGACGGCACCCGCGAACCCAACCTGTCCGTCGCGCAGGCGGCGGTACGCGTCGGGGTGCTCCGCCAGGAGGTGCAGGCCGCCGGGGGCCGCGCTGCGTACGGTGTCATTGCCGGCCACCACCAGCAGGAAGAAGAACATCTCCAGTTCGGGGGCGGTCAGTTCGGGGTCCGCAGCCAGGGACGTCATCACGTCGTCGGCGGGGTGGCGGCGCTTGTGGGCGGCCAGGGCGTGCGCGTAGTCGAACATGTCGCGCAGGGACGAAGGGGAGCGGGGGTTGACCGGCTTGCCGTCCGGGCCCGGTTCCGGTGTTCCGGCCTCGTCGGGGTCCTGGTAGCCGATGACGCGCTGGGTCCAGTGGAGGAGGAGCGCGCGGTCGGTGTCCGGTACGCCGAGCAGGTCGGTGAGGTTGAGCAGGGCGTAGTCATCGGTGACCTGGGTGACGAGATCGCAGGTGCCATCGCCGGACCGCGCCTCGGCGACAGCGCGGGTGAGCAGGGAGCGGGCGCGTTCGCGGACGACCGTCTCGAAGCGGTCGATGCGCTTCGGGGTGAAGGCGCGGCTGACGAGTACGCGCAGTCGCCGGTGGTGCGGTGGGTCCTGGTTGAGCATCATGCGGCGGATGAACGGCAGGTCGGCGGGGTCCGGGTCGCGGATCTGGGTGGCGCCCAGGTACGAGGAGTACGTCGAGGAGTCCTTCAGGACCTGAACCACGTCCTCGTGCCGGGTGACCGCCCAGAAGCCGGGGCCCGCCGGCCAGCCGAGCACCTCCGGCTCCTCCTGCCATGCCACGGGGAGGTGGTCGCGCAGGTGGCGGTAGCGGTCGTGGGGGATGCCCTGCGCGTACTGCCTCGGATCGAAGATGTCCGGTGCGGGCATTTCGGGGGCGGCGGGCGCGCTCATGCCTCCGCGTCCGCCCGCAGGAAGTCCTCCACCACGCGGATCAGGTCGAGCGGGGCCTCGTCCATCGCGTAGTGGCCGCACGACGGCAGCTCCACCAGTTCCGCCCGCGGGAACCAGCGCATCCACGTGGCGCGCTGCAACTCCGCGGACAGCGCCGGGTCGAGTGCGCCCACGACAGCAAGGGCGGGCACGGGTGCACCTTCGACCTGGTCGTGGAAATCCTCGCCCGCCCAGGAGTCCAGCCAGGCCCGGAACGCCTTGGCATCACTGCAGTCGACCGAGCGGCGCACCATGCGGTCCAGCCAGCCCGCCGGGCGGCGGCCTCCGGTGGTGGTATCGAGGATGATCCGCCGGTTCTGCGGGGTGTGCGCCGCCTCGGCAAAGAGTTCCCACTGCTCGGGCGGGAGAGGAAGGCCGGACGCGGGGACGGGCGAGACCCCGACGATCCTGCGCACCCGCCCCGGCGCGGCGGCCAGCGTCCGCTGGATGACGGAGCCGCCCATCGAGTGACCGATCAGCGAGAACCGCTCCCAGCCGAGCCGGTCGGCCAGCGCGAGCACGTCCTTCGCCCCCTCGGCCGTGGTGTACGAACCGTCCGCGTCCCGGGCCTCGCCGTATCCCCGCAGGTCCACCACCGCGTACTGGAACGAGCCGAGATCGAGGTCCGGCAGCACGGGAGCGTACGCGGAGCGGTCGGCGAGCCAGCCGTGCACCGCGATCACCTTGTGCGGGCCGTCGCCGTGCAGTTCGTGGGGCAGAACAGACCATGCGTTCACGCTGACTCCCGTCGCCGTACGGAGAGGAACCGGCCGATCGTCGACCGGCCCCCGCCCACGGTGGCGCCAACTCCGGTGCGGCGCAAGGGCACCCGCACGGGACCGGGCGAGGTGTCGCACCTCAGGCCAGCAGCTCCAGATACGGCCCGAACTCCGACGCCAGGGTCAGCCGGCCAAGCTTCTGGTACTCGCGCTGGATCGCGTGGATCAGCGTCGGCATCGTCACCGGTTCGCCCGTGTCCGCCGCCAGGTACGCGGACGTCACCGCGATCGAGCGGATGTTGCCGCCCGCCAGCTCGAAGTTCTCCGCGCAGAAGGCGAGGTCCAGGTCCTTGCCCCGGGGGAGTACGGGGCCCAGGCAGCGCTCCCAGAGGACGAGGCGCTGCTCGGGGTCCGGGACCGGGAAGTCGATGACGAGGTCCAGGCGGCGGGTGAACGCGTCGTCCAGGTTGGCCCGGAGGTTGGTGGCGAGGATGGCCAGGCCGTCGAAGGACTCCATGCGCTGGAGCAGGTACGCGCTCTCGACGTTCGCGTAGCGGTCGTGGGCGTCCTTCACGTCCGAGCGTTTGCCGAAGATCGCGTCCGCCTCGTCGAAGAGCAGGACTCCGTTCACGCCCGCCGCTTCGGAGAAGATCCGTTCCAGGTTCTTCTCCGTCTCGCCCACGTACTTGTCGATCACCGTCGCCAGATCGACCGTGTAGAGGTCCAGGCCCAGGTCCGCGGCGATGACCTCCGCCGACATCGTCTTGCCGGTGCCGGAGTCGCCCGCGAAGAGGGCGGACACGCCCCGTCCCCTGCCGCCGCCGGGGCGCATGCCCCACTCCCCCAGGACCCGGTCGCGATGCCTCGCACGGGCGGTGAGTTCGCGGAGTTGGGCGTGGGTGTCCGGCGGGAGGACCAGGTCGTGCCAGGTGACGGTGGGTTCGATGCGGCGGGCCAGGCGGTCCAGGCCCGCCGCGTTCTGGGCGCGGGCGCCCTGGCGGACGTGGTCGGGGGTGAGGGTTCCGCCGTCCAGGTGGGTGGTCTGGGCGGCGCCCCGGGCGGCCCGGGTTATCTGCTCCGGGGTGAGGAGGAACGGCGAGAGCAGCCGGTCCACGTCGATGGTCTCGGGGACGGGGGCGTCGTACGCGTCGGTCCAGAGGGCCGCTCTGGTCGACGGTTCCACGCGTGGGGCGTGCAGGAGCAGGGGCGGGGCGGCGGACCAGGCCGCGTCCCAGGGGGCCCGGCCCACCAGGATCGTGGGGACCGGGGTGCCGGTGAGCAGCCGGAGGAGTTCCGGGTGTTCGCGGGAGACCGCGTCGAGGGGGGCGCAGACCACGCCCGCTCCGGTCAGCCGGGCCTCGCGGACCAGGGAGCGGACCGCCTCGGCGGGGGCCGGGTCCTCGGCGAGCCGCGCCAGGTCCAGGCCCAGGACCCGGTGGCCGGCCCGGGTCAGCGCGGAGGCCGCGAGGGCCGTGCCCGCACCGCCCTGGTCCTCGCGGAGGTAGGCCAGCGAGGCACCGTGGGCGAGGGCCCCGGCGAGCGGGGCCGGGTCGCCGACGCCCGGTACGGCGTGCCAGGGGGCGAGGAGATCGGCCAGCCGAGGGTCGGGGGTGTCGTCGCCCAGGAGGTGCGCGGTGACCCGGTCGGGGACGCGCAGCGCCCGGGTCAGGAACGGACGGTCCAGGTCCTCGACCAGGAGGAGGCGGCCCTCGCGGAGCGGGGCACGGGCCGACAGCCGACCGCGCGCCAGCTGGTCGGCTGGGGACAGCCCGCACAGGCCCAGCGTCAGGCCGATGGACGGGCGGCGGCGGGTGACGTCGTCGTTCAGGTAGCCGTAGAACGCCTCGAAGCGGTCGTCGAGGTCCGGTACGAGCGTGATGAGGAGGATCTCGATGTCGAGGGCGGTGAGGCCGAACTCGTCGGCCAGGGACGTGAGTCTGGACTGTCCCTGTCCCGCCGACGCTTCGTCGTAGTCCGGAGCGGAGGACGGTACGGGGTACGGGAAGGCGCGGGCCTCGTTCTCGTCCAGCAGGCGGGCGATGTTCTCGTCCGTGAGGTAGAGGCCGCGAAAGGCGTCGTCCGGGTCCGGATCGGTGAGCTGCCGGGCCTCGACCGCCCGTCGGATGCGCTGCTCCACCGCCACCGCGCGGGCGAGGAGATGGCGCAGGTTCGGATCACCCGCGGTGGTCATTCGGCGCTGTCCTCCGTACGGGCCTTCCGGGTTTCCGTGCGAGAGTCCCGGGCCTCCGTACCGACCTTCCGGGTCTCCGTACGGGCCTTCCGGGTCTCCGTGATGCGGAGGGACAGGCCGCGTCGTCGTTCCGCATCGGGGATGCGCGAGGCGGCATCCCCGCCCGGCCGCCCCGGACGGCCTCCGTACACCGGGAGGCCCCCGCGGCCCGGCATCGCTTCCGATACGGGCTCGGTCCCCTCCGGTACGTCCCCGAAGCGGGCCTGTAGCCCCTCGTCCCCCACCGGCGGCCCGACCACATAGCTGGGCGACGCCGTCACCGGCACGCTGATCACCAGGTCGAGCGAGGGTTTCAACTCTCCGCCCAGCGCGCTCCACACGTCGGCGAACGAGCGGTCCTCCGGCGGCGGCAGCGCGATCGACATCGGTACGGGCGCCCCGATCTCCGCCAGGGTGCCCGCCAGCCGCTCCGGGGGCAGCGCCTCGTAACGCAGCAGACAGCCGAGCAGCGAGGAGAGCAGCCGGTGTTCGTCCTCGGGGCGCTTCGTCCACGCCGTGATCAGGTACGACAGCTTGAAGAACCGAGGCGGGCGGCGGCGCGCGATGATCGTGCCGCGCTCGTCGTAGTCGTTGTGGAGACCCCGCTCGCGCCTGCGCATGTCCTCGCGGATGTCGTAGAGATACAGGTTGACCATGGGCGCGTTGACCTTCGCCGCCCATTCCCGGGTCGGGGCGTCGAAGACCACCGCGATCTGGCCGCCTTCGAGTACCTCTGCCCTGATCAACGCCCGCAGTACGTCGTCGACCTCGTGGATCACCCGATCACTCCCGTGTGGTCACAGGCGCTCATGCGCGACCCGCGAAGTCCGGTGGCTGAAGATTCCGCTGCACCACCAGGACCGGTTTCTGCAGCCGGTCGAGGTCGCGCGAGTCCGCCCTCAGCTTGCGCGGACCCAGCTTGTCCTTGCGCAGGACCAGGACCTGCACCTCGAAGGTGCCGTCGCGGCCCACCGTGGCGGTCGCTCCCCCGGGGGTGATGCCGGTGTTCCACGTGAAACGTACGGTCGCTCCCGGCGGGTAGTCCTTGCCGCGGGCCAGCACCGGCTGGCCCGGCTTGGCGACCTGCGGGGTGACGGTCAGCGAGGGCTTCAGGACGCGCAGCCGGTCGGTGTCCTGGTTGTTGGCCTTGCGGCGGTCCGGCAGAGTGCCGCGCACGGTGGCCCGTACGTCCCCGGTGATCGCCGCGCGGTACGTCGCGGTCTGGGTCACCTCGATGCGGCCACCGGCCGGGATGGTGCACGGTTTCGCCGCTGTGCAACGGGTCAGCGCGGGCAGGCTGCGGTCCTTCCCCTTGGACGGTTTCGGCCAGGTGGAGCCGATGACCACGCCGGTCGCCGGGTCCGGACCGGCATTGGTGATGACGAAGCGCGCACGGGCCGGGCGGCCGGTGTACGTACGGTCCGGGCTGACGTCGACCTTCATCGCCACATCCGCCGAGGGCAGGACGGGGGCCTCCAGGACCTCGATCTCCGCCGTGTCCGTCCCCGTGTTGCCCGCCGAGTCGGTCGCCGAGCAGGTCACCGTGGTGCGTCCGACCGGGAAGAGGGAACCGGAGGCAGGGGTGCAGGTCACCGGAAGCGTGCCGTCGGTGGCGTCCTGGGCGGTGGCGTCGTACGTCACTCGCGCGCCCTTCTTGTCCTTGGCCCGGACGGTCAGGTCGTCCACGGTGACGACGGGCGCGTCGATGTCGTTCACATCGATGTTGATCTGTTCCTGGAAGTCGGGATCGGCCGCCGCGGCCGGCCCGATCGTGTCCGTACCCGGGGACTGAGTGCCCATCAGGAACTGGACGGTGCAGGTCAGCCGGGTGCCTTGGGGCGCGTCCGCGGAGACGTCGATGTTCTCGGCGAAGTGCGCCGTGTCCCCGCTGGTGAGCTGCTGAGTGGGTGGGTCGAGGCTGACGGACAGATGCGGATCGCAGTTGTCGAGGCGGTAACTCACATTGGTGGGGAGGTTGCGGAACCCCTCGATGATGGCGTCCACGACGTCATCGCCCTCGATGCCTTCGATCATCCGGCCATTGGTGGCGGTCGCCAGTCGCAGGGCCTGGTCCGGATCATGTTTTTTGTCATTGGGGTACTCGGGTATCTGACCGTTGCCGTTGAGGCCGTCGCCCTTGTCACTGGTCAGACCGACCGCGATCAGCCGCACCCCCGCGTCCTGAAGGGCGAACTCGGCGTCGCTGAACGACCGGCCGTTGCTGGGGTCGTGGCTCGACGCGTCACCGACCAGCACGACGACGGGGCTGGAGTCGGGACGGAACACGGTCTTTCCGTCACCACCGTTGGCCAGCTTCCACAGGGCGTAGATCCAGTCCTCGGGCGGGCCGATGCTGTAGCTGCCCATGTCGGCCTTGAGCTGGTCGACGCCCGTCTGCACCTCGCCCAGGTCGTAGGTCAGTCCTTGCAGCACCTTGAAGCCGGCGTCGGGGTCCACCTGCTGGTCGCCGAAGGTGGCCACGGCGAAGCGCGAATCCGCCTGCTCGTCGCGGATCGCCTTCGTGATCTCGGGGATCCGCTCCCTCACCCGCTGGATGGGGACCTCCATGCTGCCCGTGCCGTCCACCAGCAGGATCACATCGGGCCTCGGCGGAATCGCCGGCGTACGCACCTGCTTGTCCACGCCCGTGGAGCCGCCCGGGTCGACCGCGTCGGTGAACTCGGCGGGAGTGACCCAGGGTTCGGGCTCCGCCACCGACGGCGCCCCCGACGTGACGGCCGAACCGGGGGCGATGCCGGTGGCCACGAGAAGTAACGCAAGGGCCGGGACCCGGAGCGCGGTGAGGGTGCGGCGCGAAGCGGACGGCCTGGTCCGGGTCGATCCGTCCCGCCGCGACCGCGGCACCCGCCGAAGCGGCTGGAACCAGCGCACGGAAGTCCTCCCCCACCCTCGCCCGATCGGCATACCGGACGTCAGGGTCCTGCACCGGCGGCGGACGCACAGCGGTGCGGGAGTCACACCCTCGGGAAGCCCACGCTGCCCTTTCGTGCAGCGGGGGATCTACCGAAGTGCCGCGCGAACCCGCGCGGGTCGGCTCAGATCAGCCCTTGCCGCATCGCGTACGCCACCGCATGCGACCGGTTCCGCAATTGCAGCCGGGTCATCACCGAATGCAGCACGTTCTTGATCGTGCGCTCGGAATAGGCCAGCTTCGTCGCGATGTCGGCGGTGTCGTACCCCTCCGCGACCAGGCGCAGCACATCCACCTCGCGGGCCGCGAGACCGGTGAAGTGCAGTCCGCGCGGACCGAGCACCTGTCCCTGGAGGCGTCCGACCTCCTCCAGCAGCCTGCCCAGCAGGTCGGACGGGAGATGGCCTTCCCCCCGCGCCACCGTCCTGATGACCTGGACCAGATGCTCCGGGGTCGACTCGGAACGCCTGACCACACCGGCGACACCGCACTCCGCGGCGCTCACCAGCTTCTGCTCGTCGATGTCCGTGGTGACGAGGACGGTGCGTGAGGTGCTGGTCCGCTGGATGTGGCGCAGCATCGTCAGCACCTCGTCATCGACCGCGTCCACGACGACGACCACGATCTGGGGTGAGGAGTCGCCCTCCCCCCAGTCCGTCACGCTGACCTCCGGCCGGGCTCGTAACTGACTGGCCACGCCCGCCTGTGAGATCGGATCCTGGGCCCGTAATGCGACAGTGATGCGCTCCATGGCAATGCTCCCCCTGGGCAACAGCCGATGGCATCACACTGAACACAACCAACACGGCTGTTCTGGTGTGCCTCATTCGTCTTGAGGCGGTCAAAAGATTCCCGCGTATACCTACAGGGAAACAAGAAAGCCGATCCGGGCACAGAATCTGCCCGGAAGTGTTCCTTCACGGCCGATGTCGACGTTCGGCGCCGACCCTACGGTGCGCCCTATGAGTCTCACGGCAAGCCTCGACGATTCGTCCGTCACTGCCGCACCGGGCGAGGAGACGGCCCTCCCCCTGCGGATCCTCAACTCCGGCAGCACCGTCGAGGAATACCGCTTCGAGGTGGTCGGCGCCTGTGCCGACTGGTCGACGGTGGAGCCGGCGACCCTGTCGCTGTATCCGGGCGACACCCAAGCCGTTTCTCTCGTCCTGCGTCCGCCCCGCGACTCGACCGTACTCACAGGGGAGACGCCCTTCGGGATCCGGGTGGTGCCCACCAGCGAGCAGGGCGACACGGTGGTGCCCGAGGGACGGGTGACCGTACTCCCGTTCACCGAGACGACCGCCGAGCTGGTACCGCGCAGCTCGCACGGTGCGTGGCGCGGCAGGCACCAACTCGCCGTCGACAACCGGGGAAACACCCCCGCGACCGTGCGGCTGGGGGCCCGGTCGGGTACGGAGCGGGCCCGGGTCACGTTCGCGGCGGACACGCTGCAGATCGCGCCCGGCCGGGCAGAGTTCGGAAGGCTGCGGATCCGGCCGGCGAAGCGCGTGTGGCGTGGTACACCGGTCACGCATCCCTTCCAGGTCGTCGCCACGCCGGACGTGGCGGAGGGTCAGGACCCGGTCGCGCCGGTGGTCCTGGACGGTTCGTACCAGCAGGAGCCGATCCTGCCGCGCTGGCTTCCCCGGGCCCTCATCACCGCGGCTGTGTTGCTGATCGCGCTGGTCGGGCTCTGGTACGCGCTGCTGCGACCGGCCGTGAAGTCGGCGGCCCGGGAGGCGATCACGCCGGAAGCGGTACGGTCCGCCGCCGCGGCCGACAAGAGCAACGCCCCGAGCCCCGGCCCCACGGCCGGGGCGGATTCGGGCGGCGGCGACTCCTCCGGTGCGAACGGCGCCTCACCGAAGCCGAGTACCTCGCCGAACCCCGGCGCGTCCGACGGCGCCTCCGACGGCTCGGCGGCCGCCGCCCCGACCAGTGCGCAGGTGCAGGTCAAGGACTCGGTGGGCGGTGGGTCGAACACCTCGACGGCCCTGCAGGTGCCCACCGGGCACACCTTCCAGCTGACCGACATCGTGGTCCAGAACCCGCAGGGCGACGCGGGCACGCTCGTGGTCTCCTCCGGGCGGGACACGCCCGTGCTCCGGCTCGCGCTGGAGAACTTCCGCGACTCCGACTACCACTTCGTCACGCCGATCCTGGTGCCCGCCGGTGGCAAGGTCACGATGACCGTCGACTGCCGGAAGGTGGGCAAGCCGGTGAACGCGCCGACGCCTTCGCGGTGTGCGGAGTCGCTGTTCCTCGGCGGCACGATGCGGACGGACACCGCGGGCTGACTCCGGTCAGGCGGGCGGGGCCTCTTCTTCCTCCTCTTCGGCCCCTTCCTTCGCCCGTTGGACGAAGGAGCCCTGCACATCGGCGGGTTGCTCGTCCTCGTCCTCCGTCGCCGCCCGCTGCACAGCGGGGGACGCGACCGGGGGTGCCTCATGCCCTGCCGCGCCGGCTGGAGCCACTTGAGCCGAATCCGACGCCGGAGCCGGGTCCGACAGCACCCGGTCGGCGTTCGCGACGGCCTCCCGCTCGAAGCGGTCGGACGGGTCACTCACCCGGATACCGCCCGGCGCCTCCGTACCCTCCACCGGGCCGTTGCGCTGCTGAATCACATGGGTGAGCTCATGGGCGAGCGTGGTGCGGCCCTGCGGCGAGGACGGATCGTACGCGTCACGCTGGAAGACGACGTTGTTGCCGACCGTGTACGCGTGGGCGCCCACGCCCTTCGCCGACTCGTGCGCGGCGGAGTCGGTGTGGATGCGCACATCGGAGAAGTCCGCGCCCATCCGCCCCTCCAGGTCGGTGCGGGTATCGGTGTCCAGGGGCTGCCCGCCGCCGGACGAGATCACGTTGTGCACGGGGGAGCGCTCGTCCTCCTCCTGCCTCTGGAGCATCGATCCCACGGCGCTGTTGCCGACCGCCCGTTGGAGCACGCTCATGCCGCCGGCGCCGACCACATCGGCCCGCCCCGCGGCCGCCGCACGGTAGAGGTGCGGGGTGTCCGCGGCCTCCCGGCCCCCGGCCGCCCTCGCTTCGTGCGGGGCGTCGTCGTGGACCTGCTCCTGGCCGTACCCGTGATCACGCTCGTGGTCGTGTTCCTGGTCCCATTCCTGTGCGTGCATCGTCGTCTCTCCTGACCGCGCCCCGGTCGAAGGCGCGTCGTGATGGCCTCACCACTCCACCTTCACGACGTGCCACTGCCTCGTCCAGCCCGGATCCCGCCGGCCGGGGGCAGCCGCCGCTGCCCCTTCGGGCACCCGGGACGCGCTCGAGTGGCCGGGCCACTCCACCGTCGGGATGATCGAAGGCATGACCAAGAGCGACAAGGACCAGGACATCACCCTGCGGATCGCCCAGGAGCCGGCGGCGGACGAGCTCCTGGCGCGCAGCCCGCTCGCCGCTCTGGTCGGCATGCTGCTGGACCAGCAGGTGCCGATGGAATGGGCCTTCTCCGGCCCGTACGCCCTGGCCGTACGGATGGGCGGAGACGACCTGGACGCCCATGAGATCGCCGCCTGCAACCCGGAGGCCTTCGTCGAACTCTTCACCACCAAACCCGCCCTGCACCGCTATCCGGGCTCCATGGCCAAGCGGGTGCAGCAGTTGTGCCAATACCTGGTGGCGGAGTACGACGGCGACGCGAGCGCGGTGTGGAGCGATGTCTCCACCGGGGCCGAGCTGCGAAAACGGCTGAACGCCCTGCCGGGGTTCGGCACGCAGAAGGCGCAGATCTTCCTGGCTCTGCTGGGCAAGCAGTTCGGGGTCCGGCCGACGGGCTGGCGGGAGGCGGCCGGACCGTATGGCGAGGCGGGCTCGCACCGGTCGGTCGCCGACATCACCGGCCCGGACTCACTCGCCGAGGTCCGCGCGTACAAGCAGCAGGCCAAACAGGCGGCCAGGGCGGCCAAACGCGCAGCCGAGCAGTAGACGAGCCCGAGTAGACGACACCGAGTTGACGACGCGCTACGACGCCGCGCGCAGACAAGAGCGCCGCGCGCCCGCCGCCGAGAACATCTCCTGCGCCGGCAACACTCCGGCGCCGCCGGTGTCCGAACCCGCGCCTCCACCCGTGCCGTGCCACTCATCACGGCCACCATTCCGGAATGCCTGTGTTTATGGCGATATCACCAGCACCGCAGTCCCGTCGCATGGCTGCGCCCGGGGGCTCTTGCCCGGTAGGCTTTCCGTGTGATCTTCAAGCGCATCGGAAATGGGCGGCCATATCCCGACCACGGCCGGGAAAGCACCCGGCAGTGGGCGGATGTCGCGCCGCGCCCGGTCCGCCTCGATCAGCTGGTGACCACCAAGGGCAACCTGGACCTGGAGACCCTCCTCGCCGAGGACTCGACGTTCTACGGCGACCTGTTCGCGCACGTCGTGAAGTGGCAGGGCGACCTCTACCTGGAGGACGGACTGCACCGCGCGGTCCGCGCCGCGCTTCAGCAGCGCCAGGTACTCCACGCCCGGGTGCTCGAACTCGGCTGACGAAGGCTCGCGGGTGCGCCGCGGAATCCCCGCGGAGCCCCGTACGGACTCGCAAGCCCTGTGGACGGCCCGCTCCGGGTTCGTTCGGGTGCTTTCGCACCCGGACGGGTGCGATCCATTGATCATTTAGTAGGCATCATCACCGGGCCGCACTACGCTGCGCCCATGAGCATGCTCACTCCCCCCGGCATGGGCGGAAAGTACCGCATCACGGGCGACAAGTACCCGCGCATGCGCCGCCCTCGGCGTCGCGGCAAACTGATCCTCGCTGCCACCGCTTCCGTGGTCGCCCTCGGGCTGGCCGGATGGGGCACGATGCAGCTCATCGACGTCTTCACGGGCGGCGACAGGAAGGCCAGCGCCGCCGACCACAAGACGGACTGCCCGTCAGCCAAGCCGCCCGCGAAGGCGCTGCCGAAGCCCGCGAAGATCACCGTCAACGTCTACAACGCGACACCGCGCAGCGGCCTCGCCAAGAAGGCAGCCGACGAGCTGAAGAAGCGCGGCTTCACCATCGGCAAGGTGGGGAACGCCCCGGCCGCGTACGACAAGAAGGTCGCCGGCCCGGGGGTGCTGCTCGGCGCTCCGTCGGCCACGAACGGCTCGTTCCCGGTCCTCGGCACGCAGTTGCAGGGGGCCGTCCTCAAGACCGACGCCCGCCGGACGGCGGACGTCGATCTGATTCTCGGTACGAAGTTCACGGCGTTCAGCACGCCCCGGTCGGCCGCCGATGCGCTCACGGCCCTTACGAATCCGTCCCCCGCACCGTCCTGCTGACGGCTGCCGGGCCGGGCCCCGGCAGCCCGGCACGACTCGCTCGGGCCTGATCCGGACAAAGGTCCTAGTCGACCGTGCCGTACATCCGGTCGCCCGCGTCACCGAGGCCCGGGACGATGTAGCCGTTCTCGTTGAGCCGCTCGTCGACCGAGGCGGTGACCACGGTCACCGGCGTACCCGCCAGCTCGCGCTCCATCACCTCGACGCCCTCGGGCGCCGCGAGGAGCACGACCGCGGTGACATCGTCCGCACCGCGCTTGATCAGCTCCTGTATGGCCGCGACCAGCGTGCCGCCGGTGGCCAGCATCGGGTCCAGGACGTACACCTGGCGGCCCGAGAGATCCTCCGGCATCCGCGTCGCGTACGTGGACGCCTGGAGCGTCTCCTCGTCGCGGATCATGCCCAGGAAACCCACCTCGGCGGTCGGCAGCAGCCGCACCATGCCGTCGAGCATGCCGAGACCGGCCCGCAGGATCGGTACGACCAGCGGCCGCGGGTGCGACAGCTTCACACCGGTCGTCGGTGTGACCGGGGTCTCGATGTCGACCTGTTCGGTGCGCACATCCCGGGTGGCCTCGTAGGCGAGCAGGGTGACCAGTTCGTCGGCGAGCCGCCGGAAGGTCGGGGAGTCGGTGCGCCTGTCGCGCAGGGTGGTGAGTTTGTGCGCGACCAGTGGGTGGTCGACGACGTGGATCCGCATGGGCTCAACAGTAACCGGGCCTCCCGCACTCGTGCGCTGGCATCAACCGCACGTTCGGAGGGAAGGTGGTGGCATACGACCCAGCCTTGGGGTGATGAGCCGATGCCGGACAGTGAACAGCGGGAGCGGGACCAGCCGGACACGCCGGTCCCGCAGGACGCCGAGGACTCGCAGGACCCGCAGGAGACCGAGGCGGCGCGCCGCAGGCGGCGCGCCCACTTCCTGCGCGAGCTTCATGAGGCGAAGGCGCTCCGCGACCGGGTCCAGCCACGCCGGGTGCGAGCCGCCCGGATGCGCCAGGCCATGCGGATGCGGACCTTCCGCTGGTAGGTCGGACGGCGGCCCGGCGTCCCCCTGGTGGCGGCGTCCAGGAGAACTGATGGCCGACGCAACGGCCGAACTCCTCTCGCAAAGGCCTTGTTTCTGCCACGATTCCGATGGGCGGGACGCAGGACAGCCGGACCACCGACTGCCCTCCCGCCGGACCGACGCCCCTATGACCAGTGGGAGAGTCACGGTGTACTTCGCCGCACTGCTCGCGCGCACCGAAGACGGGTGGGAAGCGAGCGACACGGAACTCGACGATGTGGAGACCCTGTCCGACCTGACGGATCTGGCCCGCGAGGCCTCGGTGGACGAGGACACGGTGCTCGTCTTCATCGAGCAGGAGGACGCCTGGTTCGGCATCCTCCGGGTGGACGGTGAGGAAGACCCCCGTATCTTCATCTCGGACGCCACCGCCGCCGCCCGCTCCTCGTACGGGGAGATCCTGCTCACCGATGAACTGCTCGGCCGCGAACCCGGGGCCGACGACACGATTGCCGCCCTCGAAGAGCTCGTCGGCCTCGACGGTACGGAGGACGGCGAACCGGACATCACCCCCGACAACGACAACGACAACGACGACACCAACGACGATGACGACGACGGACTCGATGCCGACGCCGTACCGGCGGGCCCGCTCGGTGACACCGGGGTCCTGGCCGACCTCGGGCTCCCCGAGGCGGAGCTGCTCATGCTGCGTACGGACGCACTGGTGGAGATCGCGGACGCGCTGGGTGCGGCCGAGGTCATGGAGGCTGTCCGTTAGGGTCCGCGGGTGAGCGAACCACCGCACCCGCAAGGACCACCGGCACCGCGTGAACCACGCGAACCGCGTGAACCACGCGAACCGTGCGAGCCCACAAGAGGCCCGCACGACCCCCTAGAAGATCCGCACGATCCCGTAAGAGACCCGTGGCGGGCGCACATGCGCCGCGCCCTGGCCGAGGCCGACCTGGCGGCGCGGGCCGGCGATGTGCCGGTCGGCGCCGTCGTACTCGGCCCGGACGGCACCCTGCTCGCCACGGGACACAACGAACGCGAGGCGACCGGCGACCCGACCGCGCACGCCGAGGTCCTCGCCCTCCGCCGTGCCGCGGCGGCACTCGGCCGGTGGCGGCTGTCCGGATGCACCCTGGTGGTCACCCTGGAGCCCTGCACGATGTGCGCGGGGGCACTGGTCCAGGCCCGCGTGGACCGGGTGGTCTACGGAGCGCGCGACGAGAAGGCGGGCGCGGCGGGCTCGCTCTGGGACGTCGTACGCGACCGACGGCTCAACCACCGCCCGGAGGTGATCCACGGAGTGCTGGAGGACATCTGCGCCGACCGGCTGACGGCGTTCTTCCGCGACCTCTGACATCGGATTTCTGTCCACGCTCCCCGATGGTCTAAGCTCTGTCTCGGTAGCGTGTCCGAGCGGCCGAAGGAGCTCGCCTCGAAAGCGAGTGTGGGGAAACTCACCGAGGGTTCAAATCCCTCCGCTACCGCTCTTGTGAAGGGCCCGGCGTATCGCGTCGGGCCCTTCGAGTTTTCCGCACCGACTCGTACCGACTCGTCCCGATACGCACGCGGACCGGCTGCCGGCCCGGGCGCGACGGTCGTCGTACCGGGACCACAACCGGTCCGCGAAGTCCTGGTCGGGGGAAGCGGCATCGGGGGGACAAGCCGCTTCCCCCGGGAAGAACAGGCCGTTCAAGCCCTCGCCGCGGTCAGGGGGGAAAGCTCGCGGCGAGGACCCCACAGTGACGGTCCTGTCCCTCGCCCCTCGGAATTCCTGCCGGATCCGCGGGGCCCAGCCTCCATCCTGCGGCTTCGCAGAGGCCCCGCGAGCGGGCAAAGGACCCCGATGGCCGGGCCCTTGGTCCTTAAAGGCCCTGTGAGTGGTCGGAAACCACAGAGGGATACGGCCATTCGTGCGGATAGACTCGCCCGACTGCACAGGGGATCGAAGGGGAGGCAGGGGCTGATGGTGCAAGCGAAGAAGATAGCTCTCTACGTGATAGTCGGCTTCGTGGCGTACACGATCATCACGTCCCCGGCCCGGGCGGCGGAACTTGTCCAGGTAGGGTTCGAGGGCATTTCGAGTGCCGCACAGGGCGTCGGCGACTTCATGTCCGAGCTCGTGAAGTAGGAGTACCCCATGATCCGCCATCTGGTCCTGTTCAAGCTGAACGACGGCGTCGAGCGGGACGACCCGCGGGTCGTCGCCGGGGCGCAGGCCTTCCGGGAACTGGAGGGGCAGGTCCCCGAGCTGGAGTTCTGGGAGTGCGCCTGGAACATCACCGACCGGCCGATCGCGTACGACTTCGCCATCAACTCCGCGGTCGCCGACGAGGACGCCCTGAAGCGCTACATCGAGCATCCGGCCCATCAGGCCGCCGCCGCTCAGTGGCGCGCGTTCGCCACCTGGGTGATTGCCGACTATCCGTTCTGATCCGCCTGCTCCGCCTGCCGTAGCCGGTCCCCCGAGCCCCTCACCATTGCGGTGAGGGGCTTTTCTTAGTGTTTAAACCAAGTTGATCCCAACACGACGCTATGCGGTGCTTGCACACAGTGGACATGTCTTGTGATGCTATGACCGCTTTTGACGGATGAGTTGACCGAAGTTGACCGCAAAGGGGTGGCGTCATCGTGCCGGCCAGTACAGCGCCTCAAGTGCCTCCCCAGACCGTCCAGACCGCCGAGACGGCCCAAGCAGCCCGGACGGTCCAGACCGAGACCCCCGACAGCACCGCGACGACGCCCGGCAGGACCAGGGGCGCCGACACCAGGGCACTGACCCAGGTCCTCTTCGGACAGCTCAAGAACCTGGAGCCGGGCACTCCGGAGCACGGCCGGGTACGGGCCGCGCTGATCGAGGCGAACCTGCCCCTCGTGCGGTACGCCGCCGCGCGCTTCCGGAGCCGCAACGAGCCGATGGAGGACGTCGTCCAGGTCGGCACGATCGGCCTGATCAACGCCATCGACCGGTTCGACCCCGAACGCGGTGTCCAGTTCCCGACCTTCGCGATGCCGACCGTCGTGGGCGAGATCAAGCGGTACTTCCGGGACAACGTACGCACGGTCCACGTCCCGCGTCGGCTGCATGAACTCTGGGTCCAGGTCACCGGCGCCACCGAGGACCTGACGACCGCTCATGGCCGCTCGCCCACCACTGCGGAGATCGCCGAGCGGCTGAAGATCTCCGAGGACGAGGTGCTGGCCTGCATCGAGGCGGGCCGCTCCTACCACGCGACCTCACTGGAGGCCGCCCAGGAGGGCGACGGTCTGCCCGGACTGCTGGACCGGCTCGGCTACGAGGACCCGGCCCTGGCCGGGGTCGAGCACCGTGACCTGGTCCGGCACCTGCTCGTACAACTGCCCGAACGCGAACAGCGCATCCTGCTGCTGCGCTACTACAGCAATCTGACGCAGTCGCAGATCAGTGCGGAACTGGGGGTCTCCCAGATGCACGTGTCAAGGCTGCTGGCCCGTAGCTTCGCCCGACTTCGATCCGCAAACAGGATCGAGGCCTAACCGGTTCGGGTAGAGCACTCGAAGTTCGGTTCGGACGGCCGGAATTGCGTCACACCCCCCGTTAACTGCGCAGATGCGACAAAGACTTGTCGACATGTCACTACAGCGTGTTGCCGACATGTGACATTCTGCGGGAACCGCGTTTGCCGTGGCCCCGCCTCCGGTATTCAGGTGGAGGCTGCGTTCCTCCGATGGTCGCGGCTCCACGCGACCGACCGCGACCTCAAGGGGGTGGCATGTCCGCAGAACAGGGCAGCTCGAAGGTGCTCACGCTCACGAAGAGCGCACCCGCACCCGTTGTGCTCACCAGCTCGCCGGAAGCCATCGACACCCGCACCCTGTCCCGCTCCCTGTTCCTGCGGCTCGCCGCGCTGGAGCCCGTACCGGGCCCCGACGGAACGGACAGCCCGGAGCGTGCCTATGTACGGGACACACTCATCGAGCTCAACCTCCCGCTGGTGCGGTACGCCGCGGCACGGTTCCGCAGCCGCAACGAGCCGATGGAGGACATCGTCCAGGTCGGCACGATCGGCCTGATCAAGGCGATCGACCGGTTCGACTGCGAACGAGGCGTGGAATTCCCGACGTTCGCGATGCCGACCGTCGTCGGGGAGATCAAGCGCTTCTTCCGCGACACCTCGTGGTCGGTGCGCGTCCCGCGCCGGCTCCAGGAGCTGCGCCTCGCGCTGACCAAGACCAGCGACGAGCTCGCCCAGAAGCTCGACCGTTCGCCGACCGTGCCGGAGCTGGCCAAGGCCCTCGGCGTCTCCGAGGAGGACGTGGTCGACGGCCTGGCCGTCGGCAACGCGTACACCGCCTCCTCGCTGGACTCGCCCTCGCCCGAGGACGACGGCGGCGAGGGCTCCCTGGCGGACCGGCTGGGGTACGAGGACTCGGCGCTGGAGGGCGTCGAGTACCGCGAGTCGCTCAAACCGCTGCTGGCCAAGCTTCCGCCGCGCGAACGCCAGATCATCATGCTGCGGTTCTTCGCCAACATGACCCAGTCGCAGATCGGCGAGGAGGTCGGCATCTCGCAGATGCACGTCTCGCGCCTGCTGACCCGTACGCTCGCCCAGCTCAGGGAAGGGCTCATCGCCGACTAGGCCCTGTCCTGCCGATCTTCTAAGCGCCGCGGACCGCAGCACCGCGGCGCAAGGCTTCCGATTTGACGGACCGTCAGCCACACTGGCGCGATGCGACGTCAGATACGCGACTCGACCGGCCGCCGGGGCTCCGTGATCGCCGCCTCGGCGGCCGTGCTGTGTCTGGGCGGCACGCTGGCCGCCTGCGGCGGCGGTACGGCGAACGACGGCTACGTGGCGATCGGCGCGGCGGGCACGGGCCCGGAGAGACCGCTTTCCGGGGCGGTGGCGCCGTCGGGGAAAGTGACGTTGGTGCCGCTCGGCAGGGGCGGCAAGGACGGCGAGCACGGCAAGGGCGACAAGGGCGGCGGGAGTGCCGGGGGCCGGACCGACGGCGGGCCCTCGCCGGACGCCTCCGCCGACGGTTCCGCCGACGGTTCCGCCGACGGGGGTACAGGCGCCGCGGGCGGCAGAACCGGCCGGACGCCGGGGGCTCCCGGCACGGCAGGTGCGGGCAGCACGGGCGGAACGGGCGGTACGAGCAGCGGAAGCGGTAGCAAGAGCGGAGGCGGCAGTACGGGCGGCTCAGGCGGTACGGGAAGCGGCTCCACGGACCCCGCGCCCCCATCCGCACCCGCACCCGGCTCCACCCCGCCCGCGGGGCCTGCCGTGCTGGTGGTGGGCGCCCCGGAGCGGGCGGCCGCGGACGAGCGCTGGTGCGAGAAGGTGACCGTGGAGTTCCGTAACACCGGAGGATCACCGGCGCGGTCCGGGACGGTCACCTTCGCCACGCACGTCATCGGCGGGCTGGGGATCGACTGGGCGACCGTCGAGTCGTCCGCGCCGCTGCCCGCGCCGATCGACGCGGGAGCCGCACGGACGAAGACGTACACCGTCTGCGTGGACGCCTGGCGGGTGCCCCTGGGGATGCATGTCGAGACCCGGGAGGTCACCGCCGTATTGAAGTGACGGGTGGAGGCGGAAGCGCTACGGGGAAACCGGTGCGCCGGTCAGCCGAGCGCGAGCCAGGCGACCGCCCCGAGGACCACGATCACCGCGACGACGACGGCGATCACTCCGGTCCTCGGTCCGGCCGAAGCGGCCGGCTGCTGCCGGCGCTGCGGCTCGCCCTCGTCGACGAAGGCGCGGAACATCTGAGTACTGCCGGCCGGGTCGTTATTGCCCTCGGGGCCCTGCGGGGCGTGGGGGATATTTGCCATGGGCCAGGACCCTAGCGAACTCGGCGTTACGGCCCAACCCCCGGGTCACCGAAGGACCGTGGCCGGAAGCGGGGACCGGCTCCGGGAGCGACGCGCACCCCGCCGCGAAGTCTGTGCGAAAGGGGCGTATACCCCGCGTACCGGCGCCCCGTGCACCGCGCGTACCCGCGTCCCCGCGCAGCGCGTGCCCCCCATCGCCCCAGCACCCCTGCGTGCGCCGCGGGACCGCCGCGCACGCGCCCTGGAACGCGCACCCGATCGCCCCACCTGTGGCAGGAGACACACCCGCCCCGGCCCTCCCCCCGCACGCTGGGCGTTTGACCCGAGCCCTACGCAGCCTTTTGCGTTCCTTTACTTCTGCAAGCCCTCTTTCGTTTGCCTTCAGCAACCAACGGCTTCTATGGTTGCCCTAAGCAACAAGATGTACCGAGATGTCTGGGGGGCCCGTGGCCGTACGAAGTCAGTACGAAGAACTGGCCCGGCAGCTCAGCGCCGTCGGAGTCGTCAAGCGGGGTCTTGCCCGCATGCTGCCCCCCGAATGTCCTGGCGGCTCCGCCGCCGTACTGGCACTCCTCCGTGAGCACGGCGAAATGCGGATCAGCAGGCTCGCCGAGCTGATGGCCGTCGACATGTCCGTGACCAGCCGCCATGTCGCCCATGTGGCAGAGCACGGCTGGATCGAGCGGTCCTCGAACCCGGCGGACAAGCGGTCCCGCATCCTGCGGCTGACCCCCGCCGGACACGACCTGCTCATCGAGCTGAACCAGCGGATCACGGAACTGTTCGTCCACAACCTCTCCGACTGGTCCGACGACGAAGTCGGACAGCTCATCACGCTGCTCGCCCGGCTGCGCACCAGTTTCGACTGCCGCGGCCCCGGGGAGTGCGCCCCGGGAAAGCACATCGGCGACTGTCGCCCGCGGCCCGCCGGCAGCGACAACGACCTGCACACCCGTACACCTGTGTAACAGAAGCAAAGACAAGGAACTCAATGGCTACGACCACACCAGCCGGTGTGCGGGGCGGCCACGCCAAGCACGGGGGATCTTCCGACACCCCGTCCGGCGCGCCGATGACTCACCGTCAGATCATGGAAGCGCTGGCCGGGCTGATGCTCGGTATGTTTGTCGCGATCCTGTCGTCGACGGTCGTCTCCAACGCCCTTCCGGAGATCATCTCCGACCTCGGCGGCGGCCAGAGCGCCTACACCTGGGTCGTCACGGCCTCGCTGCTGGCCATGACCGCCACCACCCCCCTGTGGGGCAAGCTCTCCGACCTGTTCAGCAAGAAGCTGCTGGTCCAGATAGCGCTCCTCATCTACGTCGCGGGCTCGGTCGTCGCCGGTCTCTCGACCAGCAGCGGCATGCTGATCGCCTGCCGTGTCGTCCAGGGCATCGGCGTCGGCGGGCTCTCCGCCCTCGCGCAAATCGTGATGGCCGCCATGATCGCCCCGCGTGAGCGCGGTCGCTACAGCGGATACATCGGTGCGGTGTACGCCGTCGCCACCGTCGGTGGTCCGCTGCTCGGCGGTGTCATCACCGACACCAGCTGGATGGGCTGGCGCTGGTGCTTCTACGTCGGTGTGCCGTTCGCCGTCATCGCGCTGATCGTGCTCCAGAAGACCCTGAAGCTCCCGGTCGTGAAGCGTGAGGTCAAGGTCGACTGGACCGGCGCGTTCTTCATCAGCGCCGCCGTGTCGCTGCTGCTCCTCTGGGTCACCTTCGCGGGCGACAAGTACGACTGGCTGTCCTGGCAGACCGGCGTGATGCTCGCCGGATCCGCCGTGCTGGCTCTGGTCTTCATCGCCGTCGAGTCCAAGGCGAGCGAGCCGATCATCCCGCTGCGCCTCTTCCGTAACCGCACCATCACGCTGGCCTCGCTGGCCTCGCTGTTCGTCGGTATCGCGATGTTCGCGGGCACCGTCTTCTTCAGCCAGTACTTCCAGCTGGCGCGCGGCATGTCGCCGACGATGTCCGGTGTCATGACGATCCCGATGATCGCGGGCCTGTTCATCTCCTCGACCGTCTCCGGCCAGATCATCACCAGGACGGGCCGCTGGAAGGCCTGGCTGGTCACCGGTGGCTTCCTGGTCACCGCCGGGCTCGGGCTGCTGGGCACCATCCGGTACGACACCACGTACTGGCACATCGCGGTCTTCATGGCCGTCATGGGTCTCGGCATCGGCATGATGATGCAGAACCTGGTGCTCGCCACGCAGAACCAGGTCGCTCCGTCCGACCTCGGCTCGGCCAGCTCCGTCGTCACCTTCTTCCGTTCCCTCGGTGGTGCGATCGGCGTCTCGGCGCTGGGCGCCATCATGGCGAACCGCGTCACCCACTACGTCAAGGACGGCCTCGCGGAGCTCGGTCCCAAGGGCGCTGCCATGGGCCACGGCGGCACCGGCGGTGGGGGCATCCCCGACGTGCAGGCGCTGCCCGAACCGTTCCGCACGGTCGTCGAGAGCGCCTACGGTCACGGTGTCGGCGATGTCTTCCTGTACGCCGCCCCGGCCGCGCTGATCGCCTTCCTGATCACCATCTTCATCAAGGAGGTCGCGTTGAAGAAGAACGCCGTGAGCGACGCCCCGGCCACGGCCGAGGCCCCCGTCGCGGAGGCGGTCGAGGCTCCGGCCACCGCTCCGTCCTCCCCGGTGGTGTCCCCGGCCGCATCGGTCACCACCCTGGAAGCCCCCGTCGCCACCCTGCAGGGCACGGCCGTGCACGGTGTGGTGCGCGGCTCCGAAGGTGCGCCCGTCGCCCGGGCCGCCGTCACGCTGATCTCGCTGGCCGGCCGGCAGCTGGGGCGCTCCGTCGCCCAGGCCGACGGCAGCTACGGTCTGGACGCGCCGGGCTCCGGCTCCTACGTCCTGATCGCGTCCGCCGACGGCTTCCAGCCGCAGGCGTCCACCGTGGTCGTCGGTGACGAGCCGCTCTCGTACGACATCCTGCTCTCCGGTACGAGCGGTCTGGCCGGGATCGTGCGGACCGCCGAGACCGCCGCGCCCGTCGCGGGCGCCATGGTCATCGTGACCGATGTGCGCGGCGATGTGCTGGCCACCGGAAACTCCGGTGAGACGGGCGAGTTCACCTTCGGTGGGCTGGTCCCCGGTTCGGTGACCGTCGCGGTGAACGCCGCCGGGTTCCGTCCGCTGGCGCTGCCGGTGGAGATCGGCGGCCAGGGCGTCACCCGGATCGAGGCCGCGCTGCAGTCCGGTGCGCTGGTGCAGGGTGTCGTGCGGGCCGGTTCCGGCCGGCGGCCACTGCCGGACGCGCGGGTCACGCTGGTCGACGCGGCGGGCAATGTGGTCGCCACCTCGACGACCGGGGAGGACGGGGCGTACGCCTTCACCGACCTGGACGCGGGCGAGTACTCGGTCATCGCGACCGGCTACCCGCCGGTGGCCGGCGCACTGACCGTGGCCGGTCGCGGGGTCGACGGCCACGACATCGAGCTCGCCCACCCCGGCGAGTAACCACAGACCCCTGGCGGGTCGGCGTTTCGAGCGGAGACGCTGTACCGGCCGGTGGAAATGGGCCCCGGTGGTGGGGACGGCAGGCAGGGGACGGCCTGCCGTCCCCTGCCCCGGGGCCCGACTCATTGAGTCATTGAGCAAGGAGAGAAAACGGGATGGGACTTCGCGCACAGGTACGTACGCGGGACGGCTGGGCGGTCCAGCACGCGGTCGTGACGGTCACCGACATGACCGGCGCGCAGGTGCTGCGGGCCACCGCCGACGAGGACGGGGCGGTGCGGACCGAGACCCCGCTGCCGGCCGGCGCGTACACGGTGATCGTCACGGCGGTCGGGTACGCCCCCGCCGCCTCCACCGCCCTCGTCACGGCGAGCGGGCGGGTCGAGGCCGGCACGGTGGTGCTGGCCCGCCAGGGCGGCGTGGAGCTGCCGCCGCCGGGCGTCTGGTCGCTGGACCCGGCGCACTCCTCGGTGGGCGCGGTCGCGCAGCACCTGGGGATCTCCAGCGTGCACGGCCGGTTCACCGAGTTCGGCGGCCGGATCGAGATCGCGGAGGACGTACAGCAGTCGCGGGTCGACGCCGTCATCGGCGCGGCCAGCATCGACACCGGCAACGGCATGCGCGACAAGCACCTGCGCTCGCCCGACTTCCTGGACGCGGACCAGTTCCCGGAGATCACGTACCGCTCGAACGGCCTGACTCCGGCGGGCCCCGACCGCTGGCTGGTCCACGGCGAGTTGACGATGCACGGCATCGTGCGCCCGGTCGACCTGAACCTGAGCTACCTCGGGACGGGCCCGGACCCGTGGGGCGGGGTGCGCGCGGCGTTCAGCGCGACGGCGGAGCTGCGCCGCGAGGACTTCGCCATGAACTACAACCAGGTGGTGCAGGCGGGCATCTCCGCGATCGGTACGACGCTGCGGGTGGGGCTCGACATCCAGGCCGTGCAGGGTGAGTCCCTGCCGTCGTAGTCCGGCGTGGGTGCAGATCGACGGCTCGGCCGAGGTGATCGATTCACCTGATTCGGTCGAGCCGCTCGTCGAGTACTTCCGGAACATCTCGGGTGAGCACCCGGACTGGGACGAGTACCGGGCGGCAATGGTGAAGCAGGGGAAGTCGATCAACCGGATCACCCCGGAGCGGTGGGGTCCGGTCGCCACCGGCGGCTTCCCCGCCCATCTGGCGTCCGGCAGCTGACGGCCGGATGCGCGCCCGCACCCGCATACGTGTTCCGGCGCCGGACCTGCTCGCGCGGGCCCGGCTGCCGGCCGCACCGACGGTGGACGCCTCCGTCGTATCCGAGCTCGCCGTCGGCCGTGCGCGGGTACTGAGGGACGAGCTCAGCGGCCCTCGCGGTCCCGCATCGCCTCGATGCCGGCGATCAGCAGGTCCAGGGCGAAGGTGAAGTCCCGGTCGCGCATCTCCTCGACCGTGTCGCCGCCGCGGGCGTCCATCAGGTCCTTCGAGTCCTCGACGATCCGGCTGAGCTGCGGCTGGCTCCGGATGGCGCCCAACGCCTGCTGGAAGAACTCGTCCTGGCTGACCCCCGTCTCCACGCTGCGCTGCACGAAGTGGGCCTCGATGGTGCCGAATCCGTAGACGAACTGGAAGACCGCGGAGAGCGCGCCCGTCTGCTGGTGCAGCGGCAGCCCCGTCGCCCGGATCACGTCCTGGATGGCGTGCGAGAACAGCATCGAGTACGGGCCCATGTTGAGGAAGTGACCGGCGAGCGGGGACACCCAGACATGGCGGACCAGCAATTCCCGGTAGCAGACGGCGAGTTCGCGCAGCCGCTCGTGCCAGTGCGCGTCCTCGCGAGGGGGCGCTATCTCGCGGTAGACCGAGTCGAGGGCCAGCTCCAGCAGATCGTCCTTGGTGTCCACGTACCAGTAGAGGGACATCGCGGTGACGTCCAGCTCGGCGGCGAGCCGGCGCATGGAGAACCTGGCGAGGCCCTCGGCGTCCAGCAGCCGGACCGACGCCGCGGTGATCTTCTCCCGGTCGAGGCCGGCCGGCTGGTCCGATTTACGGGCGCGCGACGGTGTCCGCTGCTCCAACCACACACTGGTCCTGGCAGGGTTCTTCGCACGGTCGGCCGCGGACACCATGGCGTACTCTCCTCGTCTTGCCGGCGGGGCGGATCGGATACGTATCTTTCGCGCGCACGGCCCGGTTGTGTACCTGCGCGCCCGAAGCGGATTCGTACGGTCCGATGCGCCCCGCCTCGATGCTATGCCGCCGTCGCGGCCCCGGCCGAGTCCGCCCGGGTGGATTCCCCCCGCTCCGCACGGCGCAGGAGCGCTGCGGCCAGCAGGCCGCCGGCCAGTACCGCGACCGCCCCGACGAGCTGGCTGGTCTCCAGCCCCGAGGCGAAGGCGTCCGTGATCCGCCCCCGCTCGCCGGCATCGGTGGCCGAGGCCAGTGCGGCAGGCAGCGAGGCGGCCCCGACGGCCGCGGGCACGAGCGTCGCGAACCGGGAGTTGAGCACCGCGCCGAGCACGGCGACCCCGAGGCCGTTGCCGAACTCGGCGAGCGTGCCGTTGACCCCGGCGCCCACGCCCGCCTTCTCCGGCGGAATGGCGCTCATGATCGCGTTGGCCATGGCGGGCATGGCGAGCGCGATGCCCGCGCCCATCACGACCAGGCCGAGCAGCATGCCGCCGTAGCCGTTGCCGCCGAGCAGCGCGATCGCGGCGAGTCCGGCAGCCAGCAGGCTCATCCCGGCCGCGATGGTGACCGGCGTGCCCAGCTTGGGCACCAGCCGCGCGCCCAGCCCGGTGAGGTTCAGGGCGACGACGCTCAGCGCCAGCGGAGCCGTACGCAGACCGGCCTCCAGCGCCCCGTAGCCGAGGACGAACTGGAGCTGCTGGGTGAGCAGGAACAGCGAACCACCCATCCCGAAGGCGACCAGGATCGCGCCCGCGACCGCTCCGATGAACTTCTGGTTCCGGAAGAAGTGCATGTCCAGCATCGGGTACGGGATGTGCAGCTCCCACAGCACGAACCCGGTCAGTACGGCGACCCCGATGAAGGCGGTCAGCAGCACCCGGCCCGACGCCCAGCCGTGCTCCGGACCGGAGATGATCGCGTACACGACGGATGCCATGCCGATGGTGGAGAGCAGCGCGCCGAGCACGTCGGGGCGCTCACTGCTGGGGTTCTTGGACTCCGGGACGAGCCGGATGACGGCGACCAGGCCGATGACGGCGACCGGAATGTTGATCAGGAAGATCGCACCCCACCAGAAGTGGTCGAGCATCACGCCGCCGATCAGCGGTCCGACGGCGAAGCCGAGCGAGCTGACGGTCGACCAGATGCCGATCGCCTTGACCCGCTCGGAGTCGTCGAAGATCTGCACGACGACGGCCAGGGTCGTCGTCATCAGCAGCGCACCGCCGATGCCCATGCCCGCGCGGGCGGCGATCAGCTGCGCGGACGACTGGGCCAGCCCGGCCACCAGCGAACCGATGCCGAACAGGGCGAGCCCCGCGGTGAGCATCTTCTTGCGGCCGTAGCGGTCGGCACAACTGCCGGCCGTGAGCAGCAGACCCGACTGGACCAGCGAATAGGCGCTGATCACCCATTGCACGTCGGCGGTGGAGGCGTCCAGCTCCCGGGTGAGGGAGGGGATCGCCACATTGAGCACGGTGTTGTCGAGCAGCACGGTGAGTTGGGCAAGGCAGATGACGCCGAGAATCAGCCAGCGTTGCGGATGGCTCGGCGGCGAGAAGTGGTGCTGCTCGGCGGCGGTCGCCGTCATGCGGACTCCTGATCCTGGTTTCTTATACGGTGTACAGGTGCAAGACGTACACCGTATAGCCGCCTCGTACGGTGTACAACTCATTTCCGCGCGATACCGTGCTCGCCGCTGATCCGACAAGGGCTGGAGTGGTATGTCACTGCGTCGTCGTACGGTGGTCGTCCTCATCGCAGCGGGCCTCTCGGGGGCCGTCCTCGCGCCTCCCGCATCGGCCGCCGGGCAGGGATCCGCGGTACCGCTGCGCGTGGTCACGTACAACATCCATGCGGGCGCCGGCATGGACAACGTCTTCGATCTCGACCGGCAGACGGCCGCACTGCGCGCACTGGACGCCGATGTGATCGGGCTCCAGGAGGTCGACGTCCACTGGGGCACCCGCAGCGAGTGGCGCGATCTGGCGGGTGAGCTGGCCGAGCGGCTGCACATGTACGTCTCGTTCGCCCCGATCTACAGTCTCGATCCGGCGGCACCCGGTGCGCCCCGGCGTGAATTCGGAGTCGCGGTGCTGTCCAGGCACCGGATCGTGAGCGCCGAGAACCACGAGATCACCCGGCTCTCCACCCAGGACCCGAACCCGGTACCGGCCCTCGCGCCCGGCTTCGGCGAGGTGGTCCTGCGGGTGAAGGGGCTGCCCGTGCATGTGTATGTGACGCATCTCGACTACCGCGCCGACCCGTCCGTACGGGCCGCCCAGGTCGCCGACACCCGCCGGATCATGGCCGAGGACGAGGCACCGGGGGCCGGGGCGGGGCGGCAGAAGGTGCGGCAGATCCTGCTCGGCGACTTCAACGCGGCACCGGCCGCTCCCGAACTCGCCCCGCTGTGGAAGGAACTGACGGACGTGGAGCCGGGCGGGCCGACGTACCCGGCGCAGGATCCGGCGCAGCGGATCGACTACGTGGCGGTGTCGAAGGATTCCGTACGGGTACGCGACGCGGCGGTGGCCGAGACTCTCGCCTCGGACCACCGCCCGGTTGTCGCGGATCTGCTGCTGCGGCGCTGAGCCGTTGCCCGACTGCTCGCCCAGGTCCTGTCCTGTCGATCTTCGCGGATCGGCCCGGGGCCGCGAAGATCGGCAGGACAGGACCTGGGCGCCGCTCTTCGGCCGGGTCAGGTCGTAGAAGGTGGCGCTGCCGGCCGTGACTTCCGCAGCGTCCACGGCCTCCGCCGCCGGTATGTGCGCCTACTCACCGGGTTTGATGAGATACCCCGCCCCGCGGCGGGTGTGGATCATCGGCGACCGTCCGGCGTCGATCTTCTTGCGCAGATACGAGATGTACAGCTCGACGACGTTCGCCTGCCCGCCGAAGTCGTAGTTCCACACCCGGTCCAGGATCTGCGCCTTGCTCAGCACCCGCCGCGGATTGCGCATCAGGAAGCGCAGCAGCTCGAACTCGGTCGCGGTGAGGTGGATGGACGTACCGCCCCGGCTCACCTCGTGGCTGTCCTCGTCCAGCGCCAGATCGCCGACGACGAGGGTCGACTCGCTGCGCACGGCCGCCGTACCGGACCGCCGGATCAGCCCGCGCAGCCGCGCCACGACCTCCTCCAGGCTGAACGGCTTGGTGACGTAGTCGTCGCCGCCCGCCGTGAGCCCCGCGATCCGGTCCTCCACCGCGTCGCGCGCGGTCAGGAACAGCACGGGGATCTCGGACAGCTCCCGCCGCAGCCTGCCGAGTACGGCCAAGCCGTCCGTGTCGGGCAGCATCACATCGAGGATCACCACGTCGGGCCGGAAGTCGCGCGCCATGCGTACGGCACCGGCCCCGTCGCCGGCGCTGCGCACCTCCCAGCCCTCGTAGCGCAGCGCCATGGAGAGCAGCTCGGCGAGCGGAGCCTCGTCGTCCACCACCAGCACACGGACGGGGGTGCGGTCCGTCCTCAGCAGTTCGGTACGCCCCTGGGGCGAGGTCGTCGTCGTCATGGCCCCACCCTGTGAGGCTCCTCTGAGAGGGCCCTTTCCCGATTCTGTGAATTCCCTGAGAAAACGGCCCTCCACCGACCGTCAGCGCCCTCCCGCACCCGTCAGCGCACGTCGAACAACGCGCTCGCGTTGCCGTGACAGACCGCCCGCAGCCAGTCGTCCCCCAACTCCAGCCGCTCCAGGGCGTGCAGCTGATGCGCGTACGGATACGGGATGTTCGGAAAGTCCGTGCCCAGCAGAATCCGGTCCCCGAGCGCCGCGAGCCGCCCCCGCTCGGCCACTGGGAACGGCATGAAGTCCTCCGTGAAGTCCGTGAAGGCCATCGTCGTATCGAGCCGTACCTCCGGATACGTCTCCGCCAGCTCCAGGAACTCCGCGTACTCCGGCATCCCCATGTGCGCCACGATCAGCCGCAGCCGCGGATGCCGGGCGAGCAGCCGGCCGACCGGTTCGGGACCCGTGTGCTTACCGGGCGCCGGCCCCGAGCCGCAGTGCATCACGACCGGCACCCCGGCCTCCGCGAGCAGCCCCCACACCGGCTCCAGCAGCGGGTCGTTGGCGTCGTACGCGCCCACCTGGACGTGCGACTTGAAGACCCGCGCCCCCGCCTCCACGGCCTCGCGCACGTACCGCTCCACGCCCTCCTCCGGGAAGAACGTCGCGGTGTGCAGGCAGTCCGGCACCCGGTGCGCGAAGTCGGCCGCCCAGCCGTTCAGCCAGGCCGCCATCCCCGCCTTGTGCGGGTAGAGCATCGAGGTGAACCGGAGCACGCCGAACGAGCGCAGCAGCGCGAGACGTTCGTCCTCGTCGTGCCGGTACTCGATCGGCCACTCCATCCCGGTCAGCGGCCCCGCGGAGTCGAAGTACGCCCAGACCTTGTGCAGCACCCGATCCGGCATGAAGTGCGTATGGACGTCGATGATCCCGGGCAGCCCCAGCCGTTCCCGGAACCGTACGACGTCGTCTGCGTCACCACTCATCACTCGCCCCTTTCACCGCCCGGACCCGACGATTCCCACGTCCGCCCCGACGGTTTTGACCATCCGGTCCCGACGATCTCAGAACAGCCCGTCCTGCACGCCGCCGCCCCCGATGTCGGCCACCGGCACGCCCACCCCCGCCCGCGGGTCGGCGCCGCCCAGTTCCCAGCCGGTCATCAGCCGGGTGTCCAGCACCACGACCCCGTGCGTCACCGTCTCCAGATGCAGATCGGGCCCGGCCGCCGCCACCAGCCGCCCCGCGACCACTCCCCCGTCCACCAACTCGGTCACCGCCCACGCCACCTCGACCGCGCCGTCCAGCCCGAACACCCCGGCGTGATCGACCGGCTCGAACGGCAGCCGCTCCAACGATTCCGGCCACCCGGCCCCCTCCAGCGCCGCAGCCCGCGCGTAGAGCTCCGCCACCTCGGCACGCCGCTCCGCCGCCCCCGGCAGCGCCGCGCGCACGGCCCGCTTCCTGGCGTACGGAATCCGGTCCGGCACCCCGAGCGCCGACCGCAGCAGCTCCTCGGTCCGCCGCGCCGCCATCAACGGCCCCCGCCCCAGCCAGCTGAACACCACGGCCCCCTGCTCGCGCAGCCGCGCCGCCTCCCGCTCCTCGGCGGTGATGCCGACCTTCACCATCCCCGGCCCGAACCAGGCGAGATACACGCGGTACGTCCGAGGGTCGTCGGCAATCGTGTCGGCGGCCACCGAGTGCGCCCGGTCCAGCCGCGCACACTCCGGACACCGCGCTCCCGTGCTCCGCCCCGACACCACGGCCCCCACCGGACACGCGTTCCCGCGTGCCCCGGCACAGTGCCGCTGCCCCACGGCCCGGAACCCGAGCTCCGTCCCGTACGCCTGGGCACTAACCCGCACGGCCCCGCCCCGCCGCCACCCCAGCACGGGCACCCCCTGTGCGTCCGGCCATCGCAGTCCGGTGCACTGCCACCCCATGCACCCCATGCGTGAACTCCCGGATTCCGATTCCTGTGGAGGGAAAGCCAAGAGGGCAACCTTCTGATCCGTAGCTCTGGCCGGATCGGTCGGCGACGGCCATTCCGGCCGCTACGAGGCCCCGGAGAGACGGTAGCGGACGGGAACGGTGCCGGGTTGCGGTACTCGGCTGCTGTACGCCGCTCAATGCGGCAAGCGCGCCTTGTCCCCGTAGGCACGAAGGATGAAGCGTTCGATCCGGTCACCGCGATCCACTGCGTCCGGCAGGTCGAACAGCATCGGTCGAGTGGCGCACGGCCGCAGCCCAGGGCCCGTCGCGCGCCGTGAGAGCTAGGATCCGGGCCATGGCTCTGACCGTGAACCACATGGACCGGTTCGAGGCCTCCATGCCCCGCCTGAAGGCCATCGCCTACCGCCTCCTCGGCTCCGCGAGCGATGCCGAGGACGCCGTGCAGGACACGTTCCTGCGCTGGCAGGCCGCCGACATCGACCGCATCGAGGTCCCCGAGGCCTGGCTGACGAAGGCCCTCACCAACCTGTGCCTCAACCAGCTCACCTCGGCCCGTGCCCGGCGCGAGACCTACGTGGGCCAATGGCTGCCCGAGCCGCTGCTCGCCGGGGACCCGATGCTCGGCCCGGCCGACACCGCCGAGCAGCGCGAATCGGTCTCGTACGCGGTCCTCACCCTCATGGAACGCCTCTCCCCCAACGAGCGGGTGGTGTATGTGCTGCGGGAGGCCTTCGACTACCCGCACCGGAAGATCGCGGAGATCCTCGACATCACCGAGGCCGCCAGCCAGCAGATCTTCCACCGCGCCAAGAAGCACATCGCGGACGGCAAGGCCCGCACCGAGATCGACGAGGCCGCCGCCCGGCGGATCATCGAGGGGTTCCTCGCGGCCGCCACCAGCGGCCGGACCGAGCCGCTCGTGCGGCTGCTCACCGAAGACGCCATCTCGATCGGCGACGGCGGCGGAAAGGTCCCCGCCCGTGCCAAGGCGTTCGAGGGCGCCCTCGCGGTCGCGAAGTTCATGCGGGGCCTGTTCAAACCCGGCAAGGCCAAGCGCGCCATCGCCGGCGGCTCCCCCGAGGTCTACGCCACGACCGCCAACGGCGCCCCCGCCGTCGTGGCGGTCCTCGACGGCCGGGTCATCGGCATCATGTGCCTGGAGGTCACCGCCGAGGGCATCGCAGCGTTCCGTAACCAGGTCAACCCCGACAAGCTCGAACGCGCGACCCAGCGGTGGGCGGCCACCGACCACGGGGAGCCTCTGCTCCACGCCTTCTGACTCCCGATGTGAGGTGCTTCACACCGCGTTCCTGTCAGTAAACGGCGGGCTGCCCGGTTCAAGTGGCGAACCCGCGCGAGACAGGAGCCAGGATATGCAGCACCGCATCATCGTCATCGGAGCCGGATACACCGGAGCCATCGCCGCCGGGCGCCTCGCCAAGCGGCTGCGCCGCGAGGACGTCGCCATCACCCTCGTCAACGCCGAGCCCGACTTCGTCGAGCGCGTCCGGATGCACCAGTTGGCGGTCGGCCAGGACCTCGAACCCCGGCCCTTCAGCGAGATGTTCGCAGGCACCGGCGTCGAACTGAAGCTCGCGAAGGTCACCGGCGTCGACGTCGACCGCCAGACCGTCGCCGTCATCGACGCGAACGGCGCCGAGGAGCTGGGGTACGACAGCCTCGTGTACGCCCTCGGCAGCGGCTGGAACAGCCAAGGCGTCCCCGGCACCGCCGAGCACGCCCACGAGATCGCCGGCCGCCCCGGAGCGCTCCGGCTGCGCGAGCGCCTGGCCGGCCTGGACGCCGGACAGCCCGTGGTCGTCGTCGGCGGCGGCCTCACAGGCCTGGAGGCCGCGACCGAGATCGCCGAGTCCCGCCCGGACCTCGACGTCGCCCTCGCCGCCCGCGGCGGGCTCGGCGACTGGCTCTCGCCCAGGGGCCGCCGCCACCTGCGGAAGGTCTTCGACAGGCTCGGCATCACCGTGCACGAGCACACCGCCGTCACCGGCGTGGAGGCCGACCGCGTCGCCACTGCCGACGGCAGGTCCGTCCCGGCCGCGGTCACCGTGTGGACCACCGGCTTCGCGGTCCACCCGATCGCGAAGGCCACCTCTCTGGAGGTCACCGGCACAGGCCGGATCGTGGTCGACGGGACCATGCGCTCGGTCTCGCACCCGGACGTGTACGCCATCGGCGACGCGGCCATGGTGATGGGCCCCGGCGACAAGCCGCTGCGGATGTCGTGCGCCTCGGGCACCCCCACCGCGTGGCAGGCCGCCGACGCCATCGCGGCACGCCTGACCGGCGGGAAGCTCCCGAACGCGCCGCTCCGCTACTTCAACCAGTGCATCTCACTGGGCCGCAAGGAAGGCGTGATCCAGTACGTCACCGCCGACGACCGCGCCGTCCGGGCGGCCCTGACCGGACGGCTCGCCGCCGTCTACAAGGAGCTGGTCTGCAAAGGCGCGGCCTGGGGCGTCGCCAACCCGACGCTCGGGATGCCGGCCCGGCGCCGCCGCGTCGTGCAGGAGCGGGCCCGGGCGGGCTCTGCCGTCAAGGCGTCGGCCTGATCCGGCCGGGCCTCTGCGCACATGGACGACAACTCGGGCCCCGGCCCGAACAGGTGGGTGAAGCCGCGCAGGTCTGCCGCCCCGGCCACGTGGCCGCCGGAACCCGCGAAGGATCACCGCGGATTCCGGCTCGCCGACTCGAACTGGGCGCTCGCCCCGACCGCCCGGCCTCGGCGCACTTTTGCTCCACGGCCCGTCAAGACTGCCGCCGGCACAGAAGCCAGGGGCCCTCAGGATTTCTCCTGAGGGCCCCTGACCTGCTGTGCACTCGGCAGGATTCGAACCTGCAACCTTCTGGTCCGTAGGATCGGGCAGGCCGTTGTGCGAAGGCCCGGTCCTCGCTCGCGCCGCCCTCGGGCGGCGTTGCTTCCAGGACGGTGCTCCACGATCGCGCGAACGGGGCTGCGGGACTATCCCACGGAGCCCTGGGATTGCTGGATTGCCACGCCGTGCGGGCTGCTGCCGACGGTGATGGTGGCGGTGACCCGGTCGGTTCGGGCGTTGATCACCGAGACCGTGCCGTCACCGGAGTTGGCGACGTAGACGTGGCGGCTGTCCGGGGTGATCGCGACGCCGAGCGGCTGAGTGCCGACGGTGACGGTGTCGGTGACGGTGTTGGTGCGGGTGTTGATCACTGAGACAGTGCCATTGCCGAAGTTGGCTACGTAGAGCCGATGACCCTGCCGGGCAACGGCCAGTCCTTGGGGAACGGGGCCGACGGTGATGGAGTTGGTCACGGTGTTGGTACGAGTGTCGATCACCGACACGGTGCCCGAGCCTTGGTTGGCGACGTAGACGTGGCGTTTGTCCCAGGACGCTGCCACACCGACCGGGAAGAGGCCGACGGCGACGCCGGCGGTCACGGTGTTGGTGCGGGTGCTGATCACCGACACGGTGCCGGTGGAGAAGTCGGAGACGTACACCCGACGGTTGTCCGGTGTCACCGAGAGGCCGATCGGATGGTCGCCGACGGCGATGGTGGCGGTGACGGTATTGGTGCGGGTGCTGATGACCGACACGTCCCCTGAACCGAAGTCGGCGACGTAGACGTGTTCGCCGTCCAGTGAGGCCGCCACCCCGCGCGGATTGGCGCCGACGGTGATGGTGGCGCTGACGGTGTCGGTGCGTGCGTCGATGACTGACACTGTGTTCGTGCTGTTGTTGGCGGCATAAACGGTCTTGCCGTTCGGGGTGACCGCTACGCCATCGGGGCCGGGGCCCGTACCGACGGTGTGGACAACCGTGTTGGCGCAGGTATTGATCACGGATACGTTGTCCGAGTCGGTGTTGGCCACGTAGGCCTTCACGCAGTGCTGTCCGCCGGCCGCTGCCTGGGAAGCCATGCCCGCCGAGCCCACCAGCCAGCCCACCAGCAGCAAGGCGAGCCCGACGAAGCGGGCTTGGAATCGTCTGGGACCCGAAGCCGCACGTTGACGCATCTCAACCTCCGTTCGAACCGGCTCCCCTCGTTCCCCCGACGCTGGCGAGCAGCGACGTCCTGCCAAGTCACGGAGGCGCCGAAGACAAGTGACCGAATTGTTGGGGAGTTCATCACGCCTGATGGCGAACGCCTGAGAGGCACGCCCCGATACCGCATGACGAGGACGGTCAAGTGCAGGCAACTGGAGCAAGGGCGCCTCCTGCTCCGGGCCCGGCTCCCTCGTATCGAGGAGGCCCTGTGGATCACTCCACAGGGCCTCTGGTCTGGTGTGCACTCGGCGGGGTTCGAATCTGCAACCTTCTGATTCGTAGCTCTATGTGGATCGGTCAATGACGGTCATGGCGGTCGCGCCGAGGCCTCCCAGGGACGCTATCGGACGGGGTTGGTTCCTGTGGTTGCTGTACTTCGCTGCTGTACAGCAACCAGCCGTGACCACCGCGCCAGGACCTCGAATTGTGTCGACACGGCCGTTTACTCCCGAAGCAATCCTGGTGCGCGACGGGGGCGCGCGATCGTTGTCACGCAGTCAGACACGCAGGATCTCAAGGGAACTCGCTCTACCAGTGGTCGTGGTGATCGCAGCGCTTGTCGTACTTATGGCGCTTGATCTTGGTGGGGTCGGTGGCGGTGTGGGTGGTGGCGTCGCCGCCTCCGGTGGCCGTGGCAGTGTTGGTCACGCGATCGTGGGCGGCGCAGGAGACGTCAACCTTCAAGGTGATGGGCGGGTAGCTGCTCCCGGCGGGGAGGACATCGCTGCGGGTGCACGTGAGGGTGGACCGGGTGCAGGTCCAGCCCTTGCCGCGGATGCTTTCGGCCCTGAGCCCTGCAGGGAGGATGTCGTGCATGGTGACCGTGGTGCCGTTGGTCGGGCTGGCCCCAGTGGCGTTGCCGACGGTGATGGTGTAGACGCCGTCCCGGCCTTGGGTGAAGTTCCCGGTGTGGCTCTTGGTGATGGTCAAGGAAGGCTGCTTGCTGGCCGGGGTGATCGCGATACCGGCCGGTTGGGTGCCGACGGTGATGGGGCTGCCCACGACCGTGTTGGTGGTGGTGTCGATCACCGACACATTGCTCGAGCTGAAGTTGGTGACGTAGGCGTGCTTGCCGTCCGGAGTGATCGCCACACCGATCGGGTTGGTGCCGACGGTGATGGGGCTGCCCACGACCGTGTTGGTGGTGGTGTCGATCACCGACACATTGTTCGAGCCCAAGTTGGCGACGTAGGCGCGGAGGCCGTCCGGAGTGATCGCCACACCCCTCGGGTTGGTGCCGACAGTGATGGGGCTGCCCACGACCGTGTTGGTGGTGGTGTCGATCACCGACACATTGTTCGAGTTGCTGTTGGTGACGTAGGCGCGGAGGCCGTCCGGAGTGATCGCCACACCTGACGGGTTGGTGCCGACGGTGATGGGGCTGCCCACGACCGTGTTGGTGGTGGTGTCGATCACCGACACCGTGCTGCCTCCGTTGTTGGTGACGTAGGCGCGGAGGCCGTCCGGAGTGATCGCCACACCGAACGGGCTGGAGCCGACGGTGATGGGGCTGCCCACGACCGTGTTGGTGGTGGTGTCGATCACCGACACATTGTTCGAGTTGTCGTTGGTGACGTAGGCGCGGAGGCCGTCCGGAGTGATCGCCACACCGATCGGGGTGGTGCCGACGGTGATGGGGCTGCCCACGACCGTGTTGGTGGTGGTGTCGATCACCGACACATTGTTCGAGCCGCTGTTGGTGACGTAGGCGTGCTTGCCGTCCGGAGTGATCGCGACTCCTTCCGGGCGGGTGCCGACGGTGATGGGGCTGCCCACGACCGTGTTGGTGGCGGTGTCGATCACCGACACATTGTTCGAGCCCAAGTTGGTGACGTAGGCGTTCGGGCCTGGCGCGGCCCAGGCCGGGGACGTGGCCAGGGTCGGCAAGGCCACTCCCGTCAGCATGGCTAGCCCTGCGATGCAGGCGCGCAGCCACGCCCAGGCCCATGGCCGCGGTCGAAGTCCGTCCTTCTTGGGCCCCGGACCGTGGTAGGACCCAGTCTGCTTGCGCTTGCGCCTATTCACCGGCACCTCCACCTCGCTGATCGGAGCGGCCTCCGGCCTACGCCACTGGCGCCGTCGACAGACCGCGGATCACTCACTGTGACCGCGGGTGAGCTTAGTACTCATGGGATGATTGTGACGGTATGACACGTTCCTGCCGGTTCGTCTGGTCGATTGGACGGGGGCGCCGTCTCCGGCTCGGGCCCGAGAGGCCGGTCGGCCTCCCGCGACGCCCTGTGGGCCGCACTGACCCACGCGGTCACGGAAGAGGAGATCGGGAAGAACGTCGCGTCGCCGGTGAAGGTGCCCAAGCCGCGTCGCCGCCGGATCAAGCCGTGGTCCGTCGCTGAGGCCGGCCAGTTCCTCGCGGACGCTGCCGCTCGCGATGACCACCTCTTCGCAGCCTGGGTTCTCGTGCTGACGCCCGGCCTGCGGCGCGGGGAGGTGCTGGGGCCGACGTGGAAGTCCATCGACTTCGCCATGACGATGGAGGTCTACGCCGAAGCGAGTGAGGAAGAGGTGCGCGACGCGATCGGCCGACTGTCCGACGCGATGGGCGGTACCGGCTGACACGGTTGCTGCACTTCGCTGCTGTACGGGCAACGCGAGAGGCCCTCAGGATTTCTCCTGAGGGCCTCTCGCCTGATGTGCACTCGGCAGGATTCGAACCTGCAACCTTCTGATCCGTAGTCAGATGCTCTATCCGTTAAGCTACGAGTGCTTGTGCGTTCCGGGCTTTTCTGCCTGGTCGGCGTTGCGGGAACAACATTACATGACCTGCGCCGTAGCGCGAAATCCTTAAGCCACACCACCTCTGACCTGCGAAAACACCCTGTTTTGGCGGTGCCGGGCGGCGCACGCCGTACGCCGCCCGGGTCCGGATACGACCGAAGCCCCGTGCCAGTGGCACGGGGCTTCGGTGATGGAGCGGAGGCGGAGGGATTTGAACCCTCGATGGGCTTTAAGACCCAAACCGCATTAGCAGTGCGGCGCCATAGACCGGACTAGGCGACGCCTCCAGCACACCTCGCGCGAGCGCGAGTGGTGCGTGCAGATGATGACACAACTGAGCGCCGCGTCACCAACCGCTGCCTACGGTACTAGGCAGGCGGGCACGAGGGCAAAGCGCCTGCGGTTGCGCAACGCCGTGGCGTGCGGAGCGTTAGTGAGGGCGGAGGCTGTTCGCCCCCCGTCGAAGTGCTCGAGCACAGGAGTCCGCATGTTGCGCCGTCTCGCCCTCACCGCCGTCGCGTCCCTCGCCGCGCTGTCCGCCGCCATGCCGGCCGCGACCGCAGCCACCGGGTCCCTGCCGCTGCCGCTGCCGCACGGGGACGATGCCCGCACCCGGCTGACGGTGACCGTCTTGGATTCGGGGGACCTCGCGGCCGACGGCGTCTTCGAGCTGGAGTGCGGACCGACGGGTGGCAGCCACCCGGCGGCGCAGCAGGCCTGCGACCGGCTGGAGGCGCTGGCGGACGAGGGCGCGGCCCCGTTCGCACCGGTGCCCCGGGACGCGATGTGCACGCAGCAATTCGGGGGGCCGGCCACCGCCCGGGTCACCGGGACCTGGCGCGGGCGCAGCATCGACACCGTCTTCGCGCGGAGCAGCGGCTGCGAGATCTCACGCTGGAACAATCTGCGGCCCGTGCTCCCCAACGTCCGATGAGCGGGGGTCTGTACGCCTTTCCGCAGCACCCCGTGCACACAACCTTGGTGAGAGCTCCTCCTCATCCGCCGACCTGCGCCCCTTCGCTGCCTTTAGACTCCTTCCGTGACAGCCTGCGGCCCGAGGGGCAAGATGGGGCCCGCTGTCGGCAAGGTGCGGTAACCAGGGAGGAAGCGTCGTCGTGAGCAGCAGGCCATCCCGAGGCGCTGCTCGCCTCGCAGCCATACTCGATGCACTCCCCGACGGGCTGCTGCTCGTCAACTGCAACGGCACGGTCGTCAACGCCAACACGATCGCCCTCGAAATGTTCGAGACACCGGGCACCGCACTCGTCGGGCGCGGGCTCCTCGATCTGCTGCCGGAGTTCGACTCCAAGCTGATCCCGGGGTCGATGCGCCGCCCCGAGTCCGCCGACGACCGGGGCCGTACGAAGCCGACGCGGATGACCGCACGGCGGACCGACGGCACCGAGTACCCGGTCGAGGTCACCAGCGCCAGCCTTGAGGACGGGCAGGCCGCGTACAACGACTTCCAGAGCACTTACAGCGGCAGCTATACGGGTGACGAGCTGCTGATGCTCGTCGTACGGGACCTGTCGGGCACGGTCGACACCGAGGCCGAACTGGCCCGTTCGCAGCGGCAGACCGAGATGATCCTGCGGGCCGCGGCCGAGGGTGTCGTCGGTACGGACACGGACGGCCGGGTCGTCCTGGTCAACCCCGCCGCCGCGCAGATCCTCGGCTTCCGCGCCAGCGATCTGGGCGGCCAGGAGCTGCATCCGCTGATCCTGCACTCGCGGGCGGAGGGCGAGCCGTTCCCGTACGAGGAGTCGCCGCTCGCCGACACCCTCCGGTCCGGCCGCAAGCACCGGGTTCGCGGGCAGGTGCTGTGGTCCAAGAGCGGTGCGCAGGTGCCGGTCGACCTGACCACCGCGCCGGTCCGGGACGGGGACCAGTTGGTCGGTGCGGTCATGACGTTCACCGACCGCCGCCCGTACGAGGAGCTTCGCGAGCAGCACGGGACCGAGGTCGACGAACTGACCGCGAGCCACACCGCCGAGGTCACCGCCCTGACGGAACGGCACAGCGCGGAACAGGCCGACCGGGCCGAGCGGTACACCGCCGAACTGGAAGCGCAGGCCGAACAGCTGGCCGCGCTGACCGCCCGGCACACCCAGCTCACCGCCGTGCTCGGCGAGTCGCTGCGCGGGCCGCTGGAGGAGCTGCGCGGCGAACTCTCCACGCTCGCCGCCGACCCGGCCGGCCAGCTGTGGCCGGAGGCAAACCAGATCCTGCACCACCTGGCCGCGGGCTACGCCCGGATGACCACGCTCGTCGACAACGTGCTCGGCTACCAGCGCCTGGACGCCGGCTCGGAGGACCTGGTCAAGGCGAACGTGCTGCTCGACTCGGTCGTGACGGCCGGTATCGATGCGGCCGTCGAGCTGATCGGTCCCGGGCGGGCCCAGTTCGCGGTGCACGCCCCGCCGATCGAGGCCGAGGTGGACGCGGCCCGGCTGGTGACCGCGCTCGCCCATCTGGTCGCGGATGTCGCCGGGGTCGACTCGACCGGCAAGGCCCGCGTGGTGCCGGGCGGCGGCTACGTCGACTCGACGGTCGTCGTCGCGGCCGCGCAGCGCGGTGAGGTCGTACGGATCGAGGTGCGCGGACCGTTCGCCGGGGGAGACCCGGTGCACGAGCCGATCGTGCGCGGGATCGTACGGGCACACGGCGGCGTGCTCCAGACGCACGAGGTGCCGGGGATGAGCGGCAGCGCGTACGTACTCGAAGTGCCGCTGGGCAAGGGCTCGGGAACGGTGATGCCACCGGCGCCCGAGCCGGAGGCGGGGTCTGTGCCCGAGCCGGGGGCTGAGCCGGGGGCTGAGCCGATGGCCGGTCAGGGTACGGCGGGAGGTGGACGGCGGCGGGCGCGGCGGGCGTCCACGGACGCGTTCCTGGAGAGCCCTGTGGGTGGTTCCGGGGCGGGAAGCGAGTCCGGTTCCGGTTCCGGGGATACCGCGGCAGCCGAGCCGACGGGGCGGCGCCGGGCGCGTCGTGAACCGGCGGCCCAGGAGACGCAGGACGCGCACGACATGATTCCCGTCCAGCAGGGCGAGGGCTCGGGGCGCAGGCGGGGGCGGCCGAGCCCGGCCGAGACCGGTACTCAGCATGGGCTTCCCGCTCAGCTGCCCGAGCAGGGCCCGCGGCCCGGGGAGTCTGCTGTCGAGCAGCAGGGGGCAGGGACGGGGCAGGCGCTGGCGCTGCCTACGGCCGCCTCCGCGCCGTCCGAAGGGGCGGTGGTGACGGCGGCCGAGGGCGCACAGGGTGGCAGTGGCCGTCCGCAGCGTGGCCGGACCGTGCCGCCGCAAGGTGTTCCGGTTCCGGCCGAGGGGCCGATACCGGTGTCCGCGGGTGGACACCGGGCGCGCCAGGGCGGCGAGAACCAGCTGGCACTGCCGGCTTCCGCTTCTGCCGCCTCCTCCGATTCCGATTCCGCTTCCGCCGCCGCTTCCGAAGGCCTCTCGCAGGTCGGGGACGGGGCTGTGCCCGCACCGGCGCCTCAGCCGACCGGGCGGCGGGCGCGGCGGGCGTTGGCGGCCACGCAGGAGCGGTCCGCCCAGGCCGAGCCGGCCGGGCCCCGTACCGCGTTCGCTCTGCCGCCCGCGGATGCCGACCGGGCCCCGTCCGCGGCCGTCGACGCGGACGCGTCACTGCCCGGACGCCACGACGCCGTACGCATCGCACCGGACGAGGAGCACACCCCGCCCCAGGCGCACCCCGCACCGACCGGGCGGCGCCGGGCGCGTCACGCCGACGCGCCTCAGCAGGCCCCGCAGACCCCGCAGGCCGACGACCGGCCCGACAGCCACCCCGGCGGCGATCCGGAGTGGCCCGCGGCCGGGCACACCACACACACCACCGGCACCACGGCGGTCGCGGGCGCCGCCGACTCCACCGGCGTCGCGGAGAGCCGTCCCCAGAACATCGCGCCCGTACCGGACGCGCGCAGGCAGCCGCTGCCCGCAGAGGCTCCGATGCCCGGCGGCTCGTCGGACTCGACGCAGGGGCGCGCGTTCAGCGTGCGGACGCTCGGGCAGGGCGTCCCCTTCGCCCAGCGCATCGCGCACCAGCAGAACCAGACGCTCGGTGGTGCCGGACGGCGCCGTAAGCTCGCCGCCCCGCCGGAGGGCGAGCGCACCCCGCAGGCCGCACCGCCGCAGACCGTGCCCTCCCCGGCCGCGCCCACCCCGGCCGCGCCCTCCCTGGCCGCTCCGTCCCCGGCCGCTCCGTCCGACGCCGCTCAGGGCCCGAACCCGGGTTCGGGGCAGCTGCTGTCGGCTCCTCCGGAGGCCGAGGGACGCGCGTACGCCATAGGGGCGCCCGACGAGGGCGCCGAGGGGCCGGAGCCACTGGACGGTCCGGGTGGCGCGGTCGAGGTCGCCAACCGTCCGTCGCCGCAGCCGGTCGACGACGAGCTGCCCCCGGAGCCGCTGGACAACCCGCGCCGGCTGCTCGTCTGGCCCGCGCCCGATGTCTCCACCCAGCAGGCGCTGAGCGACCGCGGCTACCGGCCGGTGATCGTGCATTCCCGCGAGGAGGTCGACGCCCAGATCGCGGCGTTCCCCGCCGCGCTCTTCGTCGACCCGCTCACCGGTCCCATCACCCGCAAGGCACTGCAGTCACTGCGTCAGGCCGCCGTGGCGGCCGAGGTCCCGGTGCTGGTGACGGCCGGTCTGGGGCAGGCGTCGCGGGAGGCGGCATACGGTGCGGACCCGGCCGTACTCCTCAAGGCGCTCGCCCCGCGCGACAGCGAACAGCATCCGCCGCGGGTGCTGTTGATCGAGGAGCGCGAGGAGATCGCGCTGGCGCTGGCGGACACGTTGGAGCGGCGCGGCATGCAGGTCGCGCGGGCCTCCACCGACAACGAGGCGGTGACGCTCGCCACTCGGATGCGACCCAACCTGGTGGTGATGGACCTGATGCAGGTACGCCGCCGCCGGGCCGGGATCGTCGACTGGCTGCGCGCCAACGGCCAGTTGAACCGAACCCCGCTGGTCGTCTACACCTCCGCCGACATGACCGGGTCCGAGCTGCCGAAGCTCAGCTCGGGCGAGACCGTGCTCTTCCTGGCCGAGCGTTCCACGAGCGACGAGGTGCAGTCGCGCATCGTCGACCTGCTCGCGAAGATCGGCACGAACTGACCACTGCCCGGCGGACGGCCGGGGGTCACGACGAGGGCGGTACGGGTTCTCCCGTGCCGCCCTCGTCATACAACCCCGTCCGGGCCCGGGCCCGGTCAGAGCCGAGTGATGTCCAGCTCGCCCTCCGCGTACTTCTTGCGGATCACCTTCTTGTCGAACTTGCCGACGCTCGTCTTCGGCACCGCCGGAATGACCGTCCAGCGCTCCGGGAGCTGCCACTTGGCGATGCCGGACTCTTCGAGGAACCCTTTCAGCGCCTCGTAGTCGGCGGTGGCGCCGTCCTTGAGCACGACGGTGGCGAGCGGACGCTCGCCCCACTTCTCGTCCGGGACGGCGACGACCGCCGCCTCGGCCACCTCCGGGTGCGCCATGATGGCGTTCTCCAACGCGACGCTCGAGATCCATTCGCCGCCGGACTTGATGACGTCCTTGGCCCGGTCGGTCAGGGTGAGGAAGCCGTCGTCGCTGATCACACCGACGTCGCCGGTCTTCAGCCAGCCGTCCTCGCTGAACTTGTCCTCGGGGCGCAGGTCCTCGCCGTCCGCGCCCCCGTAGTAGGCCCCGGCGATCCAGGCGCCGCGCACCTCCAGCTCACCGGCCGACTCGTTGTCCCACGGCAGCAGCTCGCCGCCGGGGCCGACCAGGCGCGCCTCGACGCCGGCCGGGAAGCGGCCCTGGGTGACGCGGTAGGGCCGCTCCTCTTCCTCGGTCAGCCCGGCGGGCGGGTTGGCCATGGTGCCGAGCGGCGACGTCTCCGTCATGCCCCAGGCGTGGCAGAGGCGGACGCCGAGCTTGTCGTACGCCTCCATGAGAGACGGCGGGCAGGCGGCGCCGCCGATGGTGACGCGGGCCATGGAGGTGAGGTCGCGCGGGTTGGCGGTGACCTCGGCGAGCAGCCCCTGCCAGATGGTGGGAACGGCCGCGGCGTGGGTCGGCCTCTCGCGCTCGATCATGTCGGCGAGCGGGGCGGGCTGCAGGAACCGGTCCGGCATGAGCATGTTGATGCCGGACATGAACGTCGCGTGCGGCAGCCCCCAGGCGTTCACATGGAACTGGGGGACGACCACCAGCGAGGTGTCCTTGTCGGTCAGCCCCATCGACTCCGCCATGTTGACCTGCATGGAGTGCAGGTAGATGGAGCGGTGGGAGTAGACGACGCCCTTGGGGTCGCCGGTGGTGCCGGAGGTGTAGCACATGGCGGCGGCCTGGCGTTCGTCGAGTTCGGGCCAGTCGTAGCTGGTCGGGCGGCCGGCGATCAGCTCCTCGTACTCATGCACCCGGGCCGCCGCGCCGTCCAGGACGGAACGGTCGCCCGGCCCCGTGACGATCACGTGCTCGATCGACGTCAGATGGGGAAGGAGCGGCGCGAGCAGCGGCAGCAGGGAGCCGTTGACGATGACGACCTTGTCGTCGGCGTGCTCGACGATCCAGATCAGCTGCTCGGCGGGGAGCCGGAGGTTGAGGGTGTGGAGGACGGCGCCCATCGAGGGGATCGCGAGGTACGCCTCGACATGTTCGGCGTTGTTCCACATGAGGGTGCATATCCGCTGATCGCCGTCGACACCGAGCTCGTCGCGCAGCGCGTTCGCCAGCCGGGTGGCCCGCCGGCCTATCTCGGCGAAGCTGCGCCGCTGCGGCTCGGGCTCGCCGGTCCAGGTCGTGACCTGCGACTTCCCGTGAATGGTCATCCCGTGTTGGAGGATGCGGGTGACAGTCAGCGGTACGTCCTGCATGGTGCTCAGCACGGCGTCCTCCCGGTGGGCGCTACGTGGCAGTAGGGTTCCGCTGATTCTGCTCACATACCAAGCGGTATGTCACTAGTCCGGGGAGTACGAATCGGTGTCGTCCGGCAGAACCGGGTCCGCCGGCCGCGCCGTCGTCGCCCGGGGTCAACGGACCGGGGCCAGCTCCGGGTCCTCCCTGAGCTTGCCGAGCGCCCGCGACACCGCGCTCTTCACCGTGCCGACGGACACCCCGAGCACCTCGGCGGTCTGGGCCTCGCTCAGATCCTCGTAGTACCGCAGGACCACCATCGCGCGCTGCCGGTCCGGGAGCTTCAGCACGGCACGCCACATCGCGTCGTGCAGCGTCTGGTGCTCGGCCGGGTCGGGGGTTCCGGGAGCCTCCTGCTCGGGCAGTTCGTCGCAGGCGTACTCGTCGACCTTGCGCTTGCGCCACTGCGAGGTCCGGGTGTTCAGCAGTGCCCGGCGGACATAGCCGTCGAGCGCCCGGTGGTCCTCGATCCGTTCCCAGGCGACATACGTCTTGGTGAGAGCGGTCTGCAGCAGATCCTCGGCATCGCTCGGGTTCGCGGTGAGCGAGCGGGCGGCGCGCAGCAGTACGGGCCCCCGTGCCCTTACGAACGAGGAGAACGACGGATACGGCGCGTGCGGAGCCCGTGAGGCGTACGACGAAGCGCGCGAGGCGAACGGCGCCTGCGCCGCCTGCGCGGCGTGCGCCGCGTGCGCCGCGTGCGAGCCGTGCGGGATGTGTCCGGTGATGGCAGCTCCCCCGGAGGTGCCCGTGCAGACTGGCGTGGTCATGGCTCCACGCTAGGAGCGGGTGCCGCCCCGGGGATCGGCCCCAGGTCCCGAAACGGCGTCCGCCTCAGGGTGTAGGGGTGGGGCCTGCTGGACCTCCTGTAGGTGGATCCGTCGTCTTCAGGGCTCAGGGTCGATCCCCCAGTCAGTCGTCCGCGCCCAGTATCAGCGCCGAGGTGGGTACGCCGGTTCCTGCCGTGACCAGGGTGCGGGCCGCCCCGGACAGCTGGTTCACCGATGAGCCCCGGATCTGCCGGACCGCCTCCGCGATGCCGTTCATCCCGTGCAGATACGCCTCCCCCAACTGGCCGCCGTGCGTGTTCAGGGGCAGCGCGTCGGCCGCGACGAAGTCGGCCGCCTCGCCCGGTGCGCAGAAGCCGAACTCCTCCAACTGCATCAGGACGAACGGTGAGAAGTGGTCGTAGAGGATGCCCACATCGATGTCGGCGGGGGAGAGACCGGAACTGCGCCACAGCTGCCGGGCGACCACCCCCGTCTCCGGCAGCCCGGTCAGACCGTCGCGGTAGAAGCTGGTCATCTGTTCCTGAGCCCGCCCGGCCCCCTGGGCGGCGGCGACGATCACGGCGGGCGGCTGGGGCAGGTCCCGGGCCCGTTCCGCGCTGGTGACGACGATCGCCTGCCCGCCGTCGGTCTCCTGACAGCAGTCGAGCAGCCGCAGGGGTTCGACGATCCACCGCGACGCGGCATGGTCGGCCAGGGTGATCGGCTTCCGGTAGAAGTACGCCGCGGGGTTGCGGGCGGCATGGCGCCGGTCGGTGACCGCGACATGGCCGAAGACCTCCGGCGTCAGGTTGTACGCGTGCAGGTAGCGCTGGGCGGCCATGGCGACCCAGGAGGCCGGCGTGAGCAGCCCGAAGGGGATGTTCCAGCCGAGCGCCGCGCCCTCCGCGGTGGGCTCGCGCTGCTGCACGCCGGAGCCGAATCTGCGCCCGGAACGTTCGTTGAACGCGCGGTAGCAGACCACGACGTCGGCCACTCCGCTCGCCACGGCCATCGCCGCCTGCTGGACGGTGGCGCAGGCCGCCCCGCCGCCGTAGTGGATACGGGAGAAGAACGACAGTTCACCGATGCCGGCCGCCTGCGCGACGGTGATCTCGGGGCTGGTGTCCATGGTGAAGGTGACCAGACCGTCGACATCGGCGGGGGTCAGCCCGGCATCGTCGAGGGCGGCCCGCACCGCCTCGACGGCCAGTTTGAGTTCGCTGCGACCGGAGTCCTTGGAGAACTCGGTCGCCCCGATCCCCACGACCGCCGCTTTGCCGCCGAGTACGTCGGCTCTGCGCAGGCTCATGCCGCCCCCTGGGGAACGCTGCCGGTCGCCCTAGCGGGCACGGTCACGGTCACCGTGCCCGTAACATGCCTGCCCAGACCGTTGGTTCCGACGACCGAGACCTCGGCCGTCCCGTCGTCCCCGATGGCGGTGACCGTGCCGCTCAGGACCATGGTGTCCCCCGGGTAGTTGGGCGCGCCCAGTCTGATGGCGACCTTGCGGAGCACGGCCGACGGGCCGAAGCGGTCGGTGACGTACCGGCCGACCAGGCCGTTGGTCGTCAGGATGTTCATGAAGATGTCCGGGGAGCCCTTCTCCCGGGCGAGTTCCGCGTCGTGGTGCACGTCCTGGTAGTCGCGGGAGGCGAGGGCCCCCGCCACGATCAGGGTGCGGGTCACCGCGATCTCCAGCGGCGCCAGCTTCTCGCCGACCTTCACTCCGGTCCCTCCTTCACCAGTGACTGGCCGAGTTGCTGAAGTACTTCGCTGCCGCATCCCAGATAGGCGTCGAGCTGACGGCCCCAGAGGAAGTGACGGTGTACGGGGTGGTCGAGGTCCGCGCCCGTTCCGCCGTGCAGATGCTGTCCGGCGTGCACGACCCGTTTCCCGGCCTCCGACGCCCACCAGGCGGCGGTCAGCGCCTGCGGTCCGTACGGCAGCGCCGCGTCATGCCGCCAGGCAGCCTCGTACGCGGTGACCCGGATCGCCTCGGTGTCCATATGGGCGTCGGCGGCGCGCAGCAGTACCGCCTGCTTGGTGGAGAGCGGACGCCCGAACTGCTCCCGGGTGTTGGTGTGGGCGACGGCCCGGGCCAGCGAACCGGCGCACACCCCTGCCTGCAGCCCGGCGAACGCGATCCGGCTTGCGGCCAGCACGTGTTCGTACGCCCCGGCGCGCCCGAGCGGCTCGGGCGCGCCGACGGCGTCGGGCGCCCCGTCACCACCGAGCCGCTCCCCGCGCGCCCGGTCCAGGACGAGCCGCGCGGCCGACCACGGTGCCGTGGTCTCGACCGGCTCCGTCGCCACACCCGGATCATCGGTCCGTACGATCCACAGCCCCCGGTCCGAGTCCGCGACGAGGACGAGGGACGCGTCCCGCAGCCACGGCACGTACGGCACGCTGCCGCTCAGCCACCCCTCGCCGTCCGCCCGCGTCCCGCCGCGTGCCGGGAACGCCCCGGTGGCGACGGCCGTGCCGTCCCGCAGCGGAGGCAGCAGCCGGTCCCGCTGCTCGTCGGTGCCGTGCGAGGCGACGGCGAGCAGCCCGTACACACAGCTCGCCGCGAACGGCACCTGCGCCGTCGTCCGGCCCTGCTCCTCCAGCAGGAGCACCAGGCCGAGCAGCCCGATCTCCTCGACCGCCGCGGTCAGTCCGGTCGCGCAGAGTTCCTTCCACAGCTCGGCGTCCGTCCCCGTGCCGGCTCCGGCCAGGCGTTCGTGCGTGGACAGATCCCCGAAGATCCGCGCCGCCAGCCCCTGCGCCGCGGCCTGTTCCTCGGTGGGTACGAAGTCCATGTCAGCCCTCGCCTCCCCGGAAGACCGGAAGCTCCAACTCCGGGTCTGCGCGGAGGAATTCCAGCCGCACCGGCATTCCCGTCCGCACCTTGTCGTACGGCACCCCGATCACATTGCTGACCATCCGCACCCCCTCCGCCAGCTCTATCAGCGCCACCGCATACGGCCCGCCCCCGTCGGAGGCGCTGAAGGCGGGGAAAGGCGGGTGGTGCATCACAACGTGGCTGAAAACCGTGCCGTCGCCACTCGCCTGGACCGTGTCCCATTCCTGGCAGCCGCACGCGTTGCAGCCGGGCAGCCAGGGGAAGCGCAGCGTGGCGCACTCGCCGCACCGCTGGATCAGCAGCCTGTGCTCGGCGACGCCCTGCCAGAACCCGGCGTTGTCCCGGTTGATCACCGGCCTCGGGCGCGGGCTCCGGCCGCCGGGACGCGTCGCCCCCTTCGCCGCGGCCGGCGCGTACTTGAGGATCCGGAAGCGGTGTGTCCCGGCGAGCTCCCCCTCCGCGCGGACGTCCATGCGCGTCGTCACGAAGTACCCCGTCCCCAGCTTGGTCGTCTTGCGTTCCGAGACGGACTCGATCACCGCGTCGAACGTGATGCGGTCGCCGGGCCGCAGCGGCCGCAGATACTCCTGCTCGCAGTCGGTCGCGACCACCGAGGTGCAGCCCGCGCCGTCGAGCAGCCCGAACAGCTCCTCGTACGCCTCGGAGCGGTCGGTGTGCCCCGACAGACCGCCCATCGTCCACACCTGCAGCATCGTCGGCGGGGCGATCGCGTCCGGTCCCGCGTAGGCGGGGCCGGTGTCCCCCATCACCTCGCACCAGTGCCTGATCATCGGCTCGTTGACCGGATCCTTGCCGACGCCCGCGGTCGCGGCGGCCCGCCCCTCGAACACCTTGAGCCGCTCGTACAACCGGTCCGGCCCGCCCCGTTCCGCCCGCCGTTCCCGCGCGCCCGTCACCGCTTGCCCCTCTTCATGCCGAGCCGCATGGTCGCGACGATCTCCCGCTGCACCTCGCTCACTCCGCCCCCAAAGGTGTTGATCTGCGCCGCCCTGTTCATCCGCTCCAGCTCCCCGTCCCCGAAGGCGCCGGGCGAACCGCCCCGGATCGTCCCGGCCTCGCCCGTGATCTCCTGGCAGATCCGGTACACCTCGACCGCGCTCTCGGTCCCCACGAACTTCACGCCGCTCGCCTCGCCGGGCGCCAGGGAACCCGCGCCGACATCCCCCACCAGGCGCCAGTTGAGCAGGCGCGTCGCCGCCAGCCGGGCGTACGCCTCGGCCAGCCGGGTCCGCACCCACGGCTCGTCGACCGGACGCCGGCCCGTGACCGGGTCGGGGGTGCGGGCGAAGGCGAGTGCCGCCTCGTAGAAGTCCTCGGCCTGCATTCCGATGGCGGCGAGAGCAACCCGTTCATGGTTCAGCTGGTTGGTGATCAGCCCCCAGCCGTCGTTCTCCGCGCCGACCAGATGGGTCACGGGCACCCGTATCCCGTCGTAGTAGGTGGACGTCGTGGTCAGCCCACCCACGGTCTCGATCGGCGTCCAGGAGAACCCGGGGGCGTCCGTCGGAACCAGAATGATCGAGATGCCCCGGTGCTTCGGCGCATCCGGGTCCGTACGGCAGGCGAGCCAGATCCAGTCCGCGTTCTGCGCGTTGCTGGTGAAGATCTTCTGCCCGTCGATCACCCAGGAGTCACCGTCCCGCACGGCCCTGGTGCGCAGCGCCGCGAGGTCCGTACCGGCCTCCGGCTCGCTGTAGCCGATGGCGAAGACGAGGTCGCCGCGGAGGATCCTGGGCAGGAAGTACGCCTTCTGCTCGTCGGTCCCGTATTTCATCAGCGTCGGTCCGACGGTGTTGAGGGTGACCATCGAGACGGGCGCCCCCGCCCGGTAGGCCTCGTCGAAGAAGACGAACTGCTCGTCGGCTCCGCGGCCCTGGCCGCCGTACTCGACTGGCCAGCCGAGTCCGAGCATCCCGTCCGCGCCGATCCGGCGCAGCAGACGGCGCTGCCCGGCCGGGGCCTCGGCCCCGGGCGCCGCCCCCGCATCCCTCCTGGGCATCACCTTGCGGAAGTACGTACGGAGTTCGGCGCGCAGCTGTTGCTGACGCTCCGTCTGGGCGAGGTGCACGACAGCTGCCTCCCGGACACAGGCGTACGGATACGGACGTACGGATTCGGGCACACACTCAGGGTTTCTGACTGTCCGTCAGATCCGCCTGCCCTGTCAAGGTCGACGACACCCCGACACGGCCACCGGTACAACGCGAAGCGGCCTGCGCGAGTGCACCCAGGTGCTTTCGCGCAGGCCGCCGTTCAACCAGCCGTGAACCGACCCCCCGACCGGCCCATGACCGGGCCCCGGCTCACCAGAGCTTGGTGAAGTTCACCGCGAGGTACTCGTTGTGCTGGTCGACCACGGTGAACGCCGATCCGTTCACCTGCGCGGAGTTGCTCCGGTTCGACGCGCCGGAGCCGACGGCCTGCTGCTGCGATGTGGACGAATTGCCGGAGTTGTTACCGCCGACGCCGCTGCCGGCGATCGTGGCAACAGCCGCGTTCGATCCGTCGTTCGCGAACGAGCCACTGTCGGCCTGGGCCACGCCGCTGAAAAGTGCGGCGGCGAGAGGCAGGGCTGCAACAACGGCGACGGCACGAGCGGTACGGATGCTTGCCATGTCAATTCCTCCAGGAACCGAAAGTACGGCTTGTTCCGGGGCAGTTGGCCGACCGCCCCGGCTTGGTCACGACGTCGCGACGGCAGAGTTGCCCACCGGATCCCCGTCGAACCACCCACACGATCCGATTCCCCCGCAAGCGTGAGGAACATCTGATAAACCCTCGAGCGCCGCCAAAGCCTCGGCTCGCACCGCTCCCGCACCCCCTCCCACAGCCACCGGCCCCGCCCGATCCCGTACCCCGCAAGAGAAGAAGCGTTCCGGCACCCCAGCCGACCGACACCCTCACACTCTTCCCTTCCTCGAACATCTGTACGAAAATAAAGCCATGGCCACCATCGACCGGCAGACCGCCACCCTGGCCCTGGCTCACGCACTCTCCGCCGCCGAGCGCGGGCTCCCCGTCATCCCGCTCTCCGCCGGAAAGCTCCCCGCCCTGCCCTCTCCGCACCGGAACGAGGACCGGCCGGTCACCTGCCGGGGCGCCTGCGGCCTTCCCGGACACGGCGTCCACGACGCCACCACGAACCTTGCCGCCGTCCGCGCCCTCTTCGCCGCCGCCCCCTGGGCCACCGGCTACGGCATCGCGTGCGGCCGGCCCCCGCACCACCTCATCGGCATCGACCTGGACATCGACACCACCGGCAGAAGCGACTCCGCCGCATCGCTCCGGCAACTCGCGCTGCACCACCTGTTCACCATCCCGCCGACCGTCATCGTGCTCACGCCCAGCGGCGGCCGCCACATCTGGCTGACCGGCCCGCCCGGCGTCTGGGTACCGAACTCCGCGAGCCGCCTCGCCCCCGGCATCGACGTCCGGGGCGCCGGCGGCTACCTGGTGGGCCCCGGCTCGGTCACCGCCCATGGCACGTACCGGCTCGCCCCGGGCACCGCCGACCTCCCGCCGGCCCCCTGCCCCCGCGCACTCCTGCACCTGCTCAAGCCCCCCGCACGCCCTCACCACCCCGCGGCCCGGCCCGAACAGGGCCGGGGACTGGTCCGGTTCGTCCTCGCGGCACACGAGGGCCAGCGCAACACACGGCTCTTCTGGGCAGCCTGCCGCGCCTACGAACACGGCTTCGGCGACGCCCTGGCGGACGCCCTCACCCACGCCGCCGTCCGCACCGGCCTCACCGAACGCGAAGCCCGCTCCACCATCGCCTCGGCAGCCCGCCTCGCCACGAGCTACGAGAACGGGCCCGGGACCGCCCCGTCCGGACCGTCGAGCCCGACGACGTGACAGGCAACGAGATCGACTGCATCTGGTCTCTCATCGAGCGGACACCGACGTACTCAACGGTCCCCACCCGTGCGTCGGGCCGAATGCGTACGGGGCAACGCCAGGAGCACAGAACCTTCCGCTGCCCGTACCACCGCCGCCGAAGCCCGGACCGTTCGGAGTGGCCCCGCAGGCGCACAGGCCGAACGACTTGTGGACCACCGGCCCAGAACGCCCGGCCCCACGAGAAAGGGGCACCCCTGATGAGGGGCGCCCCTTCCGGTCAGCGCGCTCGCCGACGTGTGGCGGTGGGTGTGGGATTTGAACCCACGGTGACATCGCTGCCACGACGGTTTTCAAGAGAGTTGTACTACGGATAACTTCACTCGTCTGAACTGGCCCTTTGCCTCTTCCCTGCCCGGGTACTCTCCGACGTGGTCCATGCCTGGTCCACCGGCTCCAGCACTACGCCCACAAGGAACAACTGGGTACGCGTCACTCAAACACGCGGCCCGCCGGCCATGGCGTCAACGATGGCGCCAGTCGTTGAGGCTTCTCTAGGGCTTCGATGCGAGAGTTCGCTAGCGGAGTGCAGTAGCTGATTACCCCCTGCGAGATTTCCACGAGAAGCGAAGCAACAATCCTCACATCGTAGAGCGAATGCACATCCATCTGAATCTCACCATCGGCGTCAATATCATAGATAGACACATCGATGTCTGCACGAAATTCAACAACGGCATCCAGAGTGAGATCCCTAAGCGCTCCGGATTCACCTTCACCACGTTCTTCGTCGAACTCGAATTCGGTTCCGATGTCCGTCACACTAAGAACCTCATGCAGATGACGGAGCGTAACGCTGTGAATCTGACACTGAGCCCCCTGGAGGTCTTCCAAAAGGAAGCTCGGATCCGCATCAAAATGGCCGAGATCGATATCTGGCTCCACCCAGCCATCATAGGTGTTCGCCCGCAGATCAGAAATCAATTCGGCGAAGTGTAGCTCAATTCGACGGGCCAAACCTTCAGGCCCGCTCACAAACTGGAATAGGGTCTTATTCAGATCATGGATGTTCAGCATACGCGGAGGGTTCACACGAAGCTCTCTACACGTCGCCGCGACATCCCGATCGCTACTCAGGAGCACAATGCTCTCAAAGTCTCCCCCAGCCTTGCGCAAAACATCCCTCAACCAAGCGGAATCCGACGCGCCGGTCTTGACGCCGTCCTTGCGACGCCCCGGCCCTGTTTGAAGTATCTGATCACGCAGACCTTCCATCGCCGAGTCACCAGTAAGTTTGACAAGAGTGATTCCAGGGACAGCAGAGAGATTCCCGAGGAACTCCCCAGAAATTCCTCTATCGCCCCCTTGAGGCAGAATAGGCATTTTTGCTGCAAGGCCCCCCTTCTGCATTGTGCGAAATATGGGCGAGACCGTCACGCGAAAAGCCTCAACTTCTCGGGACAAATGCTCAGCCCACTCCCATGCCACCGGCTCAGGCACCCATGTCTCAATCCCAACACGAGTAGCCAGGTCAGCCAATCGACGCAGAAGGTCCAGGTTGGGTAGACCTTTACCAAAAGCATTTGCATCAATAACGATCGCCTGAAGGGAACCCGGGCTCAGCTCTAGCGCCGCCGAAGAATTCATTTTCGCATTATTACAGGCGGACGGTGCTTAGGGTATGCCTTTCTGAACTTTGGCTTGGGGATGTCCGTGCGGGTGCGGCCGGCAACCTCTGAGGCAAACAGACTGCTGCGGTTACCACAGGTGGGCGCCGAGCCGTGATGCCACCTCCGCTGTAAGAGATAGCGCAGCCGGTTGGCGACTGAAGATCTCAGAGGTTGCTATGCCGCCGGCTCCTCGTTCAGCTCACCGTCCCGGACTCCAGCCACTTTGGTCGTCACATGTACGCATCTCACCGACTTCGCAACACGAGCAGCACCGGCGTAGAGGAGCCAACTTCTTCCGTCAAACAGCTGACAGGCCAAGGAGACGCGTGGAAACTTGGACCATGACGATCACTCAACGGCGGATGCTTTGGGGCGGGACCGCCATCACCGGTATCGGAATCATCGGTCTCAGCGTGTGGCTCGGGCTCGAAAGGGCCGCGATGCTAGGCAGCATCGTCGGATCCATTTTCGGCCTTACTGCGGCCGCCATCGGGTTCCATCAGCTATTCAGCACGCGTGAAAATGCTGTACAAAATAACCCCACGCGACAGTCACAGCAGAGCGGCGCAAGTTCCGTAAACATTCAAGCCGGGTCCGACATTTCGATCGGCAATGATAACAGATTCGGCAGTCCGCGATGAGGAAGTGGATCACCCAGAAGCAATCAAGCGGCGATAAGTCGATCAACGTTCAGGCTGGCGGGGGGGTCCACATCGGGATCGGATACCGAGATGCGAAAGATATCGCAAGGGAAACGGCCATGGAGGTGTTTCGGGAAAACTTCACCCGGCTGGCCAATGAGGCATGGAGCACAGCCCAACTCCGTGCTGGAGAGTTCATCGATCACTTCATCGACGGGATCTACGGATGGGATAACCCTCCTCTCGGTCAACTAAATGACCCTGGCATACAGTCTGTGCTGTTCTCCGCTCAGTCAGGTTACGCCAAAAGCGGAGATCCTGAGCTTGGCGACGTTTTGATCGAATTGCTATTCGAGCGACTGAAACATAATCAAGAGAGAAGTACGGCACAGCTAGCTGTATCCAAGGCGATAGACCTGGCGGAGAGTCTTTCTGGTCCGCACCTCGCTCTTCTCTCCTGCAATCTCTTGATGAAGCAAATTATGCCAGCACATGCGAGCAGTGTTAGCGAAATAGCATCAGCAATAGCTGGCATGCTCAGGCCGCTCATCGAGAGCATCGAGTCAATCCGGCCATCGGATCTAGATTATCTTGCGGGCTTGGGGTGCGTCATCCCCACCATGGGAACTTTAACCTTGGGCAAATATGCCGGAATGAACCTTCCCGGGCTCTTCAATCGAGGCTTTACGGATAAGGAGATGATCGACGCCCACCTTTTGATGGGCACCCCTATCGCTAGATTGACAAAGGCCGACGAGTATCGCTACACGGTAAACGCTATCACTAAGATAGAGCTCCTAGATCTCCTCGAAGTCCACGGAATGCAGGACATCGAAGAGACGGCGATGCGCGCACTCGTGGGGCCAGTTATCAATGAACACGAGATTGAAAGACTTCTTTCTATCGAATCAGCCGAGCTATCCCACGCCCTCGACCTTTGCAACACCTTGGGCATCCCTGGATATCTCAACACTGCAATAGGCTCGGCCATTGGCCACGCAAACATGCGACGAGCAGTCCCAGAATTTTACTTGCCCTTCGACTCTCTCCTGAAGGAGACCCCGAGAGTCAGACCACCCCGCTTCGTCTGACGCTCGGAAGATGTCCACCCAAGCCCGGGCTGATATCAAACCGATTCCCCCCCATCCCAGAGCCCAGTCACATTGGGCAGCAAATCAGCTCTATTGACTGCCAGACGACAGTCGCAGAGCGCAGGCGGCTCTGCGATGCTGGACGCCGATCGAGAGGGGCCGCAGCGATGCAGTGGAAGATCCACGGGGAACGTCCGATCTACGAGAACCAGTGGGTCAACCTGTGGTTGACCGATGTGGAGCAACCGGACGGACGCCGATGGGAGTACCACGTCGTCAAGCTTCGGCACCTGGCCGTGGCTGCCGTTGTCAACGAGCGGCAGGAGATCCTGATGATGTGGCGGCACCGCTTCATCACGGACTCGTGGGCCTGGGAACTGCCGATGGGTCTCGTCGAGGAAGGGGAGAGTCCCGCCGACGCCGCCGCGCGTGAGGTTCTTGAGGAGACCGGCTGGCGGCCCGGCCCTATCAAGCCGCTCATCTACGCCGAGCCGGCCAACGGCATCACCGACTCCCAGCACCACGTCTTCCGGGCCGACGGCGCGACGTACGAAGGACCGCCGACCGAGAAGAACGAGTCGGACCGGATCGAGTGGATCCCGCTGGCCGATGTACGGGGCATGATCGACCGCCGCGAGATCGTCAGCAGCGGCTCCCTCGTCGGGCTGCTCTACGTGCTCATGGACGAGGCGATCCGCTGACCTGACGGGGCAGCACTTCCCGAAGCCGGGCCTCGAACGCCACCACGGCCGGATCCCGGCGGAAAGGCTCCAACTGCTCGTAGAACTCACTGAGGTGGCCTGCGACTCGTTGCGAACTGACGGCCGCCGCCGGGGCCAAGGCGTCCATGGCCGTGTGGCACGCCTCGTCGAGTTTGCCGCGCTGGAGCTGGGTACGGGCGAGCCAGAAAGCGTGGAAGGCGCGGCCTCGGTGATTCGATTCGTGTTCACGGCGTAGGGCGTCCGCGATCAGTGGTTCGGCGAGGGCGGCTTCGCCGAGGCGGCCGTGCGCGATGCCGGTGTCCACGATCAGCTTCGGCTCGTCGAAGTAGGCGACCCAAGCCGGGTCCGGATCGCCGGTGCTGATCCGACCGAAGTGGGTGTGGGCCTCCGAGATCGCCGTATGGGTGGCGCTGCGGTTGCCGAGGGTGGCGTGGGCGAAGGCTTCGCGCATCGCGAGCATGGCTAGGACGCGCGGTGTCGTCCCTGTGACCGCTCGGGCCTGGTCCTGGGCCGCCGTGACGAGTGCGAGGGCGTCGCCGGGCTTGTCCTGGTAGGTGGCTTGGAGGCTCATGCAGGCGAGGACGTTGGCCATGAACCGATGGTCGTCGATGGCCTTGGCCAGGCCGAGGGATTCGGTGAAGTAGGCGCGTGCCTGGTTGTACTGGCGGGCGTCGAAGTAGGTCCATCCGGTGAGCCGGGCCAGTTCGGCGGCGATGCTGTGCAGGCCGTCCCGCAGAGGAGCTGGACGTTGCTCCTTGAGGAGATCGACGACGTACCGGAGCTGGCCGACGACCGCGGGCCGTAAGGTCTCGCCACCGTGTTCGTCGTCCCGGCGCCAGTAGTCCGCGATCGACGAGTGCAGCGCGTCCAGAGTCGACGGGCTGAGGTCCCGCTCGGCCGCCATGGCGAGGATGCTGTCCACATCCGCTCCCGGCAGCCCTGCGGCCAGGGGCTCGACAACTGGGACCGGGGCCTCGGCCGGTTCTCGGGGCGTGACCGTCAGACTCTGCGGGGTCTCCCAGGAGCGTCGGGCAAGGCCGAGCATGTGCCCGGGGATGCGCAGCCCGTCCGAGATCCGTTCGATCACGTCCATGTGCAGCAACTGCCTTCGTCCGGCGATCACTTCACCCACACGGCTCGGGGTGAGGTCGCAGCGACGCGCGATCATCGACGGATAGATGCCTGCTCGCGCTTTGACCAGCTGAAAGACGCGGCCGAAGTCCCTCGCCCGGCATGCCTCGATCATCGCTGGATCCGTGAGCAGGCTGACCGGGAGTTCCTTCGAGCGAGGTGGCTCGGGCATCGGGCACGCTCCGGCATGAGGACTACGGATCGCTGCACTTGGTCAACCAAGGTTGATGGTACCCAAGTTGGGTAATCCGCTTGGCCTTTCTGGTGGAGCCTCCGGATCGCGATGCTCCTGACCATGGCGAACGGACAGGACGACGTACGGATGACGCTGCGGGTCTCGCGCGACTCCGGCCAGACGTGGGGGCCTCTTACCGAGGTACGCGTGGATGACGACCCGGCACTCCCGGACAACCCGGGTGGCTTCCCGCCGTGCGCCTGCCGTCGGTGCGCGGAGCAGTACTCGGTGGGCGCCCTTCGGCGGGTGTCGTGATGCGGTGCACGCACTGGCGCTGGGTGCCCATGGATCTGGCGCGGGAAGCGCGGGAGAGGTCGGCTGCGGAGTGTGTGGACAGGGCCGTGCAGTGCCAGCTGTCCGCGCACGACGACGGTGAGCACTTCGGCCTCCTTGCGGACGCCGGCGAGTACGGGACCGCGCTGTGGCTCCGCTGGCCCGGTACGACGGCGTTGGAGCTGGCCGTACTGCCGGACTGCCCGGCGGTCGCCCCGGGGCCCGACGGTGAGGGCTGCTGCCTGTTCGCCGACCACTCCGATCAGCACACCTGGGAAGACACCTTGGAGGAGGTCCCGTGCCCCAGCTGATCGCGAGCCCGTACAACGGAACGTTCCTGATCGCCCGCCCCGGTTCCAAGGGCGGCATGCGCATCCCCCGGACGCTGTACGAAGAGCTGGCCTCGACCGCAGAGAGCAGCAGCCCTCTGCCCGCCTGGCTCCTCGACCACGCCCGAGCGGCCTGGAACGTGGAACTGGCGGACACGGCCATGCGGGACGCCGTGCTCGTACGCCCTGAGACCCGTCTCGGCTACGGCCGTGCCACATACGAGATCAACAAGGGCTGCAACTTCAACTGCGAGCACTGCTACCTCGCGGAGCGGAAGTTCGAGGGACTGCCCTGGCCGGACAAGGTCCGGCTCCTGCGTTTGCTGCGGGACGCCGGAGTGCTGTGGCTCCAGTTCACCGGCGGCGAGCCGCTGATCGACCGGGACTTCTTGGACGCGTACGCGCTCGCCCACCGCTCGGGGATGCTGATCGAGATCCTGACCAACGGCTCCCGGCTCCACCGCCCCGAGATCATCGAGCTCCTGCGCGACCTGCCGCCGCACAAGGTGACCGTCTCCCTCTACGGGGCGACCCCCGACAGTTTCGACTCGCTCACCCGGAAGGCGGGAGCGTTCAAGCTGGTCGAGAAGGGGCTCGTCGCGGCACGCGAGGCCGGCATCGCGCTGGAACTGGCGCTGATCATCACCCGGCACAACGCCCACGAGCTGGACGCCATGCGCGCCCTCGCGGAGCGGTACGGGGCAAGCCGTCAGGAGTACGGCACGATCTCCCCCACGTACACGGGCACGCCCGAACCCCTCGCCGCGCAGGCCCCTGGCTTCCTGGACAAGAGCAGCGTCTTCAAGGGCTGCCCCGCCGGTCACACCTTCTTCCACGTCGACCCGCACGGTCTGGCGACCATGTGCAAGGTCGGCCGCGAGAACCCCATCAACCTCATGACCGAGGGCTTGGACGGACTCCTCCGTCTGCCCGGCATCGCCGATGCCCAGATGCTTCGCACCGGTGGCTGCGGCGGCTGTCAGCTCTCCGGCACCTGCCGGGTCTGCCGACCGCTCGCCAAGGCGTACCAGGAGGCGAAGGCACCACTGAACACCTACTGCCAACACGGAAGCGAGGAAGCGTCATGACCGCTGTCATGGTGGAAATCAGCCCCCGGCCGCCGGCCACGGAGGAGCCCGAGGGGGTTGTCCTCCTGGACGACCTGGAGGTGCTGGCCGAGGGAGCCATCCCGGGCTGCAACGACGACAACCCGTACCGGTAGACACCGGGCCGGACAGAACCGCAGGGGCTTCGGGACGTTCATCCACCCGAAGCCCCCGCACCACTGAGCACCCACATGCCCGCACCCGTGGAAGAGTGAAGCCCCATGGCGACCACCCGCATCGGCCTCGACCGGCTGCCGTCCGCCGCCCGCGCCGCCGTCGAAGAACACACCGGCCCTCTTCTCGCCGTCGCGGAGGCCGCCGAGGGGTTCAACAGCGAGATCGCGGCCCGCGTCACCTCCGCCACGGGTACCTGGCACGTCAAAGGTCTGCGCACCGACCACCCCCGCGCCTGGACCCAGCGCCGGGAAGCCGTCGTCGCCCCCTTCCTCACCGGCCTGGCCCCCGCTCTCCTCTGGCGTGTCGAGACCGCCGGCTGGGACCTCCTCGGCTTCGAAGCCCTCGGGGGCCACCACGCCGACTACTCCCCCGGCTCCCCCGACCTCCCCGAGGTCGCTGCCCTCCTGCGCCGCCTCGGCGAGACCCCCTGCCCCGGCATCGAGCTCCGCCATGCCGAGCAGCGCCTGGAGCACTACGCCGCCCGCCCCGACGACCTCCGCTTCTTCGCCGGGAGCCATCTCCTCCACACCGACCTGAACAACGCCAACGTCCTCGTCGACGACCACGCCATCTCTGGTGACCGAGCCTGCCTGGTCGACTGGGCCTGGGCGACCCGTGGAGCGGCCTGGCTCGACGCCGGCTACTGGGTCATCTGGCTCATCGCCTCCGGCCACACCCCCACGTCAGCCGAACGCTGGGCCGCCGAGATCCCCTCCTGGCGCACCGCCCCCGCCGAGGGCATCACCGCCTTCGGCGCCGCCAACGCCAACGTCTGGTCCGAGATCAGCACCGCCGATCCCGACCCGTGGACCCTGCGCCTCGCGACCGCCGCGACCGCCTGGCACGCACACCGCGAAGTCGGTTGAACCGAACGCTCCCCTCGGGGAAGCCGACCGAGCGGTCGGCCGGAGCGGCTTTGGCCGGTGTCCTGTTCGGGTTGGGGTCGGGCATGTTCAGGGGGCCGTACGCTGGCCCGGCAACTCGCGCAACGTCCACCCCGACCGCGTACCCGATAAGCAGCGCCCCAAGAACCTCGATAAGTTCGACAAATTATCCAATGCCTACAAGATCGCATATGTGGCACAAGTGCCAGGATGGGAGTCATTCGAGAGCTTTCTCAATAATCGCCGCCGGAACACGATTGGGCACGCGACAGCACATCACGGCCTCCAGACAGGCCGCATCGTCAGTGATGAGAGCCCCTTCGGGATGACGTATCTCGAGTTCCTCAGCGAGGTCCTTGGTGTCTTCGAAGCGCTTTCGACCCTCGCCCAGGTGCTCAGGGCCAGCCGTGTTGCTTCCTCGCCAGACTTCGACTCCTGACGCGAAAGATCATTCCATTAGGAGTTCCAATAAGGGGCAACAACCCAAGCGTCTGACCAGTACCCTGAACCGGTGGAAAACACAAGTTCACCCGGGAGACCGTTTCGCACAATCGGGCCGGACACCGACCCCTCACGCCCCATGCCGCTCCCATGGGAGAAGTATTCGGACAAGGCACTCGCACAGTGGCACACGCTCCTCAGCGAAGACCCCGAGGAAGACGCCATTCAGTCCTTTCTAGAATTGCATCCGTCTATGATCCCGGGAGGAAGCGGCGATGTCGGCCCCGGAGGTCATCACGGATCCGACATGGGTGCGGTTTTCCGTCGCCCAAGGCTGGAGGGAGCTGGCCGATCATTCGAACCGGACTTCATGTGGATCACACGGTCGTCCGGACTTGTCACACCCATCCTGATTGAGATCGAGAAGCCCTCAAAGCGCTGGTTCAAGCAGAACGGTCGACCAACCAGCGAGTTCACTGAGGCCCGCGACCAACTCAACGACTGGCGCTCCTGGTTCGCACGCGAAGGGAACCAAGCGATATTTCGCGAGAAGTTCCTTTTCCTCGGAGATCACTACCTCGACCGACCACTTGAACCACAGTATGTGCTGACCTACGGGCGGGAGTCGGAATTCAGGGTGGGTGGAGGCCATGCGAACCCAAACGCCTTGAGATACAAGCGGGATCAGCAGAGAGGAAGCAGCGAAACGTTCATGACGTTCGACGCATTGCGCCCGCGATACGACCATTCTGGGTCTATGACCCTGACCATGACGTCGCAGGGGCCCGAACTTTTCGCCTTCTCACCCGTCTACGGGACGAGCGCCTTCGTCGGCGCTGGGGCCTTGCTGCTGGGAGACCCGGACGGCGCTCTGGCACGGTCCGTCATGATGAGCGAAGAACGGCGCACATACCTTTCGGAGCGCTGGCGCTATTGGCAAGATCACGCGAGGCAATCGACCGACACTAACGATCGCTATGTGCGCAGCATAGGGGTCGAGTAAGACATAGAACCACGATCCCCTTCAATAGCAAGACGCGCGCCGTACCGAAATCCGCCTCCCCCCAGAGATAGTAGGCGGATTTCGCTTCCCAGACGGAATCGCCCTCTCAGGCAAGGACGCCGGCTGGATACTTGTCGATCGATCGCGTTTCGCGATTCCAAACCCAAACATCGCTCTTGCGCCACATCTCCGGAAGTTCCGTCACGGGGATGGCAGCGGGGTCGTCAGCGTACGCCTGTTCACCGTTGTACCCGTTTCGGTACCCCGTGGTGATGGGCGTAGGACGCCAGTTCGGGTCTCCAATGAGAATCGCGTGTGCCCTAGTCATCGAGAAGCAGCTGTACTGCTTGATCTTTCCGTCCGTTTCCTCGCACAACGGCGCTCTCCACTCACGCTCGTGCATCCGCTGGGAGTTCTCGCGTATGGGTACGGCCCAGTGCCCAAGACCAGCATCGGCGAACCGCTCGTACACGTCTTCGGTCACATAGGCGACGGCTCCACCGTCGTGGCTGAGTACGCCAGCCCGGGTGACAACTACACCCCAAGGGCCGAACCCTCGATCGGCGATTAGATGGGCAAGATGATCTGGCGGGCTCTCAGAGAAACAGACGAAACGCCTGCTGCGCGCCAAACGGGGGATACCCGTAGAGCCGGCCGGAGCCGAGGCTGGAGTCCAGCCGCTCCTGGGCCGTCATCTGGCGGAACTCCTCAGACACCTTAAGCGTGAAGCTCGCATACTCACCGCGGCTGGTGAAGTGCACCAGTGTGTCGCTCTGCGCCGGGCCAGCGCCCTGAAGCGCAAACTGCTTGCCGTCCCTCTTGGCCCAGCCCACTCCACACTCCCCTGCTGATGCTCGCTAGTTGAGCCTTCATACCGGGTCGCCGCGTGGATCACGAGGTCTTTCTCCTGCCTGACCGCTGCGCCACAGACGGCTTGCTTGGTCCACGCCTGGTCCACACACCGTGATCCAAAGGGGTACAGGGGAGGGTCAAGGTGAGACAGGACCCATGACGAAGGGGTGCCCCCTCGGTCGGGACACCCCTTCTGATCAGTACGTTCTCTGACCTGCTGCGGTGGGTGTGGGATTTGAACCCACGGTGACTCGCGCCACGACGGTTTTCAAGACCGTTCCCTTAGGCCGCTCGGGCAACCCACCCCTGCCCCGGCCACCTGCGGCGGAGCGCCTACAGAGTACCGGCTCATTGATTCCGCCGGGGAATCCTGCACAGAGGATGGTCACGGGCCTCTCGAGGACCGCCGCCACGCCCCCGACGGTCCGCACCGGGAGTGCTGCAAAGGCACCCATGTCCTTCTCCGCCGGCCGGCGCCGAGGCCCGGCCCACTGGTTGAGACGCTCCGGCATCCCCATTGGTCCGGCGACCGGTCATCGCCCGGGTGGACGCGGGATCAGCGTCGGGGGTATCCGGCCGGTCCGTCAGCTGTCGCCCTTGCGCTCCCCCAGGGTGACTTCGGTCGTTGCCGTCCTGCCGTCGCGCTTGTAGGTCACGGTCACCCGGTCGCCGGGTTTGTGCGTCCAGATCTCGCCGATCAGCGTCGGACCGCTGTCGATCACGGTGTCGTTGAACTTCGTGATGACATCGCCCGCCCGGAGGCCGGCCCTGGCCGCGGGGCCGTCCTTCGACACGGCTGCCGTACCGCCCGCGCCCTGGTCGGAGATGACCGCGCCGCCGGTCTTGCCGTCCATCACCACCGTGGCACCGATCACCGGGTAGACCGGCTGGCCGGTCTTGATCAGCTGCTGGGCGACGTTCGTCGCCTGGTTGATCGGGATCGCGAAGCCGAGGCCGATGGAGCCCGCCTGGGTCTGACCGACATTGCTGCCGGCCGACTGGATGGCGGAGTTGATGCCGATGACCGCGCCGCGCGAATCGAGCAGCGGGCCGCCGGAGTTGCCCGGGTTGATCGAGGCGTCGGTCTGCAGGGCGCTCATGTACGAGTTGCTGCCACCGGAACCGTCACCGGAGGCGACCGGCCGGTTCTTGGCGCTGATGATGCCCGTGGTCACCGTGTTGGACAGACCGAACGGGGCGCCGATCGCGATCGTCGAATCGCCGACCGCGACCCGGTCCGAGTTGCCGAGGGACAGCGGGGTGAGCCCCGACGCCGGGTTCTTCAGCTTCAGAACGGCGACGTCGTAGCCCTGCGCCCGGCCGACCACCTCGGCGTCGTACTTCTTGCCGTTGGAGAAGGTCGCAGTGAGCTGACCGCTGTCCGCCGCGGAGGCCACCACGTGGTTGTTCGTGAGGATGTGGCCTTCCTTGTCGTACACGAAGCCGGTGCCTGTACCGCCCTCGCCGTCACCGCCCTGCGCATCGATGGTGACCACGCTGGGCAGCGCCTTGGCGGCCACGCCCGCGACCGTGCCGGGATCGCGCTTGAGGTCCTGCGGACCGGTCGACGCCGAGACCGTGGTCGAGCCGCCGTTCCGGTCGGCCGCCCAGAAGCCGAGGGCGCCGCCGATACCGCCGGCGACCAGCGCCGCCGCCACCACCGCGGCCACCAGGCCGCCGCCCGTGCCCCGCTTGCGCGGGCCTTCGGGAGAGTGGAGCTGAGCCGGGGCACCCCAGACCGGACCGCCGCCGCCGTCCGCGCCGTGGTGCGCGTACGCCGGGACGGCGGGAGGGGGCGGGGGCCAGTTGGCTTCGGCGGCCGACCGGAACCCGGGGGGAGGCGTGGCCGGAATGGGAGCCGTGTGCGCGGTCGCGTCCGCCGGTTCGCCCGTCGGGGGGAGCGGCTGCCGCGCGGTTGCCGCTTCCGGCGCCTCCGGGTGCGCCGGGGCGGGCGTGGGTCCGTGTGGGGACGCGGGCGTGCTCTCGGGCGACCCCTGAGGAGCGTCGGCCGGCACTGGAGGTGCGGACGGAACGGGCGGAACGGCCTCGCCCGCAGTGCCCTCGTTACCCTCGTTCTCTGTGCTCACAGCTTTTTACTCCTCGGTTCCACATCATTTTCGGTAAGAGATCCGCTGTGTACGTGTCCCGAGACAGCTTTTCCCACGACACGTCAGGCCACTGTAAGCAGGACCTGTGCATCCGCACGCCAATCCTTACATCCGGCAAAACGGCCCCCCCTGCGAGGCGCGCGCGGCCGCGGCGCGAGCTGTACCCAGCACTCCCTCCTCGGTGACACCATGACGCAGTGACCCACGCACGGCAGCAATCCACCCAACCTCCCATCCAGGTCATCGCCCACCGGGGCGCGTCCGACGACGCCCCCGAGCACACCCTGGCCGCCTACCGGAAGGCGATCGAGGACGGCGCCGATGCCCTGGAGTGCGATGTACGGCTCACCGCCGACGGTCACCTCGTCTGCGTACACGACCGCCGGGTGAACCGCACCTCCAACGGCCGCGGTGCCGTCTCCACACTGGAGCTCTCCGCGCTCGCCGCCCTCGACTTCGGCTCCTGGAAGGACCGCGAGGAGTCGGAGTCCCCGGACTGGGATCCGGTGCCGGGAGAGCTCACCTCCGTACTCACCCTGGAACGGCTGCTCGAACTGGTCACCGAGACGCGAGCCGCCGGGCGCCCGCTCCAGCTGGCCATCGAGACCAAGCACCCCACCCGCTGGGCGGGCCAGGTCGAGGAGCGGCTGCTGCACCTGCTGAAGCGCTTCGAACTCGACGCGCCGCCGGCCGGCGGCCCGTCACCGGTGCGGATCATGAGCTTCTCGGCACGCTCCCTGCACCGCATCCAGGTCGCGTCACCCACCCTGCCCACCGTCTATCTGATGCAGTTCGTCTCACCACGTCTGCGTGACGGACGGCTGCCGGCCGGGGCGCGGATCGCAGGCCCGGGGATGCGGATCGTACGCAGCCACCCCGGCTACATCGAACGCCTGCACCGTGCGGGCCATCGCGCACACGTCTGGACCGTCGATGAACCGGAGGACGTGGAGCTCTGCATCGATCTCGGTGTCGACGCAATCATTACGAACCGCCCGAAACAGGTTCTGTCACAACTGGGACGCTCTTAACATCAGTTACAGGGAGTACACCGGCGCATTCGAACCGTACTCGATCGTTGCAAGTGCGTCACTGGCAGGCGATTGGCCGGTTTCCGGTCCAGTCCGGAGGGGCATCCACTCCGTGGCGTGGGGCAAAGGAGGTCTCGGGGGTGGCGTTGGTGGTGGCACAGGAAGTGCTGACGTCGTCGAGCATGGCCGTACCCCATGGCCCTGCGGGCGTGGGTCAGGCGCGGCACCGGATGCGTGAGCAATTGCGCAGCTACGGGATGCCGGATTCGGTCGTCGACGATGCTGTATTGATCCTTTCCGAACTACTCAGCAACGCCTGCCGTCACGGCAGGCCACTGGGTCGACACACGGATGTGGGTGACGGCGACATCCGCGCCGCATGGCGCGTGGACAGAACGGGCGGGCTGACCGTCGAAGTGACGGACGGAGGCGGTCCGACCCGACCGATTCCGGCCACACCATCGGTGACGGCGCGCGGCGGCCGCGGGCTCAACATCATCAGCGCGCTCGCCGAGGAGTGGGGCGTACGCGACAGTGTTTCCGGCGAAGTCACCGTGTGGGTCCTCGTCAGCGAGGGGCACGGGCGGGTGTCCGGAGTACCGAGTGCGTCAGGGCTCGACGGTCCGGGCTTCGCGGACGCCTTCGACGACGTGGGCTGACGTTCCCGCACGGGCACGGGCACGAGTACGGGAGTGTGCGACGACTGCAGTACGAGCAGTCGCACCGGCACACGGATCGGTGGACGGACGTACAGGCGGCCAGGTCGGGCGGCGTTCGCGCGGGCGTTCCGTACCTCCACAACCGCCCGGCGTGCGGGCGCATGTGCCCCGGACGCGACACGGGCCGCTAGGCTCGCGGCCCAGACCGCACTGTCGCAATCGGGAGAAAGCCCACCATGGCCAAGAAGCGCCCTCAGACCAAGGCCGGGAAGCAGCAGCTCAAGGATGGCGAGATCCCGGTGGTGGGGGCTCGCGAGCCCTGCCCGTGCGGTTCGGGCCGCCGCTACAAGGCGTGCCACGGCCGCGCCGCCGCCCAGGCCGTGACCGAGCTCGTCCACCGGCCCTTCGAGGGGCTGGCCGGTGAGTGCGACTGGGTCGCTCTGCGCGAGCTGGTGCCCGCAGCCACGGTCGAGCTGACGCTGAAGGGCGGGCTGCCCGAGGGCGTGCCCTCGGTGACGCTCGCGACCGTCCTTCCGATGGCATGGCCGGCGCTCCGCCGTGACGACGGTTCGGTGCTGCTCGCCCTGCAGAACGACACCCCGTCCGGTGACCTCAGCCGTGACCTCGCGGACACGCTGCAGCGGGCACTGGCCGCCGAGCCCGGTTCGCCCGTGGCCGCCCGGCGCGCACCGGCGGAAGGTCCGCGACTGCAGGACCTGCTCGACCCCGGCGCGGCGTTCGGGCCCGTGGTCCACTCCGGCTTCGAGTTCTGGGTTCCGGACGCGGAGAACGCCACGCCCGAGGTGTCCGCGTCCCTGGAGCGTGCGAACGAGGCGGCGATCCCGACGTCGCGGCTCTCCGGAGTGGACGCCGCGTACTGGTGCGAGACCCCGGAGAAGAACCACCTGCGCTGGGTCATGCCCCACCCCGAGGAGCAGCTCCTCGACGCGCTCGCCCGATTGCACGCCGCCGGCACCTCGTCGCTGGGCGAGGGGACACGGCTGGTCGGCTCCTTCCGGGCGCACGGGCTGATGGTCCCGGTCTGGGATCTGCCGAGTGCGATGGGGGCCGCGGAGTGCGAGAAGCCCGCGGCCGAGCTCGCCGAGCGGCTGACTGCGGCGCTCGCTTCGGACGCTCCGCTCACCGCCGAGGAGCGGCGGGCCCGCGGCGGGCTCACCAACCGCCAAGTGACGCTCAGCTGACAGTGACGATTCCTCGGGCCGTGCGGTGATACACGTCACAACTCCCCGTGCTCGGAGGTAAATCGCTGTCCGAATACGTGAGATCGAATTTGCGAACGACAGATCTCTTGTTACCGTTCTAGAAGCCCGGTCGCTGGTGCATCCCCCGTCGCCAGCGACCGGGCATCCTCATTTCCGGATACGGCGCGCACCGCGCACGACGCGGAGCACGACCACCCCACCGGTACGGACGCCACGGGCGACCGAGCCCCTCCCTCCACGACCGGCCCCCGGCTTCCCAGCACCTGCGTGCCGCCGTCAACCCGGCACGCCGGAGCCCGGGTTGACAGCACGTCCGCCTTCACGGCGGCCGAACACCCGGAAATGCTTCGCGAATAGCCTTCCACAGAGTTACTCGAATGCATTTTCGAAGAATCCTTCCAGGGGGATTCGGAAGATCCATCAGAAGGTCCTGCGCCGACCCACTTTGCAGCGGCAGACTTTGCATGGGCCGACACGAGAACCAGGGTGGAGAGAACCGGGGCGGAGAGAGGGTCCGGAAAAGTCGCACGGCCTTGCCTCACCCGCAGACACCGTCGCCCCCCATGGACCCCGTGGATACCTGTCGCCACTGGCGACAGGTATCGGTTCCGCCCGAATTCCTGACGGCCTGACGGGGATGTCGACGGAATATGAACACCCGGCCTCGCATGCCCCTTTTGTCACGGTGGCTCGGGTCGGCTCACGCCCGAATGAGTGAGCCGACCACCCGTCAGTAGGCGAGCCGGCTGCCGCCGTCCGGAGCTCCGTTGCTCGCCTCGACCAGCGCGTCGAGCACCGCGCCCACATCCGGCAGCCACGGCGCGGCGGGCGCAGGGAGGGGGACGGCGGCTCTTTGGTTCGAGCGCGGCCGGGGGCCCGCTGCGGGAGCCCGCTCCCAGCGCACCTGCCCCGCCCCCACCTCGGACGGCGGAAGAACGAGATAGCCGCCCTCGCCATGGAACCGCAGCGAACTGGGCACCCAGTCCTGGGCGTGCAGCAACTCGCCGAGCCGTTCGAGGGTGTACGGGGCGACCAGCAGCGACCACCGGGTCGGCGTCGCCACCACGGGGCCGAGCCGTGCGCCCATCCGGTCCAGCTCGGCCAGCGCCCGGGCGGCAGCCACGGCCGGCAGACTCAGCGCGCACGGGGCACGGCCGCCGGTGGCCAGCACGATCGGAGCGGTCGGGCGGTTCGTCCACCACCAGCGCACCATGCGCTCGTCGGTGGTCGCCGCGAGGAGACCGGGATCGAAGGGGTGTGCGCCGGGTACGACGCACTCGGGATCGGGACAGGCGCAGCCACGGCCGCGGTCACCGCGGCCACCGGCCGCCTCCGGTCCCACTCCGGGGAGCACGGGCCACTGCCATGCGGTGGCACAGGTCAGGACCGCGTCGAGCTGGGCGGGCCTTCCCCTGCGCCGGAGCCTGCGTCGCCTACCGAGGATCTCGCGCATGAGCGCTCGTTCCTTTCCGTTGAACGCCGAGGGTCCACATCACACCGCGTGCACGTCACAACACGCGTTCATCACTTCACTTTGCGTACATGCTTTTCAAATCTGCGGTACGGGTGGGTCGTCGGTACCGAGCATGGGCCGAGCCTGGTCGAGCAGGGGCGAGACGGGTCCGGACACGATCATGGCGAGGAGCGGCGCACGTATCGCGCCTGTCGTCCCACGGTGCAGACCCCGCCACTCGGGGGTGGGGCGCGGCCGTCACAAGAGAGGACGTCCGGGCCCGCTGCCGGGTTCCGGGGCGATCGGAACTGCCCCTGGTCACCATCGATTACGTACCCAGCATGCCCGAAGCGATGCTCCCTCCGGGACTTCGCCCCGAGAACACCCCTTGTCGAGCACACCCAGTCGACCGCAAATAGCCGCCACAGGGTGCACTTTTCAGCCAACTTGACAGTAGCTTGGACACCATAAATCCCGCAGGGACAATGCTGGACATCGCCTTACTTGTGCGTGTACATGTGGATGCTACGTGTACACGCGGATGCACTGATAGCGGCGCAGAATGACATGGGGGTTTGCGATGCTATTCGACGAATCGCACCGGTGGGAAAGCCGACTGCCATGAGCGCCCCGCACCTGCCGAAAATGGCTGGAATCGATCCCATGGTTCCTGTTTCAGCGCACGCTGCCGGTTCTCTGTCCGGAGTACCGGCCGCCCCCGGAGCCTTCATCCAGGACCGGCTGGCCGCCTGGATCTCCGATCTCACCACGCTCCACGAACTCACCGAGCGACTGGCCAGAACGAGCACACTCGACGACGCCCTGCACGAACTGCTGGACGCCGGAGCCGCCCTCGTCGGCGCCCGTCGCGGACTGGTCGTGTTCGAACCGTCCGACCGCCGCGGCCCCGTCAGCACCATCGGCCTCGGACTCGCCCATGCCGAGCTCGGACACATCGAGACGGTGCCGCGCAGCGCCACTTCCTACGGCCGGATCCTGGAAGGGCTCCCGGACACCGAAGGCGCGCTGAGCACCCCCGATCTGCTCGGCGACAGCAGCCTCGACCCCCGCCGCCGCGAGGTCGCCGCCCGGCTCGGATACGCCGCCAGCCACGCCCTGCCGCTCACCGCCGAAGCGACCGGCAGGCTCGGTGCCGCCGTCTGGTTGTACGACGAACCCGCCGAACCGCTGGAACGCCAACGCCATCTCCTCGACCTCTATGCCGGACACGCGGGCGAGCATCTGGCCAGGCTGCTGGAGCTGGAGCGGGCCAGGGCCGATGTCGCCACCGTCACGGAGGAACTGCTGCCCACCCGGCTGCCCCGGATCCCCGGCGTACAGCTGGCCGCCCGCCGTCGCACGGCACCGCAGGGCGGCGGCGACTGGTACGACGCGCTGGCACTGCCGGAAGGCGCACTCGGTCTCGCCGTGGGCTCGGTGAACGGCTCCGGGCCGAGCGCCCTGGCCGCCATGGGCCGGCTGCGCGCCGGTCTGCGGGCGTACGCCGTGATGGAGGGCGAGGATCCGGTCGCCGTGCTCTCCGATCTGGAGCTGCTGCTGCGGCTGACCGAACCCGCCCGTTCCGCGACCGCCCTGTTCGCCTACTGCGAACCCGCACGTCGCACGATCCTGCTGGCCGGCGCTGGCCACACCCCGCCGCTCGTGATCGGCGACCGGCGCACCGAGTTCATCGAGACCTCGGTTTCCGCGCCGCTGGGCATGCTCGCCTGCTGGGAGGCGCCCAGCGTGGAGATCACCCCGGCGCCCGGCGAGACCGTACTCCTCTACACCGACGGACTGCTGCGCCGTACCGGCGACTCGATGGACCGGGCGTTCGCACGGCTCCACTCGGCGGCGGCGCGCGTACCGAAGGCGCTGCGAGACGACGCCGGATCCGTCGCCGACCACGTACTGCGGACCGTCCTGCCCGACGCGCTCGACCGGGACGACAGCGCGGAGGACGTGGTCATTCTGGCCGCGCGCTTCGACTGAGAGCTTTGGCGGAGCTCGCAAAACGGGAGCGCGAGCCGGGCGCCCAATTTGTGAGCTCCTTTTACAACCTCCCCCACGATAGGGCCCGCCCCGGCCGACTCGTACGGCCGCCCCGGGGCCAGACTCTGTGCAACAGGTCTTCCGGCCCTGTGCCCCCTTCCGTACGCCCGTACGATGGACGGGGTCCAATGTCGTATCAAGGAGAGACAAGTCGTGGCTGAGGAGCTCACCCCGGAGACCCCGGAGACCGAGGAAGAAGAGACGGTCAAGCAGCGGAAGAACGGCCTTTACCCGGGCGTCTCCGATGAACTCGCCGCGAACATGAAGTCCGGTTGGGCCGATACGGAACTCCACGACCTCGAACCGATCGCCCAGGCCGGGCACACCGCCGCCCGTCGCGCCGTGCTCTCCGCGCGTTTCCCCGGTGAGCGTCTGGTCATTCCCGCGGGCAACCTGAAGACCCGCTCCAATGACACCGAGTACGCCTTCCGTGCCTCCACCGAGTACGCGTACCTCACCGGCGACCAGACCCAGGACGGCGTCCTCGTCCTGGAGCCGACCGAGGACGGCCACGAGGCGACCATCCACCTGCTGCCGCGCTCCAACCGCGAGAACGGCGAGTTCTGGCTCGACGGCCAGGGCGAGCTCTGGGTGGGCCGCCGTCACTCCCTCGCCGAGGCCGAGCAGCTGCTGGGCATCCCGGCGAAGGACGTGCGCGAACTCCCGGCCGCGCTGACCGAGGCCACCGGCCCCGTCCGTAACGTCCGCGGCCACGACGCCGGCATCGAGGCCGCGCTGACCGACAAGGTCACCGCCGAGCGCGACGAGGAACTGCGCGTCTTCCTCTCCGAGGCCCGACTGGTCAAGGACGCCTTCGAGATCGCCGAACTGCAGAAGGCCTGCGACGCCACCGCACGCGGCTTCGAGGACGTCGTCAAGGTCCTCGACAAGGCCGAGGCCACCAGCGAGCGCTACATCGAGGGCACCTTCTTCCTGCGCGCCCGCATCGAGGGCAACGACATCGGCTACGGCTCGATCTGCGCGGCCGGCCCGCACGCCACCACGCTGCACTGGGTGCGCAACGACGGCCCGGTGCGCTCCGGCGAGCTGCTGCTGCTCGACGCCGGTGTGGAGACCAACGACCTCTACACCGCCGACGTGACGCGCACCCTTCCGATCAACGGCACGTTCACGCCGCTGCAGCGGAAGATCTACGACGCCGTGTACGAGGCCCAGGAAGCCGGCATCGCGGCCGTCAAGCCCGGTGCCGACTACCGCGACTTCCACGACGCGGCACAGCGCGTACTCGCCGAGAAGCTCGTCGAATGGGGCCTGCTGGGCGACCTGTCCGTGGACAAGGTCCTGGAGCTGGGCCTGCAGCGCCGCTGGACGCTCCACGGCACCGGCCACATGCTCGGCATGGACGTCCACGACTGCGCCGCCGCGCGCACCGAGACGTACGTCAACGGAACGCTGGAGCCCGGCGTCTGCCTCACGGTCGAGCCCGGTCTGTACTTCCAGACCGACGACCTGACCGTGCCCGAGGAATACCGGGGCATCGGCGTCCGGATCGAGGACGACATCCTCGTCACCGCGGACGGCAACCGGAACCTCTCCGACAAGCTGCCGCGCCGGGCCGACGAGGTCGAGGCGTGGATGGCTCAGCTCAAGGGCTGATCCGAAGGGCCCGGCCTGTCCGGCAGGCCCGGTCGCCGTCTTCACGCGTCGAAGGGCGCCCCGCTCAAGACACCATGAGCAGGGCGTCCTTCCGCCATTTCAGGACCTTGTCGAAGCTCACCACGGCTCCGCGGCCGGGACGGTTGCCGAAGTGCACATGGTCGGCGAGCTGCTCGATCAGACAGAGCCCCCGGCCGTCCTCCGCGGCGAGCGACGGGTACTGCAGGGGATCGCGCTGCTGCGCGGACGTGCGCAGCGTGCGCCTGGCGGGGAAACCCGGCCCCGAATCGACGACTTCGATACGGCACTTCTCGCCGTCCAGATAGGCGGTGACCCGGTACTGCCCGGAGGCCGTCCCGGGCAGCTCGTCCCATACGTCCCATGGATCCCGGTCATCGCTCCGCTCGCCCTGGACCCTGTGGTCGCCGCCGTGCTCAACGGCGTTCGCGCAGGCCTCGGTGAGCGCGACCGACAGGTCGAAGGAGATCTCCGGATCCACGCCCGCGGTCTCCATCGTGCCCAGCAGAAAACGACGGGCGAGCGGAACGCTCGCAGCCTCGCGCCGCAAATGGAGGGACCACCAGATGCTCATGCTCCAGCCTCCTGGCTGCGGCTCGACATACCGATACGTATTGCCGCGCAGGAGCGTTCGTAAGCACAGACCGGATGTGAGACCGCTCATTCGGCGGATACCAGCACTCCGTACACCCGTGTATGCCGAACCCGGCCGATCTCCCCACCCGGTGTCCGAACCCCGCCACAGCAGCCCCGGCCGCAACCAATCGGATGGAAGGCGACCTTCCGGACCTGCCGTACGGAGGCCCGGGGCGCGGTGCGATGATGGCCCCGCCATGTTTATGCCTGTCGCACGCGCCGGAGCCGGTCTGCGGCTCCTGAGGACCGCGGTGTTCACCGCGGTCTGCATCACGCTGTCCGCGGCAGGTCACTCCCTGGCTTCCTGCGCGGCCGTCCCCTGGTGGACCCTGCTCGCCGGATTCCTGGGGGTCTTCGCGATCGTGGCACCGCTCGCCGGACGCGAGCGCTCGCTGCCGTTCATCGTCGCCGCGCTGGCCGGCGGACAGGTCGCCCTGCACACCCTGTTCGGCGTGGGGACACACCCCGCCCCGACGGACACCGCAGCGGGCGACGACCCGCTGATCCGGTTCGCGGCAAGCCTCGTGTGCGGCATGGGCCCGGCGCAGTTGAACGCCGCCGAAGCGCACCGCATCGTCACCACCGCGGGCATCGACCCGGCGTCGGTGGCGGACCGGGGCCACCAGCACATGGCCTCCGCGGCGGTCTCGGACCCGGCCGGCCTCGCCGGTCTGCTGCCCAGCCTGCCCATGCTGCTCGGCCACGTGCTGGCCGCCGTGGCCAGCGGCTGGCTGCTGCGGCACGGCGAGATCGCCCTGTTCCGGCTGGCCCGGCTGTCCGCACACGGTGCCCAACAGATCGCGGCCGGGGCCCGGCTGCGTGCGCTGCGCGCCGCGCTCGCGCTCGTGAACGCACTGCGCGCCGGGCTTCCCGGAGGCCCGGCGACCGGGCCGCGCACCCTCCGCACCGCGGCCGACGCCCCGTCCCCCGCCACCGGGGACCCGTTGCAGCACCTGGTGATCAGGCGCGGGCCGCCACCCGCATACGCACTCGCAGCCTGACGCGACACCCTCCGCCCGATGCACGCACCACTTGACGCACGCACCACTCGACGCACGGACCACCCGGCGCGTATGAGCCGGTGTTGCACAAGTCGGTGCCGTACACGTCGTGCACGCACGCCGCATGCGGGGAAGAGGTGTCGCGATGCCGTCGCGCACCCGCGCGCCGGACCACCTTTCCTTCCTGCTTCCGCGGAGTGATCCCTGTCATGAACGTTTCCCGCATCGCCCTCGTCAGCGGCGTCGCCGCGTCCACCGTGCTTATCCTCGCCGGTACGGCCTCCGCGCACGTCAGCGTGCAGCCGCAGGGCGAGGCAGCCAAGGGCGGTTACGCCACCGTCAACTTCAAGGTCCCCAACGAGCGCGACAACGCCTCGACGACCAAGGTCGAAGTCAACTTCCCGACCGACCACCCGCTGGCCTCCGTCATGCCGCAGGCCGTGCCCGGCTGGGACATCCAGGTCACCAAGAGCAAGCTGGCCAAGCCGCTGGACATGCACGGCCAGAAGATCAACGAGGCCGTCTCCAAGGTCACCTGGACCGCCACGGGCGACAAGAACGACCGCGGCATCCGCCCGGGCGACTTCCAGCAGTTCCCGCTCTCCATCGGCCAGCTCCCCGAGGACGCCGACCAGTTGGTGTTCAAGGCCATCCAGACGTACGACAACAAGGAAGTCGTCCGCTGGATCGAGGAGCAGAAGGACGGGGCCGACGAGCCCGAGAGCCCGGCACCGGTCCTCAAGCTGACCGCGGCGAGCACCGGCGAGCACGGCGCGAGCGCCGAAGACAAGAGCGGTGCCGACGCCACCGCGCAGACCGCGGACAAGCAGACGACGGCCACGGCGGCCGCGTCCTCCAGCGACACCACGGCCCGCGTCCTCGGCATCGTCGGCATCGTCATCGGCGCCGCGGGTGTCGCCTTCGGCGTCCTCGCAGGCCGACGCCGCGCCGCCTGACCAAAATCCCACCAGTCCCACGCAGCCCCACAGCCCCACCGACCCATCAGGAATCAGTGCTCCATGCGTAAGAAAACTGTGCTGGCCGCGGCGTTCGTCGCCGCGGCCGCACTCACCCTGTCCGCCTGCGGCAGCAGCGACGACAGCAGCGCGAAGAAGCCCGTCGCCGATGTGTCCGTCCAGCCCAAGACCAAGGCCGCGACGGTACTCGACCAGCCGTTCACCAAGCCCGACCTCGTCCTCACCGACACCCACGGCAAGAAGTACGACCTCCGCGAGCGGACCAAGGGCAAGCCGACGCTGATCTACTTCGGCTACACCAACTGCCCCGACGTCTGTCCGCTCATCATGAGCAACATCGCCATCGCCAAGAAGTCGCTTCCCAAGGCCGACCAGGAAAAGCTCCAGGTCGTCTTCGTGACCACCGACCCCGAACGGGACACCCCGTCCTCGCTCGGCAGCTGGCTCAAGTCCCAGGACGCCTCCTTCATCGGCCTCACCGGCGACTTCCCGACCATCCAGGCGGGCGCACGCCAGATCGGCATCGGCATCGACGCGCCGAAGAAGGAGAAGAACGGCACGATCGTCTCGATGCACGGGTCCCAGGTCATCGCGTTCTCGCCGAAGACCGACAAGGGCTACCTCGTGTACAGCGAGGACACCTCGCCCGACGACTACACGAAGGACCTCCCCAAGATCGTCAAGGGGGAGACCCCGTGAACCGCCGCGCCACCCTCGCCGGCGTCGTCGCCCTCGCCACCGGGCTGACGCTGGCGGGGTGCTCGTCATCGGACAGCAAGCCCGAACTGAAGGTGACCGGCGCGTTCATGCCGCAGCCCGTCGGCGACATGGCAGCCGGTTTCCTCGTCGTACGGAACAGCGGCGGCACCTCCGACCGGCTCACCTCGGTCACCAGTTCTCTCTCGGACGACATCACGATCCACGAGACGAAGAACCAGACGATGCGCATGGTGACGTCCTTCGAGGTGCCCGCGGACGGCGAACTGGATCTGGAACGCGGTGGAAGCCACATCATGTTCATGAAGCTCAAGCAGCAACCCAAGCGGGGCGAGAGCGTGCCCGTGGAGCTGCACTTCGAGAAGGCCGATCCGATAAAGGTCGACCTTCCCGTGAAGGAGACCACCTACAACCCGAAGAAGCAGTGAGGGACTGACTCGTCATGACAGCCACCACCGCCCCGCACTTCGGACCGCCCCCGGCCGCTCCCGCACTGCGCCGACCGCTCGCCGCGGCCGCACTCCTCGCCGCCCTCGTCGGCATGGTGTTCGGCCTGCTGCTGGGCAGCGCGGGCCCCGCGTCCGCGCATGCCGCGCTCACCGGGAGCGATCCGCAGGACGGGGCGGTGGTCGACACCGCGCCCGAGCAGGTCACGCTCACCTTCTCCGAACAGGTCGCCATGAGCGACAGTTCCGTCAGGGTCCTGGACCCCGACGGCAAACGCGCCGACACCGGCGCCGCACCACGTGATCTGCAGAGCGGCTCCACCGTGAAGTACGGGGTTTCGCTGCACAGTGGACTGCCCGACGGCACGTACACCGTCGCCTGGCAGGCCGTCTCCGCGGACAGCCACCCCGTCTCGGGCGCCTTCACCTTCTCCATCGGAGCGCCCTCCAAAACCACCGTCGCCCTCCCCACGAACGAGGCCGGGGGCGGCCTCGTCGGCACCCTCTACGGCATCGCGCGCTACGCCGCGTACGCCGGTTTCATCCTGCTGGCCGGGGGCGCGGCCTTCGTGCTGGCCTGCTGGCAGCGCGGGGCCGGCGCACGCCCGCTGCAACGCCTGGTCGTACGCGGCTGGATGACCCTCACCGTGGCCACGCTGGCCATGCTGCTCCTGCGCAACCCCTACACCGGCTCCGGGAAACTGGCGGACGCCTTCGACCTCGACGGCCTGAAGGCCGTGCTCGACACCAAGCCCGGGGCGGCACTCGTATCCCGGCTGCTGCTGCTCGGCGCTTCCGCGCTCTTCATCGCCGTGCTGTTCGGGGCGTACGCGAAGCGTGAGGACGAGCGCGAGAAGAAGGACCTCACCTTCGGACTGGCCATCGGCGGCACCGTGATCGCCGCCGGGATCGCCGGGACCTGGGCGCTCGCCGAACATGCCTCGACCGGGCTCCAGCCCGGCATCGCCATGCCGGTCGACGTGCTCCACCTACTGGCCGTCGCCGCCTGGCTGGGCGGGCTGACGGCCCTGCTGGTCGCGCTGTACCGGACGCCGGACATCGGAGCGGCGGCCGTACGGCGCTTCTCCCGTGTCGCGTTCGGCAGCGTGCTCGTGCTCGCCGCCACCGGGATCTACCAGTCCTGGCGCCAGGTCGGCACCTGGTCCGCGCTGACCGGCACACGCTACGGGCAGCTGCTGCTCGTGAAGGTGGGGCTCGTCGCCGTCCTGATCGGGATCGCCTGGATTTCGCGCCGCTGGACCGCACGGCTGGTCACGAACGGAGCCGACGCGGTGGGAGCGGAGGCCGCGGCCGAAGTCGCGGTCGAGGAGTCCCGGACCCCGGCCACGCCGTCGTCCGCCGTCGAGGACCCCGCGCGGGCGGCTCAGCTCGCCCGGCAGCGGGCCGCCGTGGCCACCGCCGAGAAGAAGAGGGTCCGCGATGCCGACCCCGACCGGTCCGGGCTGCGCCGCTCGGTACTGGCGGAAGTCGGGGTCGCCGTGGCGCTGTTGGCCGTGACGACCGTACTGACCTCGACCGAGCCGGGACGTACCGAGGAGGAAGCGGCCCGCAGTTCGACGGCGACATCCGCCCCGGCAGCCGAAGGCCCGGTCAATCTGACGCTGCCCTTCGACACGGGCGGCGAGAACGGCAAGGGAACGGTACGGATGGACATCGAGCCCGCCCGTACCGGCGCCAATGAGATCCACATCTGGGTCGACAGCACCGACGGCAAGGCCATGGACGTCCCCGAACTGAAGCTCGCCTTCACTCTGGAGTCCAAGGACATCGGCCCGCTTCCCGTCACCCCTGTTCGGCTCACCGAGGGCCACTGGACCGCGAGCGGCGTCCAGATCCCGATGGCGGGCAACTGGAAGGTCGCGGTGACCGTACGTACGTCGGACATCGATCAGAAGACAATCGACAAGAACGTGAAGATCGGCTGAGCAGCGTCGTGAGTGGAAACAGCGGAAACAGCGGCGTCGGCGGCGTCGGCGGAAACAGCCGCAGGACCTCCCCCGGCAACGGCAAGCCCTCCACAGGCGGCAGGGACGGCGCAGCCCCCGGCAACGGTGCCATCTCCCGGCGGCGGCTGCTCGGCAGCGCCGGCGCGGCCGGTGCGACCGGGCTGGTCCTGGGCATGGCGGGCGGTGCGACCGGCTATGCCGCGACCAGGCCCGACAAGCCGACCGCGCTGACCGCGGTCGGCTCCACCCAGGTGGTGTTTCACGGGAAACATCAACCGGGGATCACCACTCCGATTCAGGCATGCGGCCATCTCGTCGCCTTCGATCTGGCGCCCGGCGCGGGACGGAAGGAAGCGGCAGCCCTGATGCGCCGGTGGTCGGCCGTGGCCGGGCGGCTGATGGCCGGCGAACCCGCCGACAGCGGTGCTGCGGACGGCGCGGCCCATGACACCGGGATCGCGCTGGACGCCGGACCGTCCTCGCTGACCGTCACCTTCGGATTCGGCCGCACCTTCTTCGAACGCACGGGCCTGGTCGGCCACCGGCCGCCGGGGCTCGACCCGCTGCCGCCGTTCTCCTCCGACCACATCGACGCCAAGCGCTCCGACGGTGACCTCTGGGTACAGATCGGCGCCGACGACGCACTCGTCGCCTTCCACGCGCTGCGTGCGGTGCAGAAGGAGGCCGTCCCCGCCGCCAGGGTCCGCTGGCAGATGAACGGCTTCAACCGCAGCCCCGGCGCCACGGCGCGGCCGATGACCGCCCGCAATCTGATGGGCCAGATCGACGGCACCGGCAACCCCGAGCCCGCCGAGAGCGACTTCGACCGGCGCATCTTCGTCCCGGACGGGACGGACAAGAAGTACGACTGGCTGGCCGGCGGCTCGTACGCCGTCGTACGCCGGATCAGGATGCTGCTCGACGACTGGGAGAAGCTCCCGGTGGAACGGCAGGAACAGGTCATAGGGCGCCGCAAGAAGGACGGCGCTCCGCTGAGCGGCGGCACCGAGACCACCGCGATGGACCTGGACAAGGCGGGCCCCGACGGCAAGCTCCTGATCCCGGACAACGCCCACGCCCGGATCTCCTCCCCCGAGAAGAACAGCGGCGCGGCCATGCTGCGGCGCCCCTTCTCGTACCACGACGGCATCGCGGCGGACGGCACGCCGGACGCGGGGCTGCTGTTCATCTGCTGGCAGGCGGATCCGCTGCGGGGGTTCGTTCCGGTGCAACGCAAGCTGGACCGGGGCGATGCCCTGTCGCCGTTCATCCGGCACGAGGCCAGCGGCCTGTTCGCGGTGCCGGGCGGTGCGGCGGACGGCGAGTACGTGGGGCAGCGGCTCCTGGAGTCCTGAGCGACCGGGGCGCATTAGGGTGACGGTATGTCCGCCACGCGCTACGCATATCTCGGCCCCGAAGGCACCTTCACCGAGGTCGCCCTCCGTACGCTCCCGGAAGCCGCCACCCGCGAACTCGTCCCGATGGTCTCCGTACCGGTGGCTCTGGACGCGGTGCGCAACGGCGAGGCCGCGGCAGCGCTCGTACCGATCGAGAACTCGGTGGAAGGCGGCATCACCGCGACGCTCGACGAGCTGACCACCGGCGAACCGTTGATGATCTACCGCGAGGTGCTGCTCTCCATCAGCTTCGCGCTGCTGGTGCGGCCCGGTACCAAGCTGTCGGACATCAAGTCGGTCACCGCGCACCCGGCCGCGCAGCCGCAGGTGCGCAACTGGATGGCCGCCCATCTCCCGGACGCCGTGTGGGAGTCCGCGGCCTCCAACGCCGATGGCGCCCGGCTGGTGCAGGAGGGGCGGTACGACGCCGCCTTCGCCGGTGAGTTCGCGGCGGCGACCTACGGTCTCGAACCGCTGGTGACCGAGATCCATGACGCGGTGAACGCGCAGACCCGATTCGTCCTGGTGGGCCGCCCGGCCCGGCCGGCGGCGCCGACGGGTGCGGACAAGACGTCGGTGGTCATCTGGCTGGGCGAGGACCACCCCGGCGCGCTGCTCGAACTGCTCCAGGAGTTCGCGGTGCGCGGGGTGAACCTGATGCTGATCCAGTCGCGGCCGACGGGGGCCGGAATCGGGAACTACTGCTTCGCGGTGGACGCCGAGGGGCACATCGCGGACCGCCGGGTCGGCGAGGCGTTGATGGGGCTGAAGCGGATCTGCCCGAAGGTGCGGTTCCTCGGGTCGTACCCACGGGCCGGGGTGGCGCGGGAGGACGTACGGCCGCTGCGGGCGGGTACGTCGGACGCGGAGTTCACCGAGGCCTCCGACTGGCTGGCCCGCAATCTGGACGGCCGGGGCTGACGGTCCGGCCGTAGCGCGTCCGCACGGCCACCATTACTATCTGCCGATCTGCGAATCCGCCGATCCGTTCTGCCGATACTCGGTATCCACCGATACTCGGTATCCACGGAGCGGTATCCACAGAGTTATCCACAGGGGTGGCTCTCGACCTGGGGACAAGTCGACATCCGGCGACGCCTCAATGCGACATGGTCGACATATCGCTCCAGTTGCCCCAGATGCATCCACAGGACGACGGGCCACGCAGGTCACCCCTATGTCGCCCCAATTCCGTTGATCAACTCTTCAGGATGGAGAATTCCCACCCGAACGAGCGTCTGAAGTGGGTTTGAACGGGTAATCCGTGAGCCCTGGAGCAACTTTCGGAACGATCTCCTCCGGTATCCACAACCCTTCTTCACAGCCTGTGGATAACTTCGAGAAGCGCCCACACCTGTGGACAAGCGAGCGCCAACTCCCCTCCCGCGCACGGCAGATACGTCAAGGCGGCTGACACCTTCCGCCCCATTTAGGGGAATAAACTCTTCTTTATTGACAGCCGAGAACGACCGAGAACGGTCGGGATCAGCCGCGCTCGAGCGGGATCAAGTCCAGCCAATGCAATATCCGCCAGCATTACCAATTCAGGCAATTCGGGCAAAATGACACGCTTGGCAATATCGGTTCGAGCTGGAGAAGCACACACCGGTAGCCTGGAGGGGTGATTGACCTTCGCCTGCTCCGTGAGGACCCCGACCGTGTTCGCGCCTCCCAGCGCGCCCGTGGAGAGGACGTCGAGCTCGTCGACGCCCTTCTCTCCGCCGACGAGCGGCGCAGGTCGTCCGGTGTCCGCTTCGACGAACTCCGCTCCGAGCAGAAGGCGCTCGGCAAGCTCATCCCCAAGGCTTCGCCCGAGGAGCGCGCCGAGCTCCTGAAGAAGGCCGAGCAGCTGAAGGCCGACGTCAAGGCGGCCGACTCGGCACAGGACGAGGCCGACGCAGAGGCCAAGCGCCTGATGCTCCAGCTCGGCAACATCGTCCACGAGGACGTGCCGATCGGCGGCGAGGAGGACTTCGTCGTCCTGGAGACACACGGCACGATCCGTGACTTCGGGGCCGAGGGCTTCGAGCCCAAGGACCACCTGGAGCTCGGCGAGATGCTCGGCGCCATCGACATGGAACGTGGAGCCAAGGTCTCCGGTTCGCGTTTCTACTACCTGACGGGTGTCGGCGCGCTGCTGGAGCTCGCCCTCGTCAACGCGGCGATCGCGCAGGCCACCGAGGCCGGATTCGTCCCGATGCTGACGCCGGCGCTGGTCCGCCCGCGCGCCATGGAAGGCACCGGCTTCCTCGGCCAGGCCGCGGAGAACGTGTACCACCTGGAGAAGGACGATTACTACCTGGTCGGCACCTCCGAGGTCCCGCTCGCCGCGTACCACATGGACGAGATCATCGAGGCCGACAAGCTGCCGTTGCGGTACGCGGGCTTCTCGCCGTGCTACCGCCGCGAGGCCGGTACGTACGGCAAGGACACCCGAGGCATCTTCCGCGTCCACCAGTTCGACAAGGTCGAGATGTTCTCGTACGTCGACCCGGCGGACGCCGAGGCCGAGCACCGCAGGCTCCTGGACTGGGAGAAGCAGTGGCTCACCGCTCTTGAGCTGCCCTTCCAGGTGATCGATGTCGCCACCGGCGATCTGGGGGCCTCGGCCTCCCGGAAGTTCGACTGCGAGGCGTGGATCCCGACACAGGGCAAGTACCGCGAGCTGACATCCGCATCGAACTGCGACAGCTTCCAGGCGCGCCGCCTGTCCGTCCGGATGCGCGAAACCCGCGACGGCAAGAAGGTTCTCCAGCCGCTGGCCACTCTGAACGGCACGCTCTGCGCCGTACCGCGCACGATCGTGGCGATCCTGGAGAACCACCAGTTGGCCGACGGATCGGTGCGGGTGCCGGAGGTGCTCCGGCCGTACCTGGGCGGGCGCGAGGTTCTGGAACCGGTCGCCAAGTGACCTTTCCGTACAAGCTCATCGCGACCGATCTCGACGGCACGCTGCTCCGTAACGACGACACGGTCTCGGAGCGCACGCGTGCGGCGCTGGCCGCGGTCACCGCGGCCGGTGCCGCACACATCATCGTCACCGGCCGCGCGGTCCCGTGGACCCGGCACATCCTGGAGGACCTGCACTACGAGGGACTCGCGGTCTGCGGCCAGGGCGCGCAGGTCTACCACGCGGGCGAACGCAAGCTGCTGACCTCGCTGACGCTGGACCGCCGGCTCGCCGGTCTCGCGCTGTCCAAGGTCGAGGCCGAGGTCGGCCCATTGGCACTGGCGGCGAGCCGCGACGGGCTCGACGGCGATGTGCTGGTCGGCCCCGGCTACCGCGTACAGGAAGGCCCCCTTCCGGCCGTCTTCGCCGAGGACCCGGCCGAGTTGTGGTCGGCTCCCCTGAACAAGGTGTACATCCAGCACCCCGATCTCGACGACGACGCACTGGCGAAGGCCGCGCGAGCAGCTGTCGGGAATCTGGTGGACGTGGTCATGGCCGGTCCGGGCGTGGTGGAGATCCTGCCGCTGGGGCTGAGCAAGGCGACCGGACTCTCGCTGGCCGCGCGCCGGCTGGGCGTGACGGCCGCGGACACTCTGGCCTTCGGCGACATGCCGAACGACATCCCGATGTTCGCCTGGGCGCAACGGGGCGTCGCGATGGCCAACGCGCATGAGGACCTGAAGGCCGTTGCCCAGGAGATCACCGCTTCCAACGAGGACGACGGCATCGCTGTGGTACTCGAGCAGCTGCTTTAACCGTACAGCTGGACTACGGCTGCGGGGAGGCGGGAAGATCTGTCCGGCCGTACCGATTCCGGCAGCCGTATCCGGCACTGCTGCTGCGGAGGATGCGCGGATCGAACGCGCGCAGGGTTCACAGCCCCGACGACGGCTTAGCAAGCCGCTGCCTTACCACTCTGCCAATCCTCCGGGAGGGCGGCCGCGCGATGCGCAGGCAGGGCCGCCCCGGGCGTCCCGCTCCGATCGGCACGGCGGAGTCGTCGGTGACTACTCCGGTGCCGGCTCGGGCCCGCCCTGCTGGGAACTCGACGGACTCGGACTCTCGGTCATCGTCGCGCTCCTCTCCCGGCCTGTGGCGTCCATGTCGGCATGCGGCTGTTGTTGTCCGGGCATGCCGCGCCGATTCCAGCGCCTGCTGCGCCGATTCGGCACGTGCTGCACCAACCACTGTGCCCGGCACGGCCTTTCGGTGCCATTCATTTATCGGGTGACGCCGAAAGGCTGTGCACAACCTTCGGATCAGCGCTGCTTGTTGCGGCGGTTCAGATCCTTAAGGTGGCGGGCGAAATCATCCATCCTGCCGTCGATACGGACGAGGTCCTCGGACACGTGCCCCAGCCGCACGCTCATGGCGCCGACGACCTGATGGGTGGCGTCCAGCCTCCGGTCGAGGCTGTCGAGCCGGAGCGACATCCGGTTGAGGACGGGCCCGAGCTCCTGAAGCGCACTGCCCACTCCGGCGAGGCAGCTCTCGACCCGGGTGACCCGATGTTCGAGCGAGGCGTAGCCCGCGCGCAGGTCCTGCTCGGCGTCGAGCAGATACGTACGGACGCATCGGGCGATGTCGCTGTCGCGAAGAAGCATCGCGACATTGAGTACGGTCCTGCGGGTGTAGAGCCTGAGCCGGGTCGCCGCCTGTGGATAACTTTCCGGCACCTCACCTGCCCATAGCGACAGCATGTCGCTATGGAAGGAGCGCAGCTCAGAGCCGCGCAGTACTCGCATCCCGTTCTCCACGAGCTCGTTCTGATGGCGGTCGGTGAGCCTCCTGACGGCGGTTGTGGATACTTCGAAGTAGCGGGCCACATCCTCTGTGCGAAGGTGAATTCCGTCCGGGAGCATGACAAGACTCTTGACCTTGTCGAGGGCGTCGACGCGCCCCATCTGCTCGACGCGCAGCGCACGCGATTCGAGCAGTGCGACTTCCGTGGGCATGGGCATGCCTTCCGATCGCGAAACCGACGATGGACAGCCCTTCCCGGGCTTGAGGGGCGGAGGACGCTCACGGTTGCCACTCGCTCAACGACCGACCCGGTGGGTGCTCCCACACCGGCATCGGCAATCCCTGTTTCACGAAAGCTACGACGCCACAGATTCCAGTTGCCTCCACGCGCCCTGCACAACGAACCGATAACCGTACAGTTACGCGTACTACTGTCCGAAATGCGTCAACCCCCGCCCAGGAGGCGAGGGTTGACGAAGATCGAAGTGATCAGCCGCAGAGCGCGGGAGAGGCGTCCGGCGGAAAACTCCCGGTCACTCCTCCCCGGCCAGCTTCAGCGCGCGCAGCTTCTGCCCCGCGTACCAGGTCGCCAACACCGTGACCGCCGCCAGCAGGACGGTCGCGACCGGCAGCCCGACGTCGGAGGTGATCGTGCCCGCCCCGCCGACCTTCTCGGCGACCGCGAGGGACCACTGCTGCACGCTGAGCGTGCGTGCCCCCGGCACCAGGGTGCCGAACAGCGCCTCCCACACCAGGGCATAGACGAGGCCGAAGACGACCGCGTGCCGGCTGACGGTGCCCAGCAGCAGGAACAGCGAGCTGTACGCGATCGAGGCGACCAGTGCGGCGATGGTGTACGCCACCGCGATCTGCTGGCCGTTGCCGTTGAGGATCAGTCCCGCGATCAGCGTGGGCAGCGCGGAGAAGACCATCGTGACGGCGATGGCCACGATCAGCTTGGTGAAGATGATCGTCGGCCGCTTCACCGGCTTGGCCAGCAGATAGACGATCGATCCGTCGTCGATCTCGGGACCGATGGCTCCGGTTCCGGCGATCACGCCGATCAGCGGCACCATCGTGGCAATGGCGAAGCCGCCCAGCACATCCGAGGCGACCTGGTCATCGGCTCCGGCGAACGTCCGTACCGCGACGGCGATGATCACCAGCAGGGCCGGCAGGACGAAGAGGATGGCGGCCCGGCGCCGGCCGAGCAGGGCCCGGTAGGTGAGCCGGGCGACTGTGGGGTCGTACATGACGCTTCACAGCTCCTTTCAGGCCACTACTCAGGCCGCTACGAGATAGGAAAAGACCGATTCGAGGGACTCGTCGGACGGCGAAACGGTCAGAAGGCGAATTCCGTGTTCACGTGCGACCTTCGGCAGCAGTTCGGTGAAGCGTCCGAAGTCGACTGCCTGGATACGCAGGGCCTGTTCGCCCAGGTCCACCTCGATACCGGCCGTCGACGGGTCGGCGATGAGCGCGGCGGCGAGTGCGCGGTCGTCGCTGGAACGTACGAGGTAGCGGTGCGGGCGGTCCGTCATCAGTCGGCGGATCTTCCGGAAGTCACCGGACGCCGCGTGCCGTCCCGCCACGATCACCTCGATGTGCGAGGCGAGTTGTTCGACCTCTTCGAGGATGTGGGAGGAGAAGAGCACCGTACGGCCCTCGGCCCCCATGCGTCGCAGCAGCTCCATCAGTTGCATCCGCTGGCGCGGGTCCATCCCGTTGAACGGCTCGTCGAGCAGCAGTACCGATGGTTCGTGGACCAGGGCGGACGCCATCTTCACGCGCTGGCGCATGCCCTTGCTGTACGTCGAGATCTTTCGGTCCTGCGCGTACTCCATCTCGACCGTGGCCAGCGCCTTCTGCGCCTCCGCGGCACCCAGCCCCTGCAATTCGGCATTGGCGACGACGAATTCGCGGCCGGTCAGGAAGTCGTACATCGCTTCCCGCTCGGGCACGATCCCGATCTCCTTGTACACGGCTTCGTTGCGCCAGATCGTCTGGCCGTCGAGCGTGACGGTGCCCGTCGACGGGGCGAGGAAGCCGGCCATCATGTTGATCAGCGTGGACTTCCCAGCGCCGTTGGGGCCGAGCAGCCCGGTGACGCCGGGGCTCACTGTCATGCTCACGTCGTTGACGGCGACCACATTGCCGAACCAGCGCGAGGTGTGGTCGATCTCGATGGTGGTCACAGCCCGACCCTCCGGTAGCGGCGCATCAGTACGGCGTACGAACCGGCAATGAGCGCGAGAACAACGATCAGATAGACCACGCCGGCCCCGGCCCCCGGGCCTTCCCCTCCGGGGAAGGCCGAATTGGCCCCGAGGAAGGCGGTCTGCACACCGTCGATCAACGTGATGGGGGAGAAGAGCCCCAGCCACTCGATGGCACCTGCGGAACCCGTCTGCCAGGCGATGGCCTGGACCGTGGAGACCGCGCCGTAGGAGATGGTCAGCACTGCGATCACCGCGGCGACACCGAAACCGCGGCGCGGTGTCAGCGCGGCCATCACCAGGCCCAGTCCGGCGAAGAGCACGGAGAGCAGCGCCACCGACACCATCCCCTGTCCGAACCACTTGGTCTGGTCGGCGAAGTCGAACTTCCCGAGCAGCGCGCCCACGTAGAGGATGACGAGCGGCGCCCCGGTGAGAATGAAGAGCGCGGACGCCATGGCCGCGAGCTTCGCGACAACATAGTCGACCCGCTCGATCGGCCGCGAGAAATACAGCGGCACGCTCTTGAAACGCAGGTCACGGGAGACCGACTGCGGTGCCTGCGCGGCAAGGAAGAGGCCGATGACGGCCTGCAGATAGATCGCGAACGCCGTGTACTTGATCGGCAGAGCCGTGCTCCCCGGGGTGGCGATGGCGACGGCGACGATGATCGCCGCGATCATGCACATCACACCGAAGAGCAGCATCGGCAGCACCTTGGACTTGGCGGACCGCCCCAGTCCGAAGGAACCCCGCAGAGACTGCGAGTAGAGCGAGCGCCGCGCATAGGCGCGGCCCAGCCGCGCGCCGTCGTAGGAGCGGTACCCGATGTTGTGGATCCGGGAGGTCTCGCTCCCGCTCACGGCCCCGGTCTCAGTGCTCATCACCGACCGCTCCCCTTCTGCTGTACGGCCCCGACGACCGCGGGCGCGGTCTGTGCCACGGCTGCGGCCTGCGGTTCCCCTTCGGTACGGAAGACCTCGGCGATATGGTGACGCCGCTGCTCCATCCGTACGAGACCGAGTCCGAGCCCGGCGACGCTGTCACGCACGATGTCGTACGTCTCCTCGCCTGTTGCCTCGATCAGCAGGATGTGGCCCGCACCGGGCAGCCCCTGCCCGTCGAGACCGTCGTGGCCCACGAGCTTGACGCCGGCCCGGGTGAGGGCCTGGCGCAACGCGTCGGTGCCGTCCGGGTGGGTGTCGCTGTCGGTGACCTCGACCGCGAGGGTGGTGGTGGTCTGGGTGAAGTCGCTGGTGGAACTGGAGCGCAGCAGTGTGCCGCCGTCGATGACGACGACGTGGTCACAGGTGCGTTCCAGCTCACCCAGGAGGTGCGAGGTGACGAGGACCGAGATGCCGAAGTCCGTGTATACGCGGCGGATCAGCCCCAGCATCTCGTCGCGGCCGACCGGGTCCAGGCCGTTGGTCGGCTCGTCGAGCAGAACCAGCTGCGGGTCGTGGACCAGCGCCTGGGCCAGTTTCACGCGCTGCTTCATGCCGGTCGAGTAGCCGCCGATGGGGCGGTAGCGCTCTTCGTACAGACCGACGTGGCGCAGTGTGTCGGCGGTGCGCTCGCGCGCCGCCGTCGGTGGCAGTCCGGACATCCGCGCCATGTGGACGACGAACTCGGTGGCCGAGACGTCCGGTGGCAGGCAGTCGTGCTCGGGCATGTAGCCGACCCGTTCCCGGATGGCGGCGCCACTGGTGGCGACGTCGAGCCCAAGCACCGCGGCCCGGCCTTCGGTGGCGGGGGACAGACCCAGCAGGATCTTGATCAATGTGGACTTGCCGGCCCCGTTGGAACCCACCAGGCCGGTCACACCGGGCCCGATGTCCAAGGAGAGCCGGTCAAGCGCGGTCACCCGGGGGAACCGCTTGCTCAGGCTTTCGGTCGCGATCACAGTCACGTCTTCGAAGATAGTGGCGCGGGCCACAGCGGGCGTCAGCCCAGGCGGCTGGATCCGCATCAGACTCCAGGCGTACGGACCCGTAGGGGGCCACCACGAGGTAGGAGTTCCGGAGTCGGGGCGGGGGCGAGGGCCGGGGTTGTCCACAGGTCTCCGCACGCCCCTTGACGTAGTCGCCGGCCATTGTCACATTCATCAGTGTCACGTTACGGACACGTACCGCACACAGCAGGAACGGACGGTGGCATGACCTCGGCGGTGAAGGACGAACAGGCCCCGGAGCTGCGGGGGTTCAGACAGGTGCAGCGTCTCGCGTACGACTGCGCAGAGGCGGTCGCCGCCCGGCTCCGGCCGGGGGTGACCGAGCGCGAGGCGGCCCGGATGCAGCGTGACTGGCTGCGCGAGCGCGGGGTGCGGGACTGGTTCCACCTCCCCTTCGCCTGGTTCGGGGACCGCACGGCCTTCGCCGGCTTCAAGGTGCCCCTGCAGTTCTTCCCGACCCATCGGAAGCTGGAGCCGGGGATGCCGTTCATCCTCGACATGGCCCCGGTTCACAAGGGCTTCACGGCGGACATCGGCTACTCCGGCTGCCTCGGTCTCAGCCCGCTGCACGACAAGCTCCTGGCCGATCTGGAAGTCCACCGCGAGCTGATTCTGCGCGAGGTGCGGGAGCGGCGTCCGCTGCGCGAGATCTACGAGGACGTCGAACGCCTGATGATCAAGCAGGGGTACGCCAACAGACATCGCGCGTACCCCTTCGGAGTCATCGCCCACAAGGTCGACCGCGTCACCGAGCACCGCTGGTCCCCGCATGTGTTCGGCTTCGGCACCCAGTCGCTCAAGGGACTTGTGAGCGACGCATTGCACGGCCACCGGGACGGCTGGTCGCCGCTGTGGAGTCCGTACCGCTTCTCCGACCATCCGCCGCAGCGCGGGCTGTGGGCCGTCGAACCCCACCTCGGATTCCGGGGTACGGGCGCCAAGTTCGAGGAGATCCTGGTGGTCACCGACTCCAAGGACCCCGAACAGAGCGCCTTCTGGCTGGACGACGATCTGCCGCATGTGCGGCGCTGGGCCGAGGAGAGGGTGGCGGCATGAGTCTGCCGGGGGCGCGCGAGCGCCGGGTTCGTACGGGCGGAATCGAGCTGTGCGTCGCCGAGTTGGGCGACGATTCACGGCCGACCATCGTCCTCGTCCACGGCTACCCGGACAGTAAGGAAGTCTGGACGGACGTGGCGAGGCAGCTGGCCGATCAGTGGCACGTCGTGCTGTACGACGTACGCGGGCACGGCCGGTCCACAGCACCGACGCCGCTGCGCGGCGGCTTCACCCTGGAGAAGCTCACCGATGACTTCCTGGCAGTCGTCGATGCCGTGAGCCCGGACCGGCCGGTGCATCTGGTCGGACACGACTGGGGCTCGGTCCAGTCCTGGGAGTTCGCCACGGTCGAGCGGACCGAGGGCCGGATCGCCTCGTTCACCTCGATGTCCGGGCCCTCCCTGGACCACTTCGGCCACTGGATCAAGCAGCGGATGACCCGACCCACCCCGCGCCGCGTCGGCCAACTGCTCGGACAGGGCGCCAAGTCCTGGTATGTCTACATGCTGCATACGCCGGTCCTGCCCGAGCTCGCCTGGCGCGGCCCGCTCGGCAGGCAGTGGCCGCGGATCCTCCAGCGGCTGGAGAAGGTGCCCGCGGGCGACTATCCGACGTCCTCCCTGCCCAGCGATGCGGCTCACGGCGCCTGGCTCTACCGTGACAACGTCCGGGCTCGCCTGCGCAGACCCCGTACCGACGCCTACGCGCATGTACCTGTCCAGCTGATCACACCGACCGGCGACATCTTCCTTTCGGAACACCTGTACGACCAACTGGAGCTGTGGGCACCGCAGTTGGTACGGCGTTCCCTGCCCGGCCAGCACTGGGTGCCGCGCACCAGACCGGACCGGCTCGCATCCTGGATCAGCGAGTTCGTCGCCGCCAACGAGTCGGCGCGGGCGGAGGGTCGACCGATGCAGGACACCGCGCCGACCGGGGCCTACGCGGACCGGTTCGGCGGACAACTCGTCCTCGTGACGGGGGCGGCCGGGGGCATCGGCCGGGCCACCGCCTTCGCCTTCGCCGAGGCGGGTGCCCGGGTGGTGGCCGTCGACCGGGACGCGGAGGGGGCGGCCAGGACGGCGGAGATGGCCCGCCTGATCGGCTCCCCGGCCGCCTGGGGCGAAGTGGTCGACGTCAGCGACGAACAGGCGATGGAGAAGCTCGCCGAGAAGGTCGCCGGGGAGTACGGCGTCGTCGACGTCCTGGTCAACAACGCCGGGATCGGCCTGTCCGGCTCCTTCCTGGAGACGACGAGCGAGGACTGGAAGAACGTCCTCGATGTCAATCTGTGGGGTGTCATCCACGGCTGCCGGATCTTCGGCAGACAGATGGCCGAGCGCGGCCAGGGCGGCCACATCGTCAACACGGCTTCCGCCGCCGCCTATCAGCCCTCCCGGGCGCTGCCCGCCTACAGCACCTCCAAGGCAGCCGTGCTGATGCTCAGCGAGTGCCTGCGGGCCGAACTCGCCGACCGGTCGATCGGGGTCAGCGCGATCTGCCCCGGCATCGTCAATACGAACATCACCGCGACGACACACTTCGCCGGTGCCGACGCCGAGGAGGAGAAGCGGCTGCGGAAGCGGACCAGCCGCTTGTACGGGCTCCGCAACTATCCGCCGGAGAGGGTCGCGGACGCGATCCTCAAGGCGGTGGTGCGCAACCAGGCCGTCGTGCCGGTGACGCCGGAGGCCCGCGGCGCCCGGTTCCTGTCCCGCTTCAGCCCCGGTGCGCTGCGCGGGATCGCCCGCCTGAAGCCGCCGCTGTGAGCGGCCGCGGGCAGTCGTCGGCGGCGGCCGGCCGGTCCGCCGCCGAGTACCGGATCGAGGACCTGGCGCATGCGAGCGGCGCCACGGTCCGGACGATCCGCGCCTACCAGGACCGCGGCCTGCTGCCGACGCCGGAACGACGCGGCCGGGCCAACGTCTACCGCGACACCCATCTCTCGCGGCTCCGGCAGATCGCCGATCTGCTGGATCGCGGCTACACCCTGGCCAGCATCAAGGAACTCCTGGAGGCCTGGGACACGGGCCGCGGCCTGGGCGGGGTGCTGGGGCTCGTCGCCGAGGTGCACGGCCCTTGGACGGACGAGCAGGCCGACCGGATCAGCCGGGCCGAGCTGAACAGCAGGTTCGGCGGCAGTCCGGACGACGAGGCGGTCGCCGAGGCGGTGGACCTCGGCGTGCTGGAACGCGTCCCGGGGCGGGATGACGAGTTCCTGGTCCCGAGCCCGCAAGAGCTGGCTGCAGCAGTCGAGTTGAACGCCGCCGGCGTACCGCTCAGCGCAATCTCCGGTCATCTCAGGGAACTTCGCGGCCAGGTCGAGCACATCGCCTCAAGATTCCTGGAGTTCACCACCGAGCACGTCTTCGCGCGGTATCTCGGCCATCGCCCGCCGACGGACTCGGACGCGGCGGAAGCGGCCACGATGGTGCGCAAGTTGCGCCCGCTCGCCCAGCAGACGGTTGACGCCGAACTGGCTCGTGCGATGCGGGTGTTCGCCACCCGGCATCTGCAACACCACCTCGGCGCGGACAGGCCGCTCACCTCGGCTGCCTCGCCATCCGCGACGTGCCAGGTGGATCTGCCGGCGGAGACAATTCGTTCCGTACAACGCCTGGTTGGGTCGGAGAACGTGTCCGCCTTCGTCGCGGCAGCGGCGGAACGTGAGGTGCAGTCAAGGACATTGGACGCACTTGCCTCATCTACTGGCGAAATAAAGAGTATTACTCAAAACGGTTGATTTTTAGTGGACTTGTCCACAGACTTTCCAATTAGCCTGTGGATAACTTGAGTTGGCTGTGGATCAAACCTGTGGACGAAAATTGCTACAGCGAATAAAATTACTTTAGTGAATCGAGGTGAAATCCGGATGCGCGTGAGCGACCGCCGCGGGCACTCTGACGGAATGGACGAAAGACGCACCATCAAGGTGTCCAAGTACCTCTCGAAACACCTGCGGCACCAGCCGGAGCGGATCGGCATCACGCTCGACGCCAACGGCTGGGTACCGATCGGCGAACTGCTGCGCGCCACGACCCGCAACAACTTCCCGATCACCCGGAGCGAGCTCGACCATGTAGTCGCCGTCAACGACAAACAGCGCTTCGCCGTCGAGAACGGCCGTATTCGCGCCAGCCAGGGCCACACCGTCCCGGTGGACCTCGCCCTCCCGCCGGCCGAACCGCCCGCATACCTCTACCACGGCACGGTGGGCAGCGCGCTGGACGCAATCCGCAGGGAGGGCCTGCGGCCCATGAACCGCACGCACGTCCATCTCTCGCCCGACCGTGAGACCGCTACCAGGGTCGGGGCCCGGCGCGGCCGCCCCGTGGTCCTGTCCGTGGACGCGGGCGCCCTGCACCGCGCGGGCCACACCTTCTACGTCAGCGCCAACGGAGTCTGGCTCACCGCTGCCGTGCCGCCCGCATTCCTGCGCTCCCGCGGCTGATCCGGCGACCGGGACGCCGAGGCCTGTGCGCTTCCGCGGAGGCGGACCATCTGTTTTCGGACCCGTATGGTCGTAGCCATGCGTCTGAGCACTGTAATTCTGCCGATCCACCGCTGGAGCGAGGGGAAAAAGCTCTGGCAGCGTGCCGAGGATCTTGGGTTCCACTCCGCCTACACCTACGACCACCTGGCCTGGCGGACCTTCCGCGACGGGCCGTGGTTCGGTGCGGTACCGACCCTCACCGCCGCGGCCGCGGCCACCCAGCGGCTGCGCCTGGGCACCCTCGTCACCTCCCCCAACTTCCGGCACCCCGTCACGCTGGCCAAGGACCTCATCACGCTGGACGACGTCTCCCAGGGACGCGTCACCCTCGGCATCGGCGCCGGCGGCAACGGATTCGACGCCACGACGCTGCGCCGGAGCGACGAGGAGGCCTGGACGCCGCGCGAACGGGCCGATCACTTCGACGAGTTCGTACCGCTGCTCGACCAGCTGCTGCGCGAGCCCTCGGTGACGCACGAAGGCCGGTTCTACGCTGCGAACGAGGCCCGGAACATCCCCGGCTGTGTGCAGCGGCCGCGGCTGCCCTTCGCGGTGGCCGCCACCGGCCCGCGCGGGATGAAGCTCGCCGCACGGTACGGCCAGGCCTGGGTCACCACGGGCGACCCGAAGCTGTACGAAGCGGGCACCCCGGAGCAGTCCGTGGAGGCCATTCGCGGACAGCTCACCAAGCTGGGAGCGGCCTGCGAGTCCAGCGGCCGGGATGTCGCCGGGCTGGACAAGATCCTTCTCACCGGTTTCACGCCGGGCCGTCCGCTGCAGTCCTTCGACGCCTTCGTGGATTTCGCGGGCACCCACTTCGCGCTGGGCTTCACGGAGATCGTCATTCACTGGCCGATCCCCGACTCCGACTTCGCCGCGGACGAGAAGATCTTCGAGCGCATCGCCACCGAGGGCCTGTCCCAGCTCGGCCGCTGACCGGACACCCGGACCGGCACGAGCGGATCAGCACGGGTCGACTCGGGCGGCTTGGGCCGGCCTGGGCGGACCAGCCCGCGAACCCAGCACAGAGCGCTCGGACCGCTCGGACCGGACCCGCTGGCATGTGCGTCAGGCATGTTCGCCGGTCAGGGGGCGCGCATCCCCATATGCGCGCCCCTCTGCACGCCCGTGCACCGTCGTACGCGAGAATGGCCGTGTGACCTCAGCTACCGACTCGCCTTCGCCTGCCGCTCCCCGGCTGATCGCCACCGACCTGGACGGCACCCTGCTGCGCGACGACAAGACCGTCTCGGACCGTACGGTCGCCGCGCTCGCCGCCGCCGAGGAGGCCGGCATCGAGGTCTTCTTCGTAACCGGACGCCCGGCGCGCTGGATGGACGTCGTCAGCGAGCATGTCCACGGCCACGGCCTGGCAATCTGCGCGAACGGCGCCGCGGTCGCCGACCTGCACGCGGACGGCAAGCTGGTCAAGGTCCGCCCGCTGGCACGCGACATCGCCCTCGACGTCGTGCACACCCTGCGTGCCGCCGCCCCCGGCACCACCTTCGCCGTAGAGCTGACCACCGGCATCCACTACGAGCCGGCCTACCCGCCCTTCCACCTGGACCCGGGTGCCACCGTCGCCGTCGCCGAGAAGCTGCTCCACGAGGAGACGCCCGGCACCGGCGCCCCCGTGCTGAAGCTCCTCGCCCACCACGCCGAACTGGCCCCGGACGACTTCCTCGCCCTGGCCCGTACGGCAGCCGGCGACCGGGCTTCCTTCACCCGGTCCAGCCCCACGGCCCTGCTGGAAGTCAGCGGCCCGGGCGTCTCCAAGGCCAGCACCCTGGCGCTCTGCTGCGCCGAGCGCGGCATCTCGCCCGCCGAGGTCGTGGCCTTCGGCGACATGCCCAACGACGTGGAAATGCTCAGCTGGGCGGGCACGTCGTACGCGATGGGCAACGCCCACCCGGCCGCGCTCGCCGCCGCGTCCGGCCGGACCGCCACCAACGGCGACGACGGCGTCGCGGTCGTCATCGAACGCATCCTCGCCGAGCGCCGGACGACGGACGCCCCACACTGAGGCGCGCTGCTCCCGACGCTCCACGCTGACGCGCACAGCTGAGGCCCAAGCCCCGACGCCCCTGCGGGGCCGGGCCGCTGAGCTCCCGGCGGCCTCAGATCGGCGCCTGCCACACCACCGTCGTGCCGCCCCCGTCCTCCCCGATGCCGGGCCCGAACCAGCTCGCGCCACCAAGCGATTCCGCCCGGCGCGCCAGGTTCCGCAGGCCGCTGCGCCGACCGCCCTGCGGGATGCCCACCCCGTCGTCGGCGACCGACAGCCGCACCGCGTCCCTCCCGTCGGGCAGTGCGCCGGTCGCGTCGACGACCACATCGATCGACGAGGCCTCCGCGTGCCGGAAGGCATTGGAGAGCGCCTCACGCAGCGCCGCGATCAGGTTCTTACCAGTCAGCTCGCCGACCAGCGAGTCCACCGGGCCGAGGAAGCGGTGCGAGGGTTTGAACCCCAGCGGGACCGCCGCCATGTTGATCTCGCGCAGTACGCGGGTGCGCAGCCCGGACGGCGCCTCGGCGGGTTCCTGCTGCAGCGCGAAGATCGCGGTACGTATCTCCTGAATGGTCACGTCCAGTTCGTCGACCGCCCGGCCGACACCCGTCTGTACCTCGGGCACGACCGACCGGCGCTGGGCACTCTCCAGCATCATTCCGGTGGCGAACAGCCGCTGGATGACCAGGTCGTGCAGATCGCGGGCGATCCGGTCGCGGTCCTCGTACACCGCGAGCCGCTCCCGGTCCCGCTGCGCCTCGGCCATCATCAACGCGAGCGCGGCCTGTGAGGCGAACTGGTTGGCGAGGGTCCGTTCCGTCTCCGTGAACGGCCGGTCGCCCCGAGCGCGAGGGGTGGCGAGCGCGCCCAGCACCCGGCCGCCGCTGTGCAGGGGCAGCAGCATGCTCGGGCCGAAGTGCTGGGCCAGCCTGCTGATCATGCGGGGATCGGTGGCCGAGTCGTCGATGAAGACCGCCTCGCCGCTCAGCAAGCTCGCCACCACCGGGCTCTCCGGCCCGATGATCACCCCCAGCGGGGCGCAGGAGTCTTCCGCGGAGACGGCGACGATCTCCAAGCCGCCCTCCTCGGCAGGCAGCAGCACGATCCCGGCGGCGGACGCGGCGAGATGGCGGGCCTGTTCGGCGACGACGGAGAGCGCGTCATCGGCGTCACCGCCGGAGAGCAGGGCGGTGGTCACCGCCACCGACCCGTCGATCCACCGCTCACGCTGGCGTGCCGCCTCGTACAGCCGGGCGTTGCCGATGGCGATCCCGGCCTCCGTGGCGAGCACCCGCAGCATGTGCAGGTCGTAGTCGTTGAACTCGCCCCCGTCGTCCTTCTCCGCCAGATAGAGATTTCCGAAGATCTCTCCCTGGACCCGGATCGGGACGCCGAGGAAGGTGCGCATCGGGGGATGGCCGGGCGGGAATCCGGCGAACCTGGGATCGGCCGTCAGGTCGGCGAGCCGCACCGGGACAGGATCGTGGATCAGCGCGCCGAGCAGTCCGCGGTGCCCGTCGGGGCGGCGGCCGATCTCGTGCGCCACCTCGTCCGGCACTCCGTAGGTGACGAAATCGGAGAGCCCCTCGCCCTCCTGGTCGACGACGCCGATGGCGGCGTAGCGGGAGTGGGCGAGTTCGGCCGCCGTCTCGCAGATCCGGTCGAGGGTGGAGTGCAGTTCGAGGCCCGTGCCGACGGAACGCATGGCTTCCAGCAGCTGCGGTACCCGGGCGGTGAGTTCGGTGGACAGACCCTGCAGGCTGCGGGTCACCCGGGTCGCGGCTTCGAGTGAGTCCTTCGGGTCCTGCTCTGGCATACCCCGAGACTAGTTAGTCCCTATTAGTGAGGAAAGTCGGCTGTCGTGCCGCCCCGCTCACACCCGCACGCCGACGGCTCCCTCGGAACCCCTGCGCTCTCCCGTTCACACCCGCACGCCCATCGCCTCCTCAGCCACCCCTTCGGTCTCCCGCTCGCGCTCCAGCATCCGGCGCAATGGGCCTTCCTCGGCGGCGAGATCGGCGTACGGGCCCCGCTGCACGACCCGCCCGGCCTCCAGCACCACCACCTCGTCGACGGCTTCGAGCCCCTGGAGGCGGTGGGTGATCAGCACCGTCGTACGCCCCCGGGTGGCGGCCAGCAGGTCCGCGGTCAGGGCGTCCGCGGTCGCCAGGTCGAGGTGTTCGGCGGGCTCGTCCAGAACGAGTACGGGGAAGTCGGCCAGGATCGCCCGGGCCAGGGCGAGGCGTTGGCGCTGGCCGCCGGAGAGACGTGCGCCGTGTTCGCCGACGAGGGTGTCGAGCCCGTCGGGCAACGCCTCGGCCCAGTCGAGCAGCCGTGCCCTGTCGAGGGCGGCCCGCAGTTCCTCGTCCGTCGCGCCGGTACGGGCCAGCCGCAGGTTCTCCCGGATGGAACTGTCGAAGATGTGGGCGTCCTGGGCGCACAGCCCGACGAAACCCCGCACTGTGTCCCCCTCCAGTGCACAGGCCTCGACTCCGCCGATCCGGTAAGTCCCCTTCCGAGCGTCCAGGAAGCGGAGCAGGACCTGCGCGAGGGTCGTCTTCCCGGAGCCGGAAGGCCCGACCACCGCGATCCGCCGACCTGCCGTCAGGCGGAGATCGACGGAGTCCAGGGCGTCCCGTTCCGCTCCCGCGTACCGGGCGGACAGCCCCCGGACTTCCAGCGGGAAGGGCGATCCGGGCGTCCCGGCCGGACTGTCCGGTTCGCGCACGGGCAGCGGGGCGTCCAGCACCTCGTACACCCGCTCCGCGCTGCGCTTGACCCGCTGCCGGTACTGCACGGCGAGCGGCAGACCGATCACAGCCTCGAAGGCTGCCATCGGCGTGAGCACCACCACCGCGAGCTCCACACCCGCGAGCCGCCCGTCGTGCACGGCGGGGAGGGCGACGAGTGCGGTGGCGACGACGGTGAGGCCACCGATCAGGGCGATGAGGCCGCCGCCGAGCGCTGTGGCGCTCGCCGCGCGGGCGGCGATGCGGGTCAGGACGCCGTCGGCCTCCCGGGTCCGCGCCTTGCGAGCGGGCAGGGCGCCCGCGACGGTCAGTTCGGCGGTCCCGCCGAGCAGATCCGTGATCCGGGTGGCCAGATCGGCACGTGCGGGAGCCAGTTGGCGTTCCGCGTGGCGGGAGCAGGCGCCGCTGACCAGCGGCACCCCCGCTCCGGCCAGCAGCAGTCCGGCGGCCAGCACGACGCCCGCCGCCGGCAGCAGCCAGCCGATGAACCCGGCGGTCGCCGCTCCCACGACGACGGCGGTCCCGGCGGGCAGCAGCCAGCGCAGCCAGTAGTCCTGCAGGGCGTCGACATCGGCGACGAGCCGGGAAAGCAGATCCCCGCGCCGGGTTCGGCGCAGACCGGCCGGCGCTATGCGCTCCAGCCCGCGGTAGACCGCGACGCGCAGCTCGGCGAGCATCTTGAGCACCGCGTCGTGCGACACCAGGCGCTCGGCGTAGCGGAAGACGGCCCGTCCGAGGCCGAAGGCGCGGGTCGCGGTCACGGCGACCATCAGATAAAGCACCGGAGGCTGCTCGGAGGCACGGGAGATCAGCCAGCCGGAGACGGCCATGAGTCCGATGGCCGAGCCCAGGGCGAGGCTTCCCAGCAGCAGCGCGAGTGCCAGCTGTCCGCGCTGCGCCCCGGCGGCCTCCCGGACCCGGGCGAGGACCCGTCCGGGGCGGCCCGCGGTGTCCCGCAGCGCCTCCGGCTCCGGCGCCGCGGCGCGTCCTGCGGCGGGTGCGTCCGCAGGACGTGGCCCCGCGGCGGACTCCTCGGGCTTCACGGGTCGGGGTATCACTCCAGGTTCGAGTCTCACCACCCGGTCGGCCAGCGGAAGCAGCGCCGGGCGGTGCACGACCAGCAGCACGGTCCGCCCCTCCGCCAGTCTCCGTACCGCCTCGACGATCCCCGCTTCCGTCTCGCCGTCCAGGCTCGCGGTCGGCTCGTCGAGCAGCAGCAGCGGGCGGTCGGCGAGGAAGGCGCGCGCGAGTGCGAGCCGCTGGCGCTGACCGGCGGAGAGGCCCGCGCCGTCCTCGCCGAGGAGCGTCTGCGCACCGTCCGGCAGTTCCGCCACGAAGTCGTACGCTCCGGCGTCCCGCAACGCCGCCGTCACCGCGCCGTCGTCCGCGTCCGGCCGGGCCAGCCGTACGTTCTCCGCGATCGTGCCCGCGAAAAGATACGGGCGCTGCGGGACCCAGGCGATCCGTTCCCGCCAGCGTTCCGGGTCCAGGGTCGCCAGATCGACGCCGCCGACCCGCACACGTCCCTCGTCGGGTGCCGTGAAGCCCAGCACCACATCGAGAAGGGTGGACTTCCCGACGCCGCTCGGGCCGACCAGGGCAACGGTCTCCCCCTTGTCCACCACCAGCGAGGCATGGTCCAACGAAGGCGCGTCGCGGCCCTCGTGCCGTACGGTCACACCCTCCAGCTCCAGCCGCAGCGACTCCGGGACAGCCGCCGTGCCGCCCCGCCGGGGCTCGGTCTCCAGGACCGAGAAGATCTCCTCCGCGGCCGAGAGCCCCTCGGCGGCCGCGTGGTACTGCGCTCCGACCTGGCGGATCGGCAGATAGGCCTCGGGGGCCAGGATGAGCACCACCAGACCGGTGTAGAGGTCGAGTTCACCGTGTACGAGCCTCATGCCGATGGTGACGGCGACGAGGGCCACCGACAGGGTCGCCAGGAGCTCCAGAGCGAAGGACGACAGGAACGCGATCCGCAGGGTCCGCAGCGTGGCCCGCCGGTACTGCGAGGTGATGGCGCGAATGGATTCGGCCTGTGCCTTGGCACGGCCGAATACCTTCAGCGTCGGCAGTCCGGCGACCACGTCGAGGAAGTGCCCGGAGAGCCGGGACAGCAGCCGCCACTGGCGGTCCATCCGTGACTGGGTGGCCCAGCCGATGAGGATCATGAAAAGCGGGATGAGCGGCAGCGTGACCACGATGATCGCTGCCGAGACCCAGTCCTCGGTGACGATCCTGGCAAGGACGGCCACCGGCACGACCACCGCGAGTCCGAGCTGTGGCAGATAACGCGCGAAGTAGTCGTCGAGCGCGTCGACACCCCGGGTGGCGAGCGTCACCAGGGAGCCGGTGCGCCGGTCACTCAGCAGGCCGGGCCCGAGCTCCGCGGCCCGCTCCAGCAGTCGGCCGCGGAGTTCGGACTTGACCGCCGCGCTGGCCCGGTACGCGGCCAGTTCGGTCAGCCAGGAGACCAACGCCCGCCCGAGCGCCACCGCCGCGAGCAGGATCAGCGGGGTCCGCAGCCCGGAGACGGTCACCCCGTCCTCGAACCCGCCCACCACCACTTCGGCGACGAGCATCGCCTGGGCGATGACCAGCGCCGCCCCGACGACTCCGAGCCCCACCACGGCTGCCAGGAAGAGGCGGGTGGCGCGCGCGTAGTGGAGCAGGCGCGGGTCGATCGGTTTCACGTGAAACAGCCCCTAGCGAACTCGGTCGGTGGGCCGGGGCCTGTCCGGCGGTTCGGGCCCGGACAGGCCCCGGGTGCGTTCAGTGCGCTTCGGCGATGTGCTGCGTACCGATGCGCTTGCGGAACACCCAGTACGTCCAGCCCTGGTAGAGCAGGACGAGGGGGGTGGCGATCCCCGCACACCAGGTCATGATCTTCAGCGTGTACGGAGTGGACGAGGCGTTGGTGACCGTGAGGCTCCAGGCGTCGTTCAGCGAGGACGGCATGACGTTCGGGAAGAGCGCCAGGAAGAGCATGGCGACCGCGGCCGCGATGGTCACGCCGGAGAGCGCGAACGCCCAGCCCTCGCGTCCCGCCGCGGTGGCGCCGATCGCGGCGATCAGTGCCACCGCGGCAATGATCATCGCCAGCAGGCTCCAGCCGTCGCCGTTGTCGATCTGGGTCCAGATCAGGAAGCCGAGGGCGAGCACCGCGGTGACCGGTCCCAGCCTCAGCGCCAGCTTGCGCGCCCGCTCCCGGATGTCCCCGACCGTCTTGAGCCCCGCGAACACGGCACCGTGGAAGGTGAAGAGGGTGAGCGTGACCAGTCCGCCGAGGATGGCGTACGGGTTGAGCAGGTCCCAGAAGTTGCCCACGTACTCCATGCCGGCGTCGATCTTCACGCCGCGCACGATGTTCCCGAAGGCCACGCCCCAGAGCAGTGCCGGGATCAGCGAGGTCCAGAAGATCGCGTGTTCCCAGTTGGTCTGCCACTTCTCCTCGGGCCGCTTCGACCGGTACTCGAAGGCGACACCCCGCACGATCAGGCAGATCAGGATGATCAGCAGCGGCAGGTAGAAACCGGAGAACAGGGTGGCGTACCACTCGGGGAAGGCGGCGAAGGTCGCACCGCCCGCGCTGAGCAGCCACACTTCGTTGCCGTCCCAGACGGGGCCGATCGTATTGATCAGCACCCGCCGCTCCTTGCGGTCCCGGGCCAGCAGCTTGGTGAGGACACCGATCCCGAAGTCGAATCCCTCCAGGAAGAAGTAGCCGGTCCAGAGGACGGCGATGAGCACGAACCAGACGTCGTGGAGTTCCATCTCTCAGCTCCTCTGCTCTCAGTAGGAGAAGGCCATCGGCCGGTCGGCGTCGTCGTGGTCGTCGCCGCCGATCCTGGTGGGCGGTTTGAGGTCGGCCTCCGTGAGCTCCGGCGGTCCGGCCTTGATGTACTTCACGAGCAGCTTGACCTCGACCACTGCGAGCGCGGCGTAGAGCAGGGTGAAGCCGATCAACGAGGTGATCACCTCGCCCTGCGAAACGCCGGGGGAGACCGCGTCGCGGGTCTGGAACACGCCGTAGACGACCCAGGGCTGGCGGCCCATCTCGGTGAAGATCCAGCCCCAGGAGTTGGCGATCAGCGGGAAGAGCAGCGTCCAGAGCGCGACGATCCAGTAGCACTTGGTGAGCTTCGGGCTGAGCGCCTTGTTCTTGAAGAGGACCAGATGGGGAACCTCGTCCTCACCGGTCCGCATCGCCGGCGGCAGCATGAACTTCCGTCGCGTCAGCCACAGTCCGAGGAGGCCGAGGGCGAAGGACGCCATCCCGAAGCCGATCATCCAGCGGAAGCTCCAGAACGCGACCGGGATGTTGGGCCGGTAGTCGCCGGGGCCGAACTTCTCCTGCTCGGCCTTGTTGATGTCGTTGATGCCGGGGACGTGCGAGGTGAAGCTGTCGTCCGCGAGGAAGGACAGTACCCCCGGGATGGAGATCTCCACGGTGTTGTGGCCCTTGGCCACGTCGCCGACCGCGAAGATCGAGAAGGGAGCCCCGTCCTGCCCCTCCCAGAGCGCCTCGGCGGCGGCCATCTTCATCGGCTGCTGCTTGAACATGACCTTGCCGAGCCGGTCACCGCTGACGGCGGTGAGAAGTCCGGCGATCACGACGGTGATCAGTCCGAGCCGCAGTGAGGTCCGCATCACCGGGATGTGCTTCTTGCGCGCCAGGTGGAAGGCGGCGATGCCGACCATGAACGCGCCTCCGACCAGGAAGGCGGCGGTGATGGTGTGGAAGAACTGGGCGAGCGCGGTGTTCTGGGTGAGCACCTGCCAGAAGTCGGTGAGCTCGGCCCGGCCACGCTCCTTGTTGATCCGGTAGCCGACCGGGTGCTGCATCCAGGAGTTGGCCGCCAGGATGAAGTAGGCGGACAGGACGGTCCCGAGGGAGACCATCCAGATGCAGGCGAGATGGATCTTCTTCGGCAGCTTGTCCCAGCCGAAGATCCACAGCCCGATGAACGTGGACTCGAAGAAGAAGGCGATCAGTGCCTCGAACGCGAGCGGGGCACCGAAGATGTCGCCGACGAACCGCGAGTAGTCGGACCAGTTCATACCGAACTGGAACTCCTGGACGATGCCGGTGACGACACCCATGGCGATGTTGATGAGGAAGAGCTTCCCCCAGAACTTCGTGGCCCTGAGGTACTTCTCGTTGTTCGTCCGCACCCAGGCGGTCTGCAAGCCGGCGGTGAGCGCAGCGAGAGAGATCGTCAGGGGGACGAACAGGAAGTGGTAGACGGTGGTGATACCGAATTGCCATCGCGCCAGGGTTTCCGGCGCCAGAGCTAGCTCCACGTCGTCTTCTCCTTACGTCGCCGTAGTCACACCGGCAGTTTGCCCTTTAAATCAGACTGATCACGGGAGGAAACAGGACAGGCTTGTGAACGCGTTCACATTCACAAGCAATTATGGCGCACGGACTTTCGGGACGTTCGGGCGGGGTACCCCTCTTGGGATGTTCCGATCAATCCCCCCGAAGCAGACACCCCGGAACAGTCCCGGTCCGGGCACCTCCCGACCCCAGAACGCGAGGGCCCCGTACCTCGCGGAACGAGGTACGGGGCCCTGGGGCTTCCGGTGCGCAGGCGGCCTGCTCCGCTCTACAGCTCCCTGCGGTACGACTCCGTGACCTTCAGGAACAGGTCGTTCGCCTCGTCCTCCCCGATCGAGACCCGCACCCCCTCGCCCGCGAACGGCCTGACCATCACGCCGGCCCGCTCGCACACCGCGGCGAAGTCGGCGGTACGGTCCCCGAGCCGCAGCCAGACGAAGTTCGCCTGGGACTGGGGAACGGTCCACCCCTGGTCCGCCAGCGCCCGCTGCACCCGGTCCCGCTCGCACACCAAGGAGCCGACCCGCCCCAGGAGTTCGTCCTCGGCACGCAGCGAGGCAACCGCCGCGTCCTGTGCGAGCTGGCTGACCCCGAAGGGCACCGCCGTCTTGCGCAGCGCGGCCGCCACCGGCTCGTGGGCCACGGCGAAACCGACCCGCAGACCCGCCAGGCCGTACGCCTTGGAGAACGTCCGCAGCACCGCCACATTGGGCCGATCCCGGTAGATCTCGATGCCGTCCGGCACCTCGGCATCGCGGATGAACTCCCGGTACGCCTCGTCGAGCACCACCAGGACATCGCCCGGCACGCGGTCCAGGAATCGCTCCAGCTCGGCCCGGCGCACCACGGTCCCGGTCGGGTTGTTGGGGTTACAGACGAAGATCATCCGGGTGCGGTCCGTGATCGCGTCCGCCATCGCGTCGAGGTCATGCACCTCACCCTCGGTCAGCGGGACCTTCACCGAGGTCGCGCCGCTGACCTGCGTGATGATCGGGTACGCCTCGAAGGAACGCCAGGCGTAGATGACCTCGTCCCCCGGACCCGAGGTGGCCTGGAGCAGCTGCTGCGCCACCCCGACCGAGCCGGTTCCGGTGGCGAGGTGGGAGACGGGCACACCGAAACGGTCGGCCAGCTCGTTCATCAGGCCGGTGCAGGCCATGTCCGGGTAGCGGTTGAAGTTCGCGGCCGCGGCCAGTGCGGTCTCCATCACCCCGGGCAGCGGGGGATAGGGGTTCTCGTTGGAGGACAGCTTGAACGCAACCGGTCCACCGGCAGCAGCCGGCTTGCCCGGCACATAGGCGGGGACGCCGTCCAGCTCGGCGCGCAGCTTGGGGCTCGTCTCGCTCACCGCAGGTCCTCCTAGACCGTCTGTACACATCAATACTGCTCACCTTATGAGGATTGGGCTCCGCTGCGAATGGCCGGAGCGTCCCGAACGCCCCGCGCGGCCGGGATCGGAGCTTCCCCTCGTCCCGTGCGGCCGGGGACGGGGGGAGCGCTTCCCTCCCTGACGCGCGCCGGTGGCTCACTCCGTGGCGCGCGTCCCTCGAAGAGGTGAGATGAGACCTCTTCGAGATATCGACCATTTAGTAGGCCCATCGGGTTCGGCGCATGACACACTACGGTCAACCTCGCCAACGCCCTTGGTTTTCAAGGCATTTGATGCTCAATGATCATGCAGAAACGTGCCTGCCAACGAGTGAATATGCGGCCGGTCCAACCTCCCTTCCGAGCCCTACTATCGGCTCGCCATGACAGCAGCAGGGAAGCACCAGGTGAGCCGGACGGAGACACCCCGGCGCGGCGGTCGGCAAGGGCGAGCGGGAATCCGGGATGTGGCCGCCGCCGCCGGCGTCTCCATCACGACCGTCTCCGACGCGCTCAACGGCAAGGGCAGGCTCCCGGACGCCACCCGCCGCCATGTCCGCGAGGTCGCAGAGCGCCTGGGCTACCGCCCTTCCGCCGCGGCCCGAACCCTCCGTACCGGCAAGTCCGGCCTCATCGGCCTGACCGTGACGACCTACGGGGACGAACCCTTCACCTTCACCGAGTTCGCCTATTTCGCCGAGATGGCCAGAGCGGCCACCTCCGCCGCGCTCGCCCGCGGCTACGCCCTCGTCATCCTGCCCGCCACCTCACGCCACGACGTCTGGTCGAACGTCGCTCTCGACGGCACCGTCGTGATCGACCCCTCCGACCAGGACCCGGTCGTCACGGAACTCGTACGCCAGGGGCTGCCCGTCGTCTCCGACGGGCGGCCGGCCGGCTCCCTTCCCGTCACCGCCTGGGTCGACAACGACCACCGGGCCGCCGTGCTCGACCTCCTCGATCATCTCGCCGCCGCCGGAGCCCGCCGCATCGGCCTGCTCACCGGCACCACCACCGACACGTACACCCGTCTCTCCACCACCGCGTACCTCCACTGGTGCGAGCGCGTGGGCCAGGAGCCGGTGTACGAGTCCTACCCCGCCCACGACCCGTGCGCGGGCGCGGTCGCCGCCGACCGGCTGCTCGCACGCCCGGACCGGCCCGACGCCGTCTACGGGCTCTTCGACCCCAACGGCACCGATCTACTGGCCGCCGCCCGCCGATACGGTCTGCGCGTCCCCGAGGACCTGCTGTTGGTCTGCTGCAGCGAGTCCACCGTGTACGCGACGACCGAGCCCTCCATCACCACCCTCTCGCTCAAGCCGCGCAGAATCGGCACGGCGGTCGTCCAACTCCTGATCGATGCCATCGAAGGCGTGAAACACGACGGGCCGGTGGAGCGGGTCGTACCGACGGAGCTCATCGTCCGGACGTCCTCGCAACGCCGTCCACCCCGCACCACGGTCAGTGCACCCCGCTCCCCCACCAGGGATTGATCAGGTGATTTCGGACCAATCGGCCGGTGAACCTGACGTGCGCCCGGATTCACCACCCCTGGTGCGTCACAGAGCACGATTCGCATTCCTATGATGGGCGCACGACACCGCGGACCGCCCCGACCAGCAGGGCCCGTCAGGTGTACGGCGGCGCGACGGTGGTGGAGGGGTCGATGACACAGGGGGCCGGTCAGGAACCCGTGGTGCGGACTGCGACGTTGCGTGACTTCCGCGTCCCGCCCTATGCGCAGACTCCGGTGCCGCCTTCACCGCCACACCCGGGCAACGCCGTTCCGGGAGACGGGCTGCCGGAGGGGTACACCCCCACCGCACGCGACCTTCCGGTGATCAACCGCGGTGACACCGTCCAGGTGCGGGCCGTCCCCGACCCGCGGCCCGCCGCGGAGCCGGGGCTCGGACCGCTGTACGTCGTCGGCGACGTCCACGGCTATCTGGACGAGCTCCGCGCCGCCCTCGCCGAGCAGGGCCTCATCGACGCCGAGGGCAACTGGTCCGCGGGCAACGCCCGACTCTGGTTCCTGGGCGACTTCACCGACCGGGGACCCGACGGCATCGGCGTCATCGACCTGGTGATGCGCCTCTCCGCCGAGGCCGCGGCCGCGGGCGGCTACTGCAAGGCCCTGATGGGCAATCACGAACTGCTGCTCATCGGCGCCAAGCGGTTCGGCGACACCCCGGTCAACTCAGGCGCCGGCACCGCCACCTTCCAGGCCGCCTGGCTGCTCAACGGCGGCCAGAAGAACGACATGGAGCGGCTCCAGGACGTCCACCTCCAGTGGATGTCCCGGCTCGACGCGATCGTCGAGGAGGACGGGCATCTGCTGACGCACTCCGACACGACGGCATACCTCGACTACGGCAGCACCATCGAGGACGTCAACGACACCGTGCACGCCATTCTCACGCGTAACGACGCCGATGAGTGCTGGGACCTCTTCCGGAAGCTCACGAAGCGGTTCGCCTTCCGCGACGAGGCGGGGCCGCAGGCCGTACGGGAGCTGCTGTCGACCTACGGCGGACAACGCATCGTCCATGGTCACAGCCCCATTCCGTACCTCCTCGGCGAGGTCGGCTCGGAGGACGGAGAGGACGGTTCCGGCCCGGTGGTCGACGGCCCGCACGTGTACGCGGACGGACTCGCCATCGCCATGGACGGCGGAGTGACCATGGCCGGAAAACTACTGGTCGTCCAACTGCCCCTGCATGACTGACGTCCATCAGGGAAGACGCTCCACGACCTGACCACGCCGACCACCGGGCCTATTTACGGAAACCCCCTGTCACCCCGTGCCGTGGGCGCTCTACCATCGGCGTATCAGTAGCAGGCTCTCCTCCGTTTCCGCCCAACTGCCCGGTCCGAGCGGGCATTCAGGCCCAACGGAGCATCGGGGGATGCACATGAACAGCGCTCCGCACCTGCTGGCCGAGGACCGCCCCGAGTACGAGCGGATCCTCGACGACGCACTGCGCCACGCCCATGAACGACCGGATCTGGCCGCGGTCGGCGAGCGGCTCAACGCCGTGCAGCTGCGCACCATGGCGCTGGACGCCACGGCGCTGATCACCGCGACGGCCGCCACCGAGTACGAGCACTATGTGAAGGCCCGCGAAGAGCTGCGCGGACCGGACGAAGGAACGGACGAGGACACCGGCCCCGGGTCAGGCATGAACCGTCAGAGCCAGTCGGGCGCCGGCATAGGAGCCGTCGTCACGGTCCTGGCGCCCGTGCTCGCCGGCACCGCCGCGTTCATATTCCTGCTGGCCGGCTATCTGCTGAAACTGCTCAGCCCGCCGCCGTCCTTCGCCTCCACCATGGTCGCCGCGGGCTGGTTCTTCGCGGCGGTCATGGCCGCCGCCATCCTGGCCGCCGCCGTCGGACTGCTCGTCACCGCACTGCGCAACGGGTCGACGTCGCAGCCCGCCGAGGAGCCCGGGAGCGAGCTTCCGGAGGACGTGGCGCGTGCCAGGGAGGCATGGCGCCACGCCCTGCTGGAGCGTGGCATCCTGCCGTTTCTCAGGGACGCGCTCGCCGACCCCGAGGCCGGCCCCGCGGCACGTACCCCGCACCGCTCGGAGAACCGCATCCCGAGGATCGGCTACAGCCGGCCGGACTTCACCAGCCCCGACGACGGCCCGGCGGCGGGCCCTCGCCCGACCTTCACCAGCCCGGACTTCACCAGCCCCGACTTCGGCGGCCCGGAACATGAGCCGGACTGACCGGGTCCGGGGAAACTCCACCAGGAACACCGCGTCGGCCAACGGCCCGCGCGCCGGGACCGGCGTCGGTCAGCGGTCCCATGCCTTCGGGCGCGCCAGCGCCTCCCACTCGGGACGGAGCAGTGAGAGCACCGCGACGTCGTGACGGCGCCCCCGGTGCAGACACGCGGATCGCCGTATCCCCTCCTGGACGAATCCCGACCTGACGAGAACGGCGAGCGCGGCCGCGTTGTCCGTGTGGGTGACCGCCTGAAGGCGGTACATGGGCAACTCGCCGAATGCCAGGTCCGTCAGCGCGTCGAGTGCGTCCGTGCCGTATCCGTGACCGCGGTGCTGCGGAGCCAGCATCAGTTCGACGTCGGCCGTACCGTCGGCGACATCCTGTTCGGTCAGGGCCACATGGCCGACAGGCGTGCCGTCGGAAAGCACGACGACGAAATCGTCACGGTCCTGGTCGTCGTGGTCGCGCTCGATGCGTTCTCGCAGCGACGTGATCGCACGTGGCCAGATGCCCATCGCATGAGCGGTTGCCGGATCGGACCGCCACTCCTGCAGCAGTTCGGCGTCATCGACTTCAACGGGAACGAAGGCGACTTTCCGCCCTCGCCAACACGGCTTCCGGTCCGCCTCGTTCGTCTCCGCCGCGCTATCGCTCATGCGCGGATCCTACGGACACGCATCCGCCCTGATCACCTGCTTTTCGGCACCGAGCGTCCGGAACCTGCCGTGCGCATGCGGAGAGCAGCGGCTGAGTGGCGAAGGCCTGCCGCGGTCTTCGCCACTCGGCCACGGGTCGGACGGATCAGTCCGCGATCGGCAGATAGACCCGGTTGCCGGCTGCCGCGAACTCCTTGGACTTCTCCGCCATGCCCGCCTCGATCTCCGCCTTTGATCCGCCGTGTTCACGGCGGATGTCCTGGGAGATCTTCATCGAACAGAATTTCGGCCCGCACATCGAGCAGAAGTGCGCGGTCTTCGCCGGTTCGGCGGGCAGCGTCTCGTCGTGGAACTCCCGCGCCGTGACCGGGTCGAGAGCCAGATTGAACTGGTCCTCCCAGCGGAATTCGAAACGGGCGTCGGAGAGCGCGTCGTCCCAGTCCTGCGCCCCGGGGTGCCCCTTGGCGAGGTCCGCCGCATGGGCCGCGATCTTGTACGTGATGACGCCGGTCTTCACATCGTCGCGGTTGGGCAGGCCGAGGTGCTCCTTGGGCGTGACGTAACAGAGCATCGCCGTGCCCCACCACGCGATCATCGCCGCGCCGATGCCCGAGGTGATGTGGTCGTACGCCGGAGCGACATCGGTGGTCAGCGGGCCGAGCGTGTAGAACGGCGCCTCCTCGCAGATCTCCTGCTGGAGGTCGATGTTCTCCTTGATCTTGTGCATCGGGACGTGGCCCGGGCCCTCGATCATGGTCTGGACGCCGTGCCGCTTGGCGATCGTGTTCAGTTCGCCGAGCGTGCGCAGTTCGGCGAACTGGGCCTCGTCGTTGGCGTCGGCGATCGAGCCGGGGCGCAGCCCGTCGCCCAGCGAGTACGTCACGTCGTACGTGGCGAGGATTTCGCAGAGCTCCTCGAAGTGCTCGTACAGGAACGACTCCTTGTGGTGCGCGAGGCACCACGCCGCCATGATCGAACCGCCGCGGGAGACGATGCCGGTCTTGCGCCGGGCGGTCAGCGGGACGTACGGCAGGCGTACGCCGGCGTGGACCGTCATGTAGTCGACGCCCTGCTCGGCCTGCTCGACGACGGTGTCCTTGTAGATCTCCCAGGTCAGCTCCTCGGCCCGGCCGTCGACCTTTTCGAGCGCCTGGTAGAGGGGAACGGTGCCGATCGGCACGGGGGAGTTGCGCAGGACCCACTCACGGGTGGTGTGAATGTTGCGGCCGGTGGAAAGGTCCATGACCGTGTCGGCGCCCCAGCGCGTCGCCCACGTCATCTTCTCCACCTCCTCCTCGATGGAGGACGTCACCGCGGAGTTGCCGATGTTGGCATTGACCTTCACCAGGAACCGCTTCCCGATGATCATCGGTTCGATCTCGGGGTGGTTGACGTTGGCCGGCAGTACGGCCCGCCCCGCGGCGATCTCCTCGCGCACCACCTCGGGCTCGACGTTCTCCCGGATCGCCACGTATTCCATCTCCGGGGTGATCTCACCCCGGCGGGCATACGCGAGCTGGGTCACCGGCTGCCCGTCCCGGCTCCGGCGGGGCAGCCGGGGCCGGCCGGGGAAGACCGCGTCGAGGTTGCGCAGCCCTTCCCCAAGCTCTCGGCTTCGCTCGAGCAGGGGAGACCCCATTCGCGGCGAGGTGTGCTTGAGCCCGTCGTCCTCGGGGCGCGCGGGGCGTCCCGGGTACTCCTCGGTGTCGCCGCGCGCGGTGATCCAGTTCTCCCGCAGCGGTGCGAGCCCGCGACGGACATCGGTCTCGGTGGTGGGATCGGTGTACGGCCCCGACGTGTCGTACAGCGTCACGTCCTTGCCGTTGGTGAGGTGCACCTGACGGACCGGCACCCGGAGGTCCGGGCGTGAGCCCTGGACGTATCCCTTGTGCCAGCCGATGGACTTCCCGGCCTCGTCGCTCTGGTTCGAGGCAGGCGTGCGTGCGTCCGATGTGGTCATGAGACCTACTCCCTACGCCGGCATTACCCGGTAACAGGTTCGGCGGTCGGCGCAGCCTGTCCCGTACGGATGTACGGATATCAGCGCCCTCTCAGCCCGGTGCTCCGAGCTCCCGCGTGTGCAAAGGTTCCTCCACGCTAGCCTCCTGTCCGGCGTAATGAACAGAGGGCCCTCTCTTCTTGCGATGATCGGCCGGTGACGTCCCCCCAAATCGACTCCGAACCGCGAGGCCATCAGCACGGCCACTCGCACAGCCATGGCCCTGCCGCGCCCGTCTCGAAGCATCTGCGCAAGGTCATCGCGGCCGTGCTCATCCCGTTCGCCACCGCGGTAGTCGTCGGGCTGGTGGCGCTCTGGCCGGGCGGTGCGCCCCCGCACGAGCGGACCGGGGTCGGTTTCGACCGGCAGACCCAGCAGGCAAAGGTGGTGGGGGTCGACAAGGTGGACTGCAAGGACGTGAACGCCGCCCAGATGCCCACCAGCGGCGGGACCACCCCGCCGTCGGGGAGCGGGCCGGGACTGTGCGAGAAGGCCACCGTCGAGGTGACCACCGGTCACGACAAGGGCCGGACCTTCGTCGAGATCGTCCAGCCCGACGCACCGCGTCAGTTGCGCCAGGGCCAGGGCGTGGTCGTGGCGTACGCCCCCGACGCGCCCCACGATCTGCAGTACTCGGTGACGGATGTGAACCGGAAGTTCCCGATGGCGCTGCTGGCCGGGATCTTCGCCCTGGTCGTGGTCGCGGTGGGCAGGATGCGCGGAGTGATGGCACTGGTCGCGCTCGCCGTGTCGTTCGCGGTACTGACCCTGTTCATCCTCCCGGCCATCCTCCAGGGCTCGAATCCCCTGCTCGTCGCGGTGATCGGGGCCAGTGCGATCATGCTGATCGCGCTCTACATGTGCCACGGCCTGACCGCCCGCACCTCGGTCGCGGTGATCGGCACACTGATCTCGCTCCTGCTGATCGGGCTGCTCGGATCGCTCTTCATCGGCTGGGCCGGCCTGACCGGCAACACCGACGACAGCACCGGCCTCATCCACGGCCTGTACCCGCACATCGACATGAGCGGCCTGCTGCTGGCCGGTGTCATCATCGGTTCGCTGGGGGTCCTCGACGATGTGACGGTCACCCAGACATCGGCGGTCTGGGAGTTGCACCAGGCGAACCCGACGATGGGTGCGCGGGGGCTCTACAGGGCAGGGATCAGGATCGGGCGCGACCACATCGCCTCGGTCGTCAATACGTTGGTGCTCGCCTACGCGGGCGCGGCGCTGCCGCTGCTGCTGCTGTTCTCGATCGCCCAGAGCAGTGTGGGGACGGTGGCCAACAGCGAGCTGGTGGCGGAGGAGATCGTGCGAACGCTGGTCGGCTCGATCGGACTGGTCGCCTCGGTGCCGGTGACGACGGTGCTCGCCGCGCTGGTCGTCTCCGCGGACCGCACAGGGCTCGGCGCGGAAGCCGAAGCTTCAGCACCCGTACGGACCGGGAGAGGCCGCCGTCGCAGGGCGAAGCCTTGAACGCCCCCCACCACGGAGAGCGATTCACCCATTCGGCGGGTGTCGCGTTCGACCTGCCGGCCGGTCTGCGACCCCGTGCTCTTCAGCCGGCGTTCTGTTCCTCGGCGAGGATCCGGCCCAGTGCCTCTTCCAGATTGCCCTCGAAGTCACCCAGCGTGCACTCCTGCCCGAGCGGCACGAGTTTGTCCGTCCGATCGAGAAAGGCAACAAGTGGCGCGGTACCAGCCCGGAAGAGGGCGCGATCCTCGCCCACCTGAAGCCGGATATGCACATCGGAAAGCCCCTCGGGCTCCGTGGGTCCGATGTGCACATCGCCGTCGCCACTGGGGCTGTTGAGGCCGTCGAGCAGCAGCTCACGGCCGAATGCCCAGGTGACGGGGGCGTCGCCGGGCAGATGGAAGGTCATCCGGATCGCATACGGATCACACACTTCGTACCGGAGCTCCACCGGGATCCGGAAAGAGAGCTCCTCGGAAACGAGGAAGCTCATCATGACCTCAGCTTGAACCGACTCGCGCATCGTCCAACCCCGCAGTAGATGAATCTGGCCAGGAATGATCCCCCATGGCCCTATTGACGCCATCGTGGTGCACGCGATAGCAGATCACAAGGAGTGATTTTTCAGATACTGATAGAGAACACGAACGAACGCAAGAGGCTGGCCACTTCGCCACGTAGTTGTTCGACTGCGGGGAGCAATCGGTCTTCCTGCTCCAGGGGGACCGAAATGGCCATCGCGGCGGCGGTGAAACCGGCAGTGATCGGGATGGCCGCGCAGACCGTCCCCAGGGCGTACTCCTGTCGTTCGATGACAGGTTCCATTCGTTCCAGCGACCGCAACCGCTCAAGGAGCGTCACGCGGTCCCTCACCGAGTAGCGGGTCAGCGGCCGTACCGGATGCCGGTCCAGATGATCCTCGCGGGCCTTCTCGTCGAGTTGACTCAGCAGACACTGACCGATCGCATGGGCGTGCCCGGTCTCCCGGAAGGATGCCCACTCGTCCACCGCGGGGATGGCTGGGGTCTCGGCGACGGCGACGAGTTCGATCTCGCCCTCGCGGTAGACGGCGCAGTACACCGGTGCGCCGATGGTGTCGCGCCAGCGGCTCAGCGACTCCGTCATTCTGCTGCGCCGATTCTGCACGGAACCTTCACCGGCCAGGCGCTCAGCGGCGGCTCCGAAGAGGAACACGCCGTTCTCCCGGCGTAGATAGCCCTCATGGGCCAGGGTGCGCAGCAGATGGTAGGCGGTGGGAAGGGGAAGGCCCGCTTCCCTGGCCAACTGCTTCGCGGGCGCCCCGTCTCGGTGGGCACCCACAGCTTCCAGCAGCCTCAGCGCTCGCTGAACCGAACCGATCAACGTCGGGACAGCAGTGCTCGATGCCGTGGTCAACGATCACCCCCAGGCATGGTGACGGGCGGTCAGCCCGCCTGTGGGGGCCGCCCCCACAGACCGCCGCATGACTGGGGTTCGGGGACCGAACGCCGTGCAAACCACTGGTGAGGTTGGTGACGGACAGTAGATTCCCAGGTGGTGGCGGCGGACTGCCACCATATCGGCCGCATCCGCGAGGAGGGTCGTTTCGTCTTCTGTTTTAGCTCGGCTGGGCTAATCGCCCCGGCCGCCTTCCGATCGTCCTACCAGTCGCCGCGCGAGGAGGACGACGACATGAACTTGCGTACGACGAAGACGAGTCCGCCGACCAGGATCACGAAGACGAGAACCTTGAAGAGCAGACCGATCACGAACCCGACCACGCTGGCGATCAGGCCGCCGAACACGATGATCGCGATGACCGGCACCGCGATCCACTTCACCCACCAGGGCATCCCCGCGAATATCTCCCGCACGGCCATCGTCCTTGCCTCATCTCTGTGAGTTCCTGTTGCGCTGCTTCGATACCTCGATGCTAGAGGCGCGGAGGGGGTCGGCGGGGGAACCGCAGCCCTTGAAGTCCCCTGATCGACCCCCTAGGGATCCCTGATACCGGAGCCCGGTCCTCCGGGAGCGCGGCTCAGCTCTCCGGCGGCGAGAAGACCACCATGACCCGCAGGTCCTCGGTGATGTGGTGGAACTTGTGGGCCACCCCGGCGGGGACGTACACCACGCTCCCTCTTCCCACCTGTGTGGTTTCCATGCCGACCGTGATCGAGGCACGGCCGCTGACGATGAAGTAGACCTCGTCCTCCTTGTGCGGCTGCTGCGGGTCGAGATCGCCGGCGTCGAGTGCGTACAGGCCGACGGACATGTTCCGTTCCTTCACGAACTGCAGATACGCGCCGTCGTTCGCGGCCCGTTCCGCCTCCAGCTCGTCCAGTCTGAATGCCTTCATGGCCCGTCCGCCCCTTGCCTCTGTCCCGCCGGTGTCCGCCACCGATGCTGTCTGCCACGATCAGACACATGAAGAATTTCGTAGTCAAGACGATCGCCAACGCGGGTGCGCTGGCCGTGGCCATCTGGCTGCTCCCGGACATCACGCTGAGTGGCGGCAGCACCGGGCGCAAGGTACTCACGCTGATCGTGGTCGCCCTGCTGTTCGGCCTGGTGAACTTCGTGGTCAAGCCGGTCGTGAAACTGCTCACCCTGCCGCTCTTCATCCTCACGCTTGGTCTGATCACCCTGGTGGTCAACGCGCTCATGCTGCTGCTGACCTCCTGGCTGGCCGGGCAGTTCAACCTGAGCTTCCACGTCCACGGTTTCTGGACCGCCGTACTCGGCGGCCTGATCATCTCGATCGTGTCGTGGGCGCTGAACGTCGTCCTGCCCGACGAGGACTGACCCGACACCTGTGGCGACAGTGCAGTGCGGACCGATGGCGCACCGGGGAGAGAAGTGAGGAACGGTATGAGCGCCCTGGGTGACGGAACCCGAGCGGTACGGGCCGGGCTGCCCGAACCGGAGCAGTTCGAGCCGACGCTGCCCGGGCCGGCCTTCGCCGCACACTTCCATCTCTCCGGTGAACCGATCGGCCCGTACACCTATGGTCGGGACACCAATCCGACGTGGACCCACCTGGAGCGCGCCATCGGCGAGCTGGAGGCGCCGGGCGAGCCGGTCGAGACGACCGTGTTCGCCTCCGGAATGGCGGCGGTATCGGCGGTGCTGCTGTCCCAGGCGCGCACCGGCGACGTGGTCGTGCTGCCCGACGACGGATATCAGGCGCTGCCGCTGGTGCGTGAGCAGTTGGAGGCGTACGGCGTCGAGGTACGGACCGCACCTACCGGCGGCGATGCCCAGCTGGCGGTCCTCGACGGCGCCAAGCTGCTGTGGATCGAGACGCCGTCCAATCCGGGGCTCGATGTCTGCGACGTACGTCGGCTCGTCGGGGCCGCGCACGCGGCCGGCACGCTGGTGGCCGTCGACAACACCCTCGCCACACCGCTCGGCCAGCGCCCACTGGAACTGGGGGCCGACTTCTCCGTGGCCAGTGACACCAAGGGCATGACCGGGCACGGAGACATCCTGCTCGGCCATGTGACCTGCCGCGATCCGGAGCTGGCAGCCGGGGTACGGCGCTGGCGCAAGGTCGTCGGCGCGATCCCTGGACCGATGGAGGCCTGGCTCGCGCACCGTTCGCTGGCCACGCTGGAGCTGCGGATCGACCGGCAGTGCGCCACCGCCCTGACCCTGGCCGAGGCGCTCGGCAAGCGCCAGGGGGTGACCGGTCTGCGGTATCCCGGGCTGCCCACCGACCCTTCGTATCCGAACGCCGTACGGCAGATGCGGCGCTTCGGCTCCGTGGTGTCGTTCGTGCTGCCCGACCGTGAGCGGGCCGAGCGCTTCCTGACCGAGCTGCGCCTGGTCGACGACGCGACGAGTTTCGGCGGCGTGCGCTCCACCGCGGAACGGCGGGCGCGCTGGGGCGGTGACGCCGTACCGGAGGGCTTCATCCGCTTCTCGGTCGGTGCCGAGAGCCCGGACGACCTGGTGGCCGACGTGGCACGGGCCCTGGACGCGGCGCTCGGCGAGAGCTGAGCCGGCACGGCGGTACGAACGGTCCGAGCCTCCCCCCTCGTGGCTCGGACCGTCCCGGTTCTCCATACGAAGAACCGCCTGAACAAGGCTAATTGACTCTCCGTCAGTGTCCAATCACAGTAGCGACAGCGACCTATCGACATATTTATAGTTGTACGGGACCGAAGCGTCGCAAGGGCGGGAGGGGACAGGACATGGACCTGGCCCTGCTGCGCACTTTCGTCACGGTGCACCGAGCCGGCTCCTTCACCAGGGCCGCCGCCCTGCTCGGCCTCTCCCAGCCCGCGGTCACCTCACAGATCCGCACCCTGGAGCGGCAGCTGGGCCGCCCGCTCTTCCTGCGCCGGGCCCGCGGCGTGACCCCGACGACCATCGGCGACGAACTCGCGCACCGGGCAGCTCCCCATCTGGACGCGCTGATCGAGATCGCCGAGACCGAGCTCGACGAGGAATCGGGCGTACGGACCCTGCATCTGGCCGGACCGCCAGAATTCACGTCGGCGCGCGCCCTGCCGGCACTCACCCCGCTCATCGCCCAGGGCCTGGCGTTGCGCAGTTCGTTCTTCACCGACGCCGAGGAGACGCTGGAGGGGCTGGCCGCCGGCCACCATGACCTGGCCATTGCCACGGCCCGTCCGCGCGGTGAGCTGCTCACCGCGACGCCGCTCTGCGACGAGGAGCATGTACTGGTCGCCGCGCCGCGCTGGGCCGGGCGCCTGGGACCCGGGACCCTGCGGCACAAAGGGCCCGTGGTGCTGAACCAGCTGCCGATCGTGGAGGTGCACGAGAGTCTGCCGCTGGTCTCCCGCTACTGGGCCGCCGTGTTCGACAGCCGGCCCGCCGTCGCGGGAACCGTCATCGCACCGGATCTCCGGGCGGTCCTCGAATGCACGGCGGCGGGTGCCGGGCTCGCCGTACTGCCGCGCTATCTGTGCGTGGGGGCGCTGGAACGGGGCGAGGTGGTGGCGCTCCTCGATCCTCCCGTGCCTCCGCTGCGCACCTACTTCCTGGCCGTGCGGACCGGCACGCTCGCACTGCCGCACATCGCGCGGGCGCACGAGTGGCTGCTGCGCGCTGCCGCCGACTGGTGAGCGCAGGGCGGTCCGGCGCGGGTCAGGTGTTTCAGAACCGGTTCCGTGGGCCACTCTCTTGCCATGACCGAACGTCCCGTGGTCAAGCGCACCGCACGCGCCATCCTGCTCGACGGCAACGACCTCATCCTTATCAAGCGCACCAAGCCCGGGGTGGATCCGTACTGGCTCACACCGGGCGGCGGGGTCGAGCCCGAGGACGCGACCGTCGTCGACGCCCTGCACCGCGAGCTGGACGAGGAGCTCGGCGCCAAGATCACCGATGTGGTCCCCTGCTTCGTCGACACCGTGGAGCACATCGAGGGCGGCGGAGTGAAGGGCGTGAAGGTCCAGCACTTCTTCGTCTGCCGGCTGGAGTCCATGGACCTGTCCCGGCGCCACGGCCCGGAGATCGACGATCCCTGCGGGGACTACGACGTCGTACGGGTGCCGTTCAGCCGGATGGGGATCGCTGCGGTTCATCTCGTACCGCTGTCGCTGCGGCACTACCTGGACGGCAATATCGAGGGTGTACGAGCGATGCACGCCCCTGACCTGGGCTGACCGGCTGCCGCTCGTCGTGGCCGAGGCCGGTGGGTCGGTCGCTGCTCATCGAATCAGGCGGGGCCGGGGGCCGCCAGTTCCTCGACGGAGTCGTGCCGGATGAGCTCGGCCGGCATGCCGATGCCCCTGAGCACGTCCACACTGCTGCGGATCATGCCGGGCGGGCCGGAGAGATACGCGTCGTACTCGTGCCACGGCCCGCACGCGCGCACCGCCTCGGGCAGCAGCCCCTTCAGACCGCCCTCCGTTCCCGGGCCGGTGGAGACCACCGGCCGCACCGCGAGCCAGGGATAGGTCTTCTGGAGCCGCATCATCGTGTCGATGTCGTACAGATCGTGATCGCTGCGCGCCCCGTAGAACACCTCCACGGGACGCCGGTCGCCGTGCTCGGCGACGTCCTCGACGAGCGCCTTGATGGGCGCGATGCCCGTGCCACCGCCCAGGCAGAGCAGACCGCTGTGGGTGGAATGGTCGACCGTCATCGAACCGGTGGGCGGGCCGAGGCGCAGGATGTCGCCGGGGCGAGCCCGGTGCACCAGCGCGTTGGAGACCCAGCCGGCCGGGACCGCCTTGACGTGGAAGGTGAGCAGACCATCCGGGCGGGGCGCCGAGGCGAAGGAGTAGTGCCGCCAGTTCCGGGGCCACCAGGGGGTCTCCATCGCCGCGTACTGGCCTGCGAGGAAGGGGTAGGACTGGTCGGGACGGACCGTGAAAACCGCTATGTCACGGGTCCTGAGGTCGTGCGAGACGACCTCCGCGCGCCACCGGGCGGGAGCCCACAGCTCGGCCTCGGCTGCCGCATCGATCATGATCTGCGATATCGCGGTGTAGGCACGGACCCACGCCGCTTCGGCCTCCGCGTCCCAGGTGATGGTCGCGTAGCGGCTCAGCGCCCCGAGGAGCGCCTCGCCCACTGCGGGATAGTGCGCGGGCCGTGTGCCGTACTTGCGGTGGCCCCGGCCCAGTTCACCGAGGTACTCGGCCAACGCGCGAGGGTCGTCCAGCCGGTCGGCAGCGGTGAGGATCGCACGGAAGAGGCGATCGCGCTGGACATCCATCGCGACCGGGAACAGGGCACGCAGATCGGGGTGCCGGATGAAGAGCAGGGCGTAGAAGTACGAGGTTGCCTGGTCCGCGACGGGCGCGACCTCGGTCAGCGTGCGGTGGATCAAGGTCGCGTCGGGAGATCTGCCCGTTCCGTCTTCGGTCCACCTGGTGGCCGGAGCATCCATGCTGTGCCTCGCCTCGAACGTCTTCTGGTGGCCTTACGCACCCACGCGGCCCGCTGTCCCCGCCTGCGGGCGCAGTCGGGTTCTGCTTCTGCTTGCGGTCATCGGCCGTCGCCCGACCACGGTCCCTCGCCCCAGCATGCCTTGCCCGGGACACGGACCGACCGCCCACGCCGGGACGGCCGCAGAGGGACACGCACTGTACGCGGGGGCTGGGCCGTTTCGTTCCGATCACCGTGTGGGACGGACGGCGCCTGCGATGCGGGTCCCGCCAGGCGAGTCGGCCGGGGCGGCGCTTCCTGCTCAGCGGTCTCGTCCTGGCGCTCGGTACGCCGTGGCCGTGTGGCGCTGTACGGAAAACCCACCGTATTGATGTCGACACCATGAAGCCGGAGCGGGTAAAGGGGTGGACGAGCGATCACCGCATCGGACAGCCTGGCCCTCATGAGCGTCCCGCAGTCCCGTCCACTCGCCGCGTCACCTGTCCGACGTCTCAGCCTGGGCGACCTGGTCGCCTGCGCCGACCTCTGCGAGAACCGGGGCTGGCCACGCGATGAGCACCGATGGGGCCTGCTGCTCTCCGCAGGAACCGGCTACGGCCTGGACGATCCCGGCGGCGAGGGACTGATGGCCACTTGTGTGGTGACCTCCTACGGACCGCGACTGGCTGCCATCGGCATGCTGCTCGTCGCCGAGCGCTACGCGCGGCAGGGGGTGGCCCGGCAGCTGATGCGTCATGTGATCGACCGGGCCGCGGACACGCCCCTCAGCCTGTACGCGACACCTGCGGGGCAACCCCTCTACGAACAGCTCGGGTTCTCCGTCGTGGGCCGCGTCGAGCGGGTCACCGGGTTCTTCCGGCCGGACGGCGACGCAGCGTGCGCCGCGGTCATACGCCCGGCCACGGCAAAGGACCTGCAAGCCATCGTCCGGCTGGACTCGGATGTCTTCGGCACGGACCGGACACATGTCCTCGCCCGGCTGCCCGCGTATGCCGACCACATCCGAATCGCGGAGGACGGCGGAAAGCTCATCGGTTACGCGGCGACCTGGCCGAGCGACCGTACGCATGTGGTCGGCCCGCTGGTCGCCCCCGACACCGCCACGGCTCAGGCCCTCGTCACCTCGCTGGCCGAGGCGACTGATCTGCCGTTGCGCGCGGACATCGACACACGCCATGCGGATCTGCTCGCCTGGTTCAAGGAGTGCGGTCTGCAGGCGGGCTCCGGAACCACGGTGATGACGTATGGGACTTCGGACCTGCCGGGCGACTGGACCCGTCGCTACGCTCCGCTGACCGTGGCGACGGGCTGACGCACCCGGCTCGGCGAATCGACGGGCTGAGGGCCGCCGCTTTGAGCACTGCCGCATCCGGGAACGTCAGCGGGTGGCCGGGACAGTGAGGGTGCTCAAGGGGTGACTCCGTGGCGCGACGCGGTGCGGTACGGGCGGGGCCCTGATGCGTAGGGGCGGTGCGACAGCGGTCAGCGGTGGGCCGCGGTTGCCGCAAGTGGTTCCTGGCTGTGCTGGGCGACGAGTCGGCTGCGGGTGACCGTGCGACGTTCCAGAACGCCGGAGACGACCGCGAGAACCAGGGCGGAAGCGGCCAGCGCGGCGCCGACCCAGTTGGGCGCGGTGTAGCCGAGGCCGGCTGCGATGACGAGGCCGCCGAGCCAGGCCGACAGCGCGTTGCCCAGGTTGAAGGCACCGATGTTGACGGCGGATGCGAGGGTCGGAGCACCGGAGGCCTGGTCGAGCACCCGCTTCTGCAACGGCGGCACGGTGGCGAAGCCCAGGCCCCCGATCAGCACGATGGTGACGGCCGCCGCGATCTTGTTGTGGGCGGTGAGGGTGAACAGGGCCAGGACCACGGCAAGGGCGCCCAGCGACACGTACAGGATCGGCAGCGGATGGCGGTCTGCGTACCTGCCGCCGAGCAGGTTGCCGCCCACCATGCCCAGCCCGAAGAGGACCAGCAGCCAGGTGACGGAGGACGCCGAGTATCCGGCGATCCCGGTCATCATCGGGGTGATGTAGGTGATCGCGGCGAAGACTCCGCCGAAGCCCAGCACGGTCATCGCCATGGCGAGCAGGACCTGCACATTGCGGAACGCGGCCAACTCGTGGCGGAGCCGTACGCCTTCGGGCCGGGGCTGTTCGGGGACGAGTGCGGCCACACCGAGAAGACCGACGACTCCGAGCGCGGCGACGACGAAGAACGTGATCCGCCAGCCGACGCTCTGTCCGATGTAGGTGCCCAGCGGTACGCCGACGACATTGGCGACGGTGAGGCCGGTGAACATCATGGCGATCGCGCCGGCCTTCTTCTGCGGGGCGACCAGATCGGCGGCCACGACCGATCCGATGCCGAAGAAGGCACCGTGGGCGAGTGAGGCGATCACGCGGCCGGCGAGCATCACGCCGAAGACCGGGGCAACGGCGGAGACGGCATTGCCCGCGATGAACAGCCCCATCAACAGCATGAGCATGCGCTTGCGGGTGACGCGGGTGCCGAGAACCGTCATCAGCGGGGCGCCGAGGACGACCCCGAGGGCGTATCCCGTGACGAGGAATCCTGCGGTCGGGATCGAGACCTGGAAGTCCGAGGCAACCTCGGGGAGCAGCCCCATGATCACGAACTCGGTGGTTCCGATACCGAAAGCCCCGATGGCAAGGGCGAGGAGCGCGAGCGGCATGGGTGTCACTTCCGTCATTGTGTCTGCGTGTTACAAGCGTTGACAATAATTGCAGACGCTCTTTACCTGCAAGCGCGTGCTATTGCAGGGGTCGCCTATCCTGGACACAAGCAGCTCCGAGACGGAGGAGAGACTTCATGACAGCGACAGACCCCGCGCTGACCGCCCTGTCCCAGGGCTGGTGCGCGCTCTCCTTGCTCCACGGGAAGATCGAGGCCCGTATCGAGCGTGCCCTGCAGACCGGTCACGGGCTCAGCGTGCGGGAGTACTCCCTGCTCGACGTCCTGAGCCGGCAGCACAGCGGCCCCGGTGGCCATCTCCAGATGAAGCAGGTCGCGGACGCCGTCGTCCTCAGTCAGAGCGCCACCACCCGCCTGGTCACCCGGCTCGAGGACCGCGGACTGCTGACCCGGTATCTCTGCGACACCGATCGCCGCGGCATCTACACCGACGTCACCGAGGCCGGCCTCGCCCTGCTCACAGAGGCCCGGTCGACCAATGACACCGCGCTGCGCGCCGCACTCGACGAAGCCGCCAGGAACCCCGAGCTGTCCCCGCTCGTCCGGGCTGTCGAAGAGCTCAAGGCCCCCGCATCCGTCGCGTGAGTCGCCGCGCAACCGTGACCGGTCCCCGCACAGGCCGGAGAATCGCCGCGCCATGCTCATGGGCTGCGTAGTGTGCTGATCATGAGTGATCTGGAAATACGCCTCGCGGCCCTCACCGACATCCCCGCGATCGTGGCCATGCTCGCCGACGATCCACTCGGTGCACAGCGTGAGTCACCGGACGACCTCGCCCCGTACCGCACCGCGTTCCGGCGGCTGGCGGACGACCCGAACCAGCACCTGGTCGTCGCCGTGCGCGGGGACCGCGTCGTCGGAACCCTGCAACTGACCGTGATCCCCGGACTCTCCCGGCGTGGCTCGACCCGCTCGGTCATCGAGGGCGTCCGCGTCCACGCCGACGAACGCGGCAGCGGTCTCGGCACCCGGCTGATCGAATGGGCCGTGGACGAATCCCGGCGCCGGCACTGCCAGTTGGTCCAGTTGACTTCCGATGCGACCCGGACCGATGCTCATCGCTTCTACGAGCGGCTCGGTTTCACCGCCAGCCACGTGGGCTTCAAGCTCGCGCTCTGACCGCGGCCAGACGCCGCACCTTCCTCAAGCACCTGGCGGACGACGGCCATGGGCTGGACGAGCAACGGCTCGCCGACGCCGAACAGCAGACCCTTGCCGCGCTTACGGCCTGACCCACGATTCGCAGCGAACTCTCCGTGGCCGCATACCGACATCACCGTGTTCCCCGGCAAGAAGTGCGAGGGAGTGCAGGGTGTCGCCTCCCGTGTCATCCGGATCCTGGCAGCCGAAGGCCGCATCCGCCGGGACCGGCCGCGTGCACGGATCACGCCGCGCTTCCGCACCCCATTGGAACGGGGGTTGACGCCCTCGGCCCCTGCCGTTTCACGTGAAACGGCAGGGGCCGGGGGCGTGGTACTCAGGCCACGCGACGTTCTCAAGTGGCGTGGCGCTCAGGCTCCGAGGCCTCGCCAGCCAGCTTCGTCCACACCGCCGGGAATGGCCGCCGCGGGGTCGTACGGCTCCCGCGTGAAGACGAACGAACCGAGATCGAGATGGTTCACGCTGCCGTCGTCGTTCCGGACGACGCGCAGCGTCTCCCCCGCGTAATAGCCGTTGAGACCGACCCAAGTGTCGTCGGGCCGTGCGGTGAAACGGGCACCCCGGCCATTGCCTCGCAGGGGCTGAAGCTCCAGCCCACCGTCCGAGGTCAGTCGCACGACGTTCGCGTGCGTGCCCCAGTACCAGGGACCGGTCAGCGCGAGAAGCTCCGCGTCCGCCCCGGGCAGGGGGCGCCAGGGCTCCGGAATGCGAGGCTCGGCCTCGGCGACGATCTTCACGAGGTCGGCGGCAACACCCCCGATCATCGGCCCGGACGTGGTGTTGGTGAGAACGACGGCCGTCACATCGTCCTCGACACTGAACCACAACGCCGCCAGGAAGCCGGGCAGCGAGCCCGTGTGCCCGAAGAGCGTGCGGCCGCCCGTCCGCACAAGCTGAAGACCCAGGCCGTAATGCGACTCCCAGTCGCCGGACTCGGTCGGTGCGGACGGTTCACGCATCTGTTCCACGGAGGCGGTACAGAGCACCCGGTCGTCTCCTTCGGCGAGAAAGGCCGCGAAGCGGAGAAGGTCGCCGGTGGTGGACCAGAGCTGACCGGCCGGGGCCATCAGCCCGAGATCCTCGGTCGGCTCAGGCAGCATGACATCGGCCCAGGGGTGCACTGCCCAGCCGCCTGCGTGCGGTGCCTGCGGCTGGGGGCTCGTACGGTGCATGCCGAGCGGTTCCAGGATCTCGCGTCGCAGCACCTCAACCCAGCTCGCCCCGCGCACCTTCTCGACCAGCGCGCCCAGCAGGGTGTAGCCAGGGTTCGAGTAGTGGTGACGGCGGCCCGGGGCGTGCATCCTCGTCTGCTCACCGAGTACGTCGGCGAGCTCGGGCCGCAGCGCACCCGGGGTCCTCTCCCACCAGGGGGCGGGCGACTCGGCGCCCAGTCCCGCGCTGTGGCCCAGGAGTTGGTGAACAGTGACTCCACCGACGCCCGTGCCGGGCAGATGCTTCTCCAGCGGGTCGCCCAGGTCCAGAAGTCCCTCGTCGCGCAACCGCAGGACCAGCACCGCGGTGAACGTCTTGGTGATCGAGCCGATCCTGAACTGTGTGTCGGCGTCGGGGGCGTGGTCGTCCACGCAGCTGCGGGAGCCACTCCAGACGGTCTGCCCCCGCCTCTGCACCGCGGCGACGAGCGAGGGCGCGCGGCCTTCCGACTGCGCGGTGGCGATGCGGTGCAGCAGAGCACGCTGCGTACCGGGGAGCAACTGTTCAGATGGGGAAGTCATGTTCAACAACTACCCGCAGAACCCGGGCTGTGGCGAACGCATTTCACAGCACCTGAACCATGCCCCGCCACCGCCGCCGTCACAGCCATACCGCCCTGTCAGCGCGTCCGGCTGTAGGTCCTGACCAGGGTGCCGTTGTCGAAGACGCGAACCGAGTCCAGCGCGAACGCGGTGGGCGCGAAATCCGAGCCGAACATCGGCATGCCCGAACCGTAGACGATCGGGTATGTCTTGATCACCAACTCGTCGATCTCGTCGATCAGCTCTCCGGCGAGCCGGGAGCCGCCGCAGAGCCAGATTCCGAGCTCGCTGTCCTCCGCCTTGAGTTCCCGGACCCTTGCGACCACGTCGTCGGACACGAGCTCGACGTTCGGGTCGGGTGACTCCTTGAGGGTCCGCGAAGCCACGAGCTCGCGCAGCTGGGCGTACGGGCTGGTGATGTTGACGTCCAATGCCAGTTGGTAACTGGCCCGCCCCTGGATCACGGTGTCGAACCGCTGGTTCTCGACGTCGTGCCAACCGAGCGCGGCGCGCCCCTCGGCCGAGATCGTTTCCGGATAGTGCGTCTTCAGGAATTCCAGGAACTCCTCGCCCACGAACTGGAGCATGGACGACGCGTCTCCGCTCGGATCTCCGATGAAACCGTCGATGGAGCAGGCGATGTAGTAGGTCAGCTTTCGCACAGGATCCCCGTTCCGTCGCGGCGTATCGGAGCCACGACCACTTCACCTAGAGTGCTCCATGCGTAGTGGTTACGCAATCCCTTTCCGGGAAAGATCCGAAGAGAAGATGAGGGAGGCCCACGCATGGCCAAAAACCCCGAGCGCAGAACAGCGCTCGTCGATGCAGCCATCGAAGTGCTGGCGGACAAGGGGGCGCGGGGGCTCACGTTCCGCGCCGTCGATGCACGCGCCGGCGTCCCCGTGGGCACGTCGTCCAACTACTTCGCCAACCGCGACGACCTGTTCATGCAGGCGGCCGCCCGTATCACCGTCCGCATGACACCCGATCCGGCCAAGGTCGAGCAGGCCATGCGCCCGGCGCCCTCGCGTGCGCTGGTCGCCGACCTGATGCGTTGGCTGGTGCAGCGCATGGGCGACGACCGCACCGGCTACCTCGCCATGCTGGAACTCCGCCTGGAGGCAACCCGTCGGCCGGCGCTCCGCGACCGTCTGACGGAGACCGTCCGCGCCAACGTCGACGAGAGTGCCCGGTTCCACCGGGCGGCGGGCCTGCCGGGCGACGCGGACGCCTTCCTGGTCCTGTACCTGGCCATGACGGGCCTGCTGCTGGAGCACTTCACCCTGCCCGCCGTTCTCACCGGCCCCGAGAGCGGTTTCCGGCCCGAAGCCACGGTGGACCGGCTGGTGGAGCTGGTGGTCACGCGTGTCATCCCGCCGTCCTGAGCCACTCAGGTCCAGTCGTCCGCAGGACGGCAGGGGTGCGGCCTTGCCTGCTCGGTGCGGTGGCTTCCTGCGCCGCGAGAGGGCGAAGGCGGATCTTGTGGGTGTGAGCCCATCGGCCCCTGTCCGAGGTGCTCCTCGGCAAGGAGGCCGCGCTCAGGTCTGTGCCATGTCCACGAATCGCGAGTAGTGGCCCTGGAAGGCCACGGTGATCGTCGCCGTCGGGCCGTTACGGTGCTTGGCCACGATCAGGTCGGCCTCGCCGGCGCGGGGGGACTCCTTCTCGTAGGCGTCCTCGCGGTGCAGCAGGATCACCATGTCGGCGTCCTGCTCGATGGACCCGGATTCACGCAGGTCGGAGACCATGGGCTTCTTGTCCGTGCGCTGCTCGGGGCCACGGTTCAGCTGGGAGAGCGCGATGACCGGGAGCTGCAGCTCCTTCGCGAGCAGCTTGAGGTTTCGGGACATGTCCGAGACCTCCTGCTGGCGGCTCTCGGCGCGCTTCGATCCGCCGGACTGCATCAGCTGCAGATAGTCGATGACCACGAGTTTGAGGTCGTTGCGCTGTTTGAGGCGACGGCACTTCGCCCGGATCTCCATCATGGAAAGGTTCGGGGAGTCGTCGATGTAGAGGGGGGCGGCCGAGACATCCGGCATCCGGCGGGCCAGCCGCGTCCAGTCCTCATCGGTCATGGTGCCGGAACGCATGTGGTGCAGCGCCACCCGTGCCTCGGCCGACAGCAGTCGCATCGCGATCTCGTTGCGCCCCATTTCGAGGGAGAAGATCACGCTGGGCAGGTTGCTCTTGATCGAACAGGCCCGCGCGAAGTCCAGCGCCAGCGTGGACTTACCCATGGCCGGGCGGGCCGCGATGACAACCATCTGGCCCGGGTGCAGGCCGTTCGTCAGGGCGTCGAGGTCGGTGAAGCCGGTCGGCACCCCGGTCATCTCGCCGCTGCGCGAACCGATCGCCTCGATCTCGTCGAGAGCGCCCTCCATGATGTCGCCGAGCGGCAGGTAGTCCTCGCTGGTGCGCTGCTCGGTGACGGCGTAGATCTCGGCCTGCGCGGAGTTCACGATGTCGTCGACATCGCCGTCGGCCGCGTATCCCATCTGCGTGATCTTCGTCCCGGCTTCGACGAGCCGCCTCAGGACAGCGCGTTCGTGGACGATCTCCGCGTAGTACGAGGCGTTGGCCGCGGTCGGCACGGACTGGACGAGGGTGTGCAGATAGGGAGCTCCGCCCACCTTGGTGATCTCACCACGCTTGACCAACTCGGCGGCCACCGTGATCGGGTCGGCCGGCTCGCCCTTGGCGTAGAGGTCGAGGATCGCCTGGTAGACGGTCTCGTGCGCGGGGCGGTAGAAGTCGTGGCCCTTGATGATCTCCACGACATCGGCGATGGCGTCCTTCGACAGGAGCATGCCGCCGAGGACCGACTGTTCGGCATCGAGGTCCTGGGGCGGGACCCGCTCGAAACCGGGGGAGCCGCCCTCCCATCCACCGCTCTCCCTGCCGCGTTCATGCTGTTCCGTGCGGTCCCTGCGTTCGCCGCGGCGCTGGCGGGTGACGGGCAGACGGTCGCTGGGACCGGTGTCGGCCCAGGGGTCGTCCAAAGGCTCGGGAATGCTCACCCGGCCGCCTCCTCCCGTCCGCTCCGCGGACCTCGCCGTGCCACTCTTTCTTACGGCACAGCACCGACAAACAAGACGCCCGACTCCGGTTCCGGCGCGACGAGTTCTGCGGGTTCCAAGGCCGAAACGGGGTGCGGGCGCCGGACCACGTTAGGCCGCTCAGCACCGTCAGCCAATCTGGTTATCCACAGGGCATGTGGACGACCGGCCAGATGCTGTGGAGAACTCCGCAGAACCTGTGCACGGAACGGGGGACAGCGCTGTGGACAAACTCATAGCACCCGCACCAGCAAGGCTCTGACCTGGACTTTCTCCGTCCACGGGCTGTGGGGGAGAAAAACTTTCCGAGTCGGCACAAGATCACGACAAACAGCGCACCGGAGAACGCCGACCGTGAGTAAATGTAAGGACTGCTTCTTCATTGCATCCATTACCTGTGGAAGATTAGATTGACCCCCATGACCCAGGCCCCGGCAACCTCTCCGCCCAGCCGTCGACGGCACGACCGCGAGATCATCTCGCTTGCCGTCCCTGCCTTCGGCGCACTCGTCTCCGAGCCGCTCTTCGTGATGGTCGACAGTGCCATCGTCGGCCATCTCGGCACACCGCAGCTGGCTGGTCTGGCCGTCGCCGCCGCTCTGCTGACCACCGCCGTCAGCGTCTTCATCTTCCTCGCGTACGCCACCACCGCGGCAGTGGCGCGACGGGTCGGTGCGGGCGATCTGGCCTCCGCGATCCGCCAGGGCATGGACGGTATCTGGCTTGCCCTCCTGCTCGGCATCGTCGTCATCGCCCTCGCGCTCCCCGCGGCACCCTGGCTCGTGGACATCTTCGGCGCCTCCGACCGCGCGGCACCCTATGCCACCACGTACCTCAGGATCTCCAGCCTCGGCATACCGGCCATGCTCATCGTGATGGCCGCGACCGGCGTACTCCGCGGCCTCCAGGACACCAGAACCCCGCTCTATGTCGCCGTCGGAGGCTTCGCGGCCAACGGAGCCCTCAACGCGGGACTCGTCTACGGCGCCGGCCTCGGCATCGCCGGGTCGGCCTGGGGCACCGTGATCGCACAGGTCTCCATGGCCGCCGCCTACCTGGTCGTGGTGGTACGTGGAGCGCGGCGGCACGGCGCCTCGCTGCGTCCCGACGCCGCAGGCATCAGGGCCAGCGCCCAGGCGGGCGTTCCGCTGCTGGTCCGTACGCTGTCGCTCCGCGCCGTCCTGCTGATCGCCACAGCCGTCGCCGCCCGGCTCGGCGACGCCGAGATCGCCGCGCACCAGATCATCCTCTCGCTCTGGAGCCTGATGGCCTTCGCTCTCGACGCCATCGCCATCGCGGGGCAGGCCATCATCGGCCGCTATCTGGGAGCCGATGACGCCAAGGGGGCACGCGAGGCATGCCGCCGCATGGTGCAGTGGGGCATCGCTTCCGGGTTGGTGTTCGGGGCACTGATCGTCCTTGCCCGGCCACTGTTCGTCCCCTTGTTCACCGGCGACCGGTCCGTACAGGACACGCTGCTCCCGGCGTTGCTGGTGGTGGCCCTGTCCCAGCCGATCGCGGGCGTGGTCTTCGTCCTGGACGGAGTACTGATGGGCGCCGGAGACGGGCGGTATCTGGCCTGGGCCATGCTCATCACACTGGCCGTCTTCGCCCCGGTAGCTCTACTGGTACCGGTATTCGGCGGCGGCCTGACCGCGCTGTGGTGGGCGATGGCCCTGATGATGACCGTCCGCATGGCCACGCTCTGGCTGCGCACCCGGTCGGGCCGGTGGATCGTCACCGGCGCCACCCGCTGAGCCAGCGGGCGACGCCCCGTTTCACGTGAAACAGTGAAGGGCCGTACCCCGCGGGGTACGGCCCTTCACCTGCTCTGGTGAGCTGTGCCCTTAGGCAGCAACGACCTCGATGCCGAGCTGAGCAGCGACCTCGGGGTGCAGACGCACGGACACCTGGTGTCCGCCGAGCGTCTTGATCGGCGAGCCGAGCTCGACGCGCCGCTTGTCGACGTCGGGGCCACCGGCAGCCTTGATCGCCGAGGCGATGTCGGCCGGGGTCACGGAGCCGAAGAGACGGCCGGCGTCGCCGGAGCGAACAGCCAGACGGACCTTCACGGCCTCGAGCTTGGTCTTGATCTCGTTGGCCTGCTCGATCGTGGCGATCTCGTGGATCTTGCGGGCGCGGCGGATCTGCGCCACGTCCTTCTCGCCACCCTTGGTCCAGCGGATGGCAAAGCCCCGCGGAACCAGGTAGTTACGGGCGTACCCGTCCTTGACGTCGACGACGTCGCCCGCAGCACCGAGGCCGGAGACCTCGTGGGTGAGGATGATCTTCATGATTCGGTCACCCTTCCCTTATCGCGCGGTGGACGTGTAGGGCAGCAGCGCCATCTCACGGCTGTTCTTGACTGCCGTGGCGACGTCACGCTGGTGCTGCGTGCAGTTGCCGGTCACGCGGCGGGCACGGATCTTGCCGCGGTCGGAAATGAACTTCCGCAGCATGTTCGTGTCCTTGTAGTCCACGTACTGGGTCTTGTCCTTGCAGAACGCGCAGACCTTCTTCTTAGGCTTGCGCACAGGCGGCTTCGCCATGGTGTTTCTCCTGTGTGATCAAGAAGTGGGGGTACGAGCCGCCCTAGAAGGGAGGCTCGTCCGAGTAGCCGCCGCCGGAGCCGCCGGAGCTTCCGCCCCAACCGCCTCCACCTTGCTGGCCCCCGCCCTGCTGACCGCCGGACGGCGCGCTCGTGGCCCAAGGGTCGTCGGCGGGAGCGCCGCCGCCACCCTGCTGGCCACCGCCACCGGGACCGCCGCCCCAGCTGCCGCCGCCCTGCTGGCCACCGCCGTATCCACCCTGGCCGCCCTGACCACCGCGACCGGTGGTCTTGGTGACCTTGGCCGTGGCGTTCTTGAGGCTGGGGCCGACTTCCTCGACGTCCAGCTCGTAGACCGTGCGCTTGACGCCCTCGCGGTCTTCGTACGACCGCTGCTTCAGCCGGCCCTGCACGACTACGCGCATGCCTCGCTGAAGCGACTCGGCGACGTTCTCCGCCGCCTGCCGCCAGACCGAGCAGGTGAGGAACAGGCCTTCGCCGTCCTTCCACTCATTGGTCTGCCGGTCGAAGATGCGGGGAGTGGACGCGACACGGAACTTCGCGACCGCCGCACCGGACGGGGTGAAGCGCAGCTCGGGGTCGTCGACGAGATTGCCGACGACCGTGATGACGGTCTCGCCTGCCATGGGTGAACCTCTCGGCGGGGATTGCTTCTGGCTGCTTGCTGCTACTCGAACCCGATGACCGCTGAGCTAGACGCTCAGTGGATCTCGGGACGGAGGACCTTGGTCCGGAGGACCGACTCGTTCAGGTTCATCTGGCGGTCGAGCTCCTTGACGACCGCAGGCTCGGCCTGCAGGTCGATGACCGAGTAGATGCCCTCGGGCTTCTTCTTGATCTCGTAAGCGAGACGACGACGGCCCCAGGTGTCGACCTTCTCAACCTTTCCGTTGCCCTCACGGACGACGGAGAGGAAGTTCTCGATCAGCGGGGAGACAGCGCGCTCCTCGAGATCGGGGTCGAGGATGACCATCACCTCGTAGTGACGCATGTGGAACCCACCTCCTTTGGACTCAGCGGCCACGGTCGTTCCGTGGCAGGAGGGTCGTGATGCGTAAGCATCGGTGTCTCCGAGTAAAACAGCCGCCACTGACAACGCCCTCCATCGAGAGGGGCTGAGATGCTGGCCTGGGCAGACACCGGTGCAGACCGTACAGAGTACCCGCACACCGGCTTCCGGTTGAAATCCGGTGCCCAGGAGACGCAATCTGGACACATCGGGTGTGAGTGGCGCCACAACGCGCCACCTTCCGGCCAGGAGGTCTCCATGGCACAGGACATACGATCCCGTCCCCGTCCCCGGGTTTCTCTTCTCGCCACGGACGGCAGGCCCCATCCGCTCCAGGCGACCCTGGTGGCGGTGACGCTCGTCCTCGGGGCGCTCGCCTTCGTGACGGCGATGTTCCACAACCTGCATCTGGTCAGTTCGTGGGCCGGACTCATCGGAATCCTGACGGCGGCGTACGGGCAGTACATCTCGGTGACCACACGCGAGCGGTTCCCCCTGATCATCGGCATGGGCGCGTGCGCCATCGGGTTCTTCCTGGGCATGGCCCACGGCGGCCTCTTCGGCGGCGTAGTGGGCTGATCCGAGACAGACACAACCAGACACAACCGGACACAGCCGGTAACGCGAGGCCCGGCGCAAGGAAGGGACAGGGCCCTGCCGGTCTGTCCCTTCCAGCCCGGGACGGACCGGCAAGGCCCCATAGGGCCAGACGGGGCGCTCCCCGGTCACAGTAGGCTTCGGCGCGAGAGCCGGAGCCCCTGACCGATGGGGACACACCTGCCGAGGAGCGCCCCGCATGAGCCTGACCCTGAGGACCATCAGCCGAGAGCAGCATCTGGCATACATCCAGAATCTGCCCGCGGCGAGTCACATGCAGGTCCCGGCATGGGCAGACGTGAAGGCCGAGTGGCGCTCGGAGAGCCTGGGCTGGTTCGACAAGAACGGACAGCTCGTCGGCGCCGGCCTGGTGCTCTACCGGCAGTTGCCCAAGATCAAGCGCTATCTGGCCTACCTGCCCGAGGGCCCGGTCATCAACTGGTACGCCCCGAACCTGAGCGACTGGCTGCAGCCGATGCTGGCGCATCTCAAGCAACAGGGCGCCTTCTCCGTGAAGATGGGCCCGCCGGTCGTCATCCGTCGCTGGGACGCGGCCGCCATCAAGTCGGGCATCCAGGACCCGGACGTGAAGCGGCTGCGCGACGTCGAGGCCACCCACATCGAACCGCGTGCCTTCGAAGTCGCGGACCGGCTGCGGAAGATGGGCTGGCAGCAGGGCGAGGACGGCGGCGCCGGTTTCGGTGACGTACAGCCCCGCTACGTCTTCCAGGTGCCGCTGGCGAACCGCTCGCTCGAAGACGTCCACAAGGGCTTCAACCAGTTGTGGCGACGCAATATCAAGAAGGCCGAGAAGGCCGGCGTCGAGGTCGTCCAGGGCAGCTATGCGGAGCTCGCCGAGTGGCAGCGGCTGTACGAGATCACGGCGGAACGCGACCACTTCCGGCCGCGTCCGCTGGGCTACTTCGAGCGCATGTGGACGGCCCTCAACAACGAGGACCCCAACCGGATGCGGCTGTACTTCGCCCGGCACGAGGGCGAGAACGTCGCGGCCGCGACCATGCTGATCGTCGGTGGGCACGTCTGGTACTCGTACGGCGCGTCCGCCAACCACAAGCGCGAGGTCCGGCCCTCGAACGCGATGCAGTGGCGGATGCTGCGCGACGCGTACGCCATGGGGGCCACCGTCTACGACCTGCGCGGCATCTCCGACTCGCTCGACGAGACCGACCACCTTTTCGGCCTGATCCAGTTCAAGGTCGGCACCGGCGGGCAGGCTGCCGAGTACCTCGGCGAGTGGGACTTCCCGCTCAACAAGCTGCTGCACAAGGCGCTCGACATCTACATGTCGCGCCGCTGATACGCGTCGTCCCACTGACGAAACCGGCTTCATTGGTTTCAATGGGGACTTCGACTCCGTACACCTCCCACACACCGCAGCCACCAGAAGGGTTCCGGACCGGCCATGGCGCTCTCCCTCTACGTCGACACCGCGCGCTGGCGGGCGCACCAGAAATCCGTCCTCGACCAGTTCCCCGGCCTCGTCCCGGTCTGCAAGGGCAACGGATACGGCTTCGGTCACGAGCGCCTCGCCGACGAGGCCATCCGCTTCGGCTCCGACATGCTCGCCGTCGGCACCACCTATGAGGCGGCCCGCATAAAGGACTGGTTCAGCGGTGATCTGCTGGTCCTCACCCCGTTCCGCCGGGGCGAGGAGCCGGTGCCGCTGCCCGACCGGGTCATCCGGTCCGTCTCCTCCGTGGACGGCGTGCACGCCCTGGTGGGCGCGCGGGTCGTCATCGAGTGCATGAGCTCGATGAAGCGCCACGGGGTCAAGGAGGAGGAGCTGGGGCAGCTGCACGCCGCCATCGAGGACGTACGCCTCGAAGGCTTCGCCCTGCATCTGCCGCTGGACCGTACGGACGGCTCGGACGCGGTCGAGGAGGTCATCGGCTGGATGGACCGGCTGCGCGCGGCCCGGCTGCCGCTGCACACCATGTTCGTCAGCCATCTGCGCGCCGAGGAGCTGGGCCGGCTCCAGCAGCAGTTCCCGCAGACCCGTTTCCGCGCTCGCATCGGTACCCGCCTTTGGCTCGGCGACCACGAGGCGACGGAGTACCGGGGCGCCGTTCTGGACGTCACACGCGTCGTCAAGGGCGACCGTTTCGGCTACCGCCAGCAGAAGGCCGCCTCGGACGGCTGGCTGGTGGTCGTCGCGGGCGGGACGTCGCACGGTGTGGGCCTGGAGGCCCCGAAGGCCCTGCACGGCGTGATGCCGCGCGCCAAGGGCGTCGCCCGCGCGGGCCTGGCCACCGTCAACCGCAACCTGTCCCCGTTCGTCTGGGCGGGCAAGCAGCGCTGGTTCGCCGAACCGCCGCACATGCAGGTGTCGATCCTGTTCGTCCCCTCGGACGCGCAGGAGCCGAAGGTGGGCGATGAGCTGGTGGCCCATCTGCGCCACACGACCACCCAGTTCGACCGCCTCGTCGACCGCTAGGGCCGCTCGTTTGATCAGGCCGGGGCGCTGTCCGGGAATCCGGAGAGCGCCCCGTCTCAGTCCGCGACCGGACCGTGCGCCGCGCCCCATTCCACCCGCGGCCCCTCCACGGCGGGCACGGCTTGGCGCGGCGGATGCGCCGCCCGCCGCAGTACGAACACGTCCTGGGCGCCGTCGAGCACCCCGCCGGACGGATCGTCCGACCCGTCGCGTCGTACGACGTCCCGCTCCGGCATGAGGATGTCGCGTACGACGACGGCGCAGAGGTACAGCGTGCCGAGCAGATGCAGGATGATCGCCAGCTGGTACCCCTCCGTGGGGAGCCCCTGGTGCTTGTCCCCGCTCGTCGTGTACGCGAGGTACATCCAGATGCCCAGGAAGTACATGACCTCGCACGCCTGCCAGATCAGGAAGTCGCGCCAGCGCGGCCTGGCGAGGGCGGCGAGGGGGAGCAGCCACAGCACATACTGCGGCGAGTAGACCTTGTTGACGAGGATGAACGCGGCGACGACGAGAAAAGCGAGCTGCGCGAAACGAGGCCTGCGCGGCGCCATCAGCGTCAGCGCCCCGATGGCCGCGCACAGCACGAACATCAGCAGGATCGACAGGCGATTGACGGTCGAGACCTCGATCGTGATGCCGGTGCGCTGGGTGATGATCAGCCAGAAGGAGCCGAAGTCGATGCCCCGTTCCTCACTGAATGTGTAGAACTTGTTCCACCCCTCGGGCGCGAGGGCCATCACAGGCAGGTTCACCACCAGCCAGGACGCCGCCGTCCCGAGCGCCGCCAAGCCGAGCTCCCGCCATTTGCCCGCCCGCCAGCACAGCACGAAGACCGGCCCCAGCAGCAGCACGGGATAGAGCTTGGCAGCCGTGGCGAGCCCGATGAGGATGCCGAACGCCACTGCCCGTCCCCGGGCCCACATGAGCATCGCCGCGGCCGTCAGCGCGACGGCCAGCAGGTCCCAGTTGATCGTCGCGGTGAGCGCGAAGGCCGGCGCGAGGGCGACGAGCAGCCCGTCCCAGGGGCGACGCCGGTGCGTACGGGCAACACAGACGGCGATGATCACGGCGCAGATCATCAGCATGCCCGCGTTGACCATCCAGTACATCTGCTCACGGTGCTGAATTGATCCGCCGGGCGTCAGCCAGGACGCGATCTGCATGAACACGCCCGTCAGAACGGGATACTCCAGGTACTGCATGTCGCCGGGCAGCCGGTCGAAGTACGGTACGAGGCCCTCGGAGAAGCCACGTGCCACATAGAGATGCGGAATGTCCGAGTAGCAGGCGTGCGTGTACTGCGAGCCGGCACCCCTGAACCACGCCCAGTTGTAGCAGGGCAGTTTCTGCACCATGCCCAGCGCGAACATCCCGAGGGCCGTCAGCGCGATGACGCCCACGGGAGTGAGTGCCGTGCTGCCGAGCCGTGTCCAGCGCCCTGACCGCCCGCCGATCAGCTCGCTGCCGGCCTCGGCGATCTCGTCCTGGTGCGTGGGCCGTACGACGGGCCGTTCCTCGTGCACACTCGTCTCTTCTGCGCTTGGCATGCCGCTCATCCTGCCGTACGGGACTGTGGGAACGACGAGGGCCGCCGCACCGTGTGGTGCGGCGGCCCTCATGACCAGGCCTGGTCGCCGGCCTGCGCGGCCGGACGGGCGTCAGCCGCCCGGACCTCCGAAGATCCCGCCACCATTCGGGTTGCCGTTGCCGTTGCCGTTGCCGTTACCGCCGCCCGGTGGCGAGGCGGTCGTCGACGGGCTGGTACTGGGACCGCCGATGTCTCCGCCGTTCGCACCTCCGTTATTGGTTCCGCCATTGCTGTTCCGGCAGTTCCGGTCCCATGCGCTACAGGTGTCGCTGGGGTCGGGAGCGGGCGAGGACGGGCTCATCGAGGGCGACTCGGACGGCGAGGTGGACGGCAAGGGCGACTCCACGGCGGTGGGCGTCGGCTTGGGGCTCTGGGCGCCGCCGCCGTAGACCTTCTCACCGATCGGCGTCGGCGGCGGGAAGCTCAGGGCCTTCTGGCCCTTCAGCGCATCCGCCATGTAGTCGTGCCAGATCTGGGCCGGGAACGAAGCACCGTGGATCGTCTTCTCACCACCCGTGCCGTACATCTTCTCGAACTTGCGGTCCGCGTTCTTCTCGTTGTCGTCGAGCCGGTACATGCTGATGGCCGTCGACAGCTGCGGGGTGTAGCCGACGAACCAGGCCGACTTGTTCTCGTCCGTCGTACCCGTCTTGCCCGCCACGTCGCGGCCGGGGAGCTGCGCGGGAGTTCCGGTTCCCTTTTCGACGACGTTCTTCAGGACATCGGTGACGTTGTCGGCGATGTCATTGCCGAAGGCTCGCTTGGGGGCGTCCTTGTGCTGGTAGATGACATTGCCCTCGTACTTCACTTCCTCGACCGAGTAGGGCTCGCGCTGCATGCCGCTGGCGGCGAAGGTCGCATACGCACCGGCCATGCGGATCGCGCTGGGCGAGGACGTACCGATGGAGAACGACGGCACATTCGAATCAGCCATGTTGTTGTCGTCCTTGAGCCCCGCGGCGATGGCCATGTCCTTCACCTTGTCGGTGCCGACATCCATGCCCAGCTGTACGTACGGGGAGTTGGCGGACCACTGCATCGCCTCACGAAGGGTGATGTTGCCCTTCGACTCCCCGCCGTCGTTGGCCTGCAGCCACTCCTTGCCGTTCTCGTCCGTCCAGATCTCGCCGTTGTACTTCTTGATCTTCAGCTTGTCGTCGGCGTTGTAGATGCTCAGCGGCGAGACCTTCTCGCGCTCCGACAAACCCTGGTCCGGCCCGCCCAAGGGGTCGCGCTTGCCGTACTCCATCGCCGCCGCCAGCACGAACGGCTTGAAGGTCGAACCGACCTGCGCACCCGTGGGGTCGGCGTTGTTGGTGTAGTGCTTTGTCGCGTCCTCACCGCCGTAGATCGCCACGATGGCACCGGTCTTGGGATCCACCGACCCACCGCCGAACTGGACGTGGGTGTCCGTCTTGGGGCGCTGCTTCGGCTTGATCTTGTTGTCGTAGACCTTCTTGACCGCGGCATCGAGCTCCTCGACCTTCTCCCTGTTGAAGGTGGTGTGGATCTCGTAGCCGCCCTGGGCGAGCTGCTCCGCCGTCACATGCTTGGTGTTGTTGTTGAGGAAGTACTTCTTGGCGAGGTCGACCAGGTAGCCGGTCTGACCGCCCAACTGGGCGTCCTTCCTCGGCGGCTTGAGCTTCGGGAACTCGGTGTACTTGGCGCGCTCCTCCGCCGAGAGGCGCTTGTCCTTCACCTCTTCGTCGAGGATCCACTTCCACCGCTTCTTGGCCCGATCGGTGTTCTTCGCCTTGGTGGCCTGCACTTCATCGACCTCGGGAACACCCGCCGGGTCGAAGTAGGTCGCACCCTTGAGTAGCGTGGCCAGGAACGCGCACTCGCTCGGGTCCAGGTCCTTGGCGTCCTTGTCGAAGTACGTACGGGCCGCCGCCTGGATCCCCGACGCACCTCGCCCGTAGTACGAGATGTTGAGGTAATCGGTGATGATCTGGTTCTTGTCCATCTCGTTGGTGACCTTGAGCGTGATGAAGATTTCCTGGAACTTCCGGCTCAGGGTCTGGTCCTGGGACAGGTAGGAGTTCTTCACGTACTGCTGGGTGATCGTCGACCCACCCTGGGTCTGGCCACCGGTCGCCATGTTGTACAGAGCACGGGCGATGCCCATGGGGTCGATGCCTCTGTCGTGCTCGAAGGACTTGTTCTCGGCCGAGATGACCGCGTTCCGCATGGCTTCGGGGATCTGCTCGTAACCGATGATCTGACGGTTGACCTCACCGCCCGTGGCGACCATCTGCGTGCCGTCGTCATAGAAATAGACGTTGTTCTGCGCCTTCGCGGTTTCGTTCACCTTGGGCGTGGTGACCATGGCGTACGCGATCCCGGCCAGGCCCATGAGCAGGCCGCAGAAGCCGATACAGAGGCTGGAGACGAGCTTCCAGGACGGCACCCAGCGCCGCACGCCGTACTTCCCGGCGCGCGGGTAGTCGATGAAGCGCTTCTTGACGGGACGTTGGCCACCGCGGCCGCGCCCCCGTCCCGGGCCCTCGTGTCCGCCGTCGCCGCCACCACCGCGACGACGACCACCGCCACCGCTGCCACCACGGCCGCCGTGCTGGGCGGCCCGTCTGGCCGCCGCGCGCCCGCCGTACGGGCTGTCCCCGCCGCGCGAACCGGAAGGCGACTCGGAATGTGACTCGGACGTTACTCCGCGTGACGGAGCGGCTCGGCGTCCTGAGGACTGCTGGGCGGCTCGTCTGGCCGCTGCCCGCCCGCCACCTTGCGGTTGGGGCGTTTTGCGACGGTGCTCGCTCATGGAACGACTACTCCTCGGGCAGGCAAGAACGCCTGGAAGCGGCGGCTGAGATCCGGTCCCCCCGAATGACGGACCAGCCCTGCGACAGGCTCATCCGCAGTACCTCCAACTGGTCCGCGAAGACTGACGCGCTCGGCCGTCTCACGGTTCCCGGTGGTCTGCATGCCGCACAGACTACGCACGGTCAAAACCCTCCTAGGGCCGAACTTCACCCCAAACAACGCAAGTCGGTGCCTATGAATTCACGATGTGACGCCGTTCACGATGCCCCCTCTTGTCGCAGGGCGACGACCGATCTATCGTCATGATGTATCGAGCCGATACATCGGCTCGGTACATCAGCTCGGCACAGGGCTCCGCGAGAGCACTCGGAGAAGGAGGAGGCGAAGTTGAGCAGACGCTCCGGCATCCTCGAATTCGCCGTTCTCGGTCTGCTCCGCGAATCCCCGATGCACGGGTACGAGTTGCGCAAACGTCTCAACACGTCGCTGGGGATCTTCCGCGCCTTCAGCTACGGCACCCTCTACCCCTGCCTCAAGACGCTGGTCGCCAACGGCTGGTTGATCGAGGAGCCGGGAACAGCCCCGGCCGTCCTTCCGCCCGCCGCCGGCCGTGCGGTCGCCCCCGCCTCCTCACTGGCCGGGCGCCGCGCCAAGATCGTCTACCGGCTGACGGCGGAAGGTAAGGAGCACTTCGAGGAGCTGCTTTCGCACACCGGCCCCGACTCCTGGGAGGACGAGCACTTCGCGGCCCGTTTCGCCTTCTTCGGGCAGACGGAGCACGAGGTGCGGATGCGGGTGCTGGAAGGCCGGCGCAGCCGGCTGGAGGAACGCCTGGAGAAGATGCGGGCCTCTCTGGCCCGCACCCGCGAGCGCCTCGACGACTACACACTTGAGCTGCAGCGACACGGCATGGAGTCCGTGGAGCGCGAAGTGCGCTGGCTGAACGAGCTCATCGAGAGCGAGCGGTCGGGACGGGATCAGCGACGATCCTCGCCCGGGGGCGAAGCTCAGCAGAACACAGCAGGAGAGACGGACGGCCTGCCCCGGCACCGGGGTGACACCCTGCCGGATCCGTCCGACGACACCTCAAAGTGAGGTCCCCGCAGATCCGCGGGGCTTCATCGGGAACATCCATTACACACAGGGAGCAACCGGAATGGGTTCGGTTCGCGTAGCCATCGTCGGCGTGGGCAACTGCGCCGCCTCGCTGGTCCAGGGCGTCGAGTACTACAAGGACGCCGATCCGGCCGGCAAGGTGCCCGGCCTGATGCACGTCCAGTTCGGCGACTACCACGTGCGGGACGTCGAGTTCGTCGCCGCCTTCGACGTCGACGCGAAGAAGGTCGGCCTCGACCTCGCGGACGCCATCGGTGCCAGCGAGAACAACACCATCAAGATCGCCGACGTTCCCAGCACCGGCGTGACCGTCCAGCGCGGCCACACCCACGACGGCCTGGGCAAGTACTACCGCCAGACCATCGAGGAGTCGGCCGAGGCCCCGGTCGACATCGTCCAGGTCCTGAAGGACCGCAAGGTCGACGTCCTCGTCTGCTACCTGCCCGTCGGGTCCGAGGTCGCCGCGAAGTTCTACGCGCAGTGCGCCATCGACGCCAAGGTCGCGTTCGTCAACGCTCTCCCGGTCTTCATCGCCGGCACCAAGGAGTGGGCGGACAAGTTCACCGAGGCCGGTGTCCCGATCGTCGGCGACGACATCAAGTCGCAGGTCGGCGCCACCATCACGCACCGCGTGATGGCGAAGCTCTTCGAGGACCGGGGCGTCATCCTGGACCGCACGATGCAGCTGAACGTCGGCGGCAACATGGACTTCAAGAACATGCTCGAGCGTGAGCGCCTGGAGTCCAAGAAGATCTCCAAGACGCAGGCCGTCACCTCCCAGATCCGCGACCGCGAGCTCGGTGCGGACAACGTCCACATCGGCCCGTCGGACTACGTGGCCTGGCTGGACGACCGCAAGTGGGCCTACGTGCGCCTCGAGGGCCGTGCCTTCGGAGACGTTCCGCTGAACCTGGAGTACAAGCTCGAGGTGTGGGACTCCCCGAACTCCGCCGGTGTCATCATCGACGCCGTCCGCGCCGCGAAGATCGCCAAGGACCGCGGCATCGGTGGCCCGATCCTCTCCGCGTCCTCGTACTTCATGAAGTCCCCGCCGGTCCAGTACTTCGACGACGAGGCCCGCGAGAACGTCGAGAAGTTCATCAAGGGCGAGGCCGCCAACTGACGCGACCGGACACGGCGCGTCGACGCGGCTCGGTGATGAGCAGCAATGCTCCTTCCTTTCCGCACCGTTGAGGGTCCCCGGGTCATCCACCCGGGGACCCTCAACGTATGTGACCCTTGATCACATGCCCGTCGTAGGTGATCTGCGCGTACTCCTGCGCCTTCGGAACTTCCGTCGTCTGCTCGCCGTACGGCTTCTCTCCCAGTCGGCGGACGGCGTGTATCAGGTCGCAGTGGCGGCGCATGTCGTCTTCTCCCCGGAGAAACAGGCATCGGCAGGGGCCATCGCCTCCGCCATGGCCGTGCTGCTCCTGCCGTACTCGCTCATCGGCCCCTTCGCCGGCGTCCTGCTGGACCGCTGGCCACGCCGTCAGGTCTTTCTGTACGGCAACCTGCTGCGCGCCGCACTCGCCTGCTGCACCGCATTCCTGATCCTCGGCGCCGCACCCGACTGGCTCTTCTACGTCTCGGCGCTGTGCGTCACCGCCGTCAACCGCTTCGTGCTGGCCGGGCTCTCGGCCGCGCTGCCGCGTGTCGTCGACAGGGACCGGCTGGTGCTGGCCAACTCGCTCTCGCCGACCGCGGGCACACTCGCCGCCACGGCCGGCGGCGGCCTCGCCTTCATCGTGCGGCTGCTGCTCGCCGACTCCGACGCGGCGGTGGTGCTGCTGGGCGCGGCGCTCTACCTCACTTCGGCACTGGCCTCCCTGAGTCTGGCCACCGGCCTCCTCGGACCGGATCAGGACGGGCGCCGCATCCGGCTGCGGAAGGCTCTGGCCATCACGGCTCGGGGGCTCGCCGACGGGCTGCGCCATCTGGCGGAGCGGAAGCAGGCCACCCGCGCGCTGGCCGCCATGACCGTGATCCGCTTCTGCTACGGGGCGCTGACCGTGATGGTGCTGATGCTGAGCCGGTACGCCTGGTCCGACAGCGAATCCGAAGGCCTGGCCCTCCTCGGGCTGGCTGTGGGGATATCCGGCGCGGGGTTCTTCGCGGCGGCCGTGGTGACACCGTGGGCGGTGGGGCGGCTCGGCCGGCTCCGCTGGATGGCGGTGTGCGCGGCGGCGGCCGCCGTCCTCGAACCCGCACTGGGGCTGTGGTTCGTCCCCGCGCCGATACTCGTCGCGGCATTCGTCCTCGGGCTTGTCACTCAGGGGGCGAAGATCGCGACGGACACCGTGGTGCAGACCTCGGTGGATGACGCCTTCCGCGGCCGGGTCTTCTCCCTCTACGACGTGCTGTTCAACGTGGCGTTCGTGGGCGCTGCCGCGGCCTGCGCCCTGATGCTGCCTCCTGACGGGCAGTCGTTCGTCGTGGTGATCGGGGTGGCCGTGCTCTATGCGGTCGTCGCCGTGCCGCTGTTCCGGTGGAGCCGTGCCGAAAGGGCGTCCCGGCGTGCGTGAGAGGTGCTGCGGCGGGGGGCGCTGTTTCACGTGAAACAGCGCCCCTCACGGAAACGGGTGCGGTCATGTTTCACGTGAAACATGACCGCACCCGTTTCCGATCTCCTGCCGATCAGGCCTTCAGTGGCCTCAGCTCTGCGCGGCCCACCACTTCTTGAGCTTCTCGACCGCCACGTCATGCCCCATCGGCCCGTGCTCCAGCCGCAGCTCCAGCAGGAACGCGTAGGCCTTGCCGATCACCGGCCCAGGACCGACACCCAGCGTCTTCATGATTTCGTTGCCGTTCAGGTCGGGCCGGACGGCATCCAGCTCCTCCTGCTCCCGCAGTTGCGCAATGCGCTCCTCGAGCCCGTTATAGGTTCGCGAGAGGGCGGCGGCCTTGCGCTTGTTCCGTGTGGTGCAGTCCGAGCGGGTCAGCTTGTGCAGCCGCTCCAGCAGCGGGCCCGCATCACGCACATAGCGGCGCACCGCGGAGTCGGTCCACTCGCCGTCACCGTAACCGTGGAAACGCAAGTGCAGCTCCACGAGCTTCGAGACGTCCTTGACCGTGTCGTTGGAGTACTTGAGCGCGGTCAGCCGCTTCTTGGTCATCTTGGCGCCCACCACCTCATGGTGATGGAACGAGACGCGCCCGTCCTTCTCGAAGCGACGTGTCCTCGGCTTGCCGATGTCATGGAGCAGAGCGGCAAGGCGCAGAACCAGATCAGGCCCGTCCTCCTCCAGGTCGATCGCCTGCTCCAGGACGGTCAGCGAGTGCTCGTAGACATCCTTGTGCCGGTGATGCTCGTCACTTTCCAGACGCAGAGCGGGAAGCTCCGGCAGCACCTGCTGCGCCAGGCCCGTGTCGACGAGCAGCGCCAGACCCTTGCGAGGGTTGGCGGAGAGCAGCAGTTTATTGAGCTCCTCCCTGACCCGCTCGGCGGAGACGATCTCGAGACGCCCGGCCATTTCCGTCATCGCCGTGACCACGTCGGGGGCGACGTCGAAGTCCAGCTGCGCGGCAAAGCGAGCAGCACGCAGCATGCGCAGCGGATCGTCGGAGAAGGATTCCTCGGGCGTTCCGGGGGTGCGCAGCACGCGGCGGGCCAGGTCCTCAAGACCGCCATGAGGGTCGACGAAGTCCTTCTGTGGAAGCGCGACGGCCATGGCATTGACCGTGAAGTCACGACGGATGAGGTCTTCCTCGATGGAGTCGCCATAGGACACCTCGGGCTTGCGTGAGGTCCTGTCGTACGCCTCCGACCTGTATGTGGTGACTTCGATCTGGTAGCCGTCCTTCTGGGCACCCACGGTGCCGAAGGCGATCCCGACCTCCCACACCGAGTCGGCCCACGGCCGGACGATCTTCAGTACGGCCTCGGGGCGGGCGTCCGTCGTGAAGTCCAGGTCGTTCCCGAGCCTGCCGAGAAGCGCGTCCCGGACCGAGCCGCCGACCAGAGCGAGACTGAATCCGGCATCCTGGAAACGGCGGGCGAGATCGTCGGCGACCGGCGACACCCGCAGCAGTTCGCTGACTGCGCGGTGCTGCACCTGGGTCAGGGCACGGGAGCTGTCTTCATTGGCGTTCGACACAACAGAAAAGGGTACGTGCCCGGACCGGCCCGGTCGTCCTGGTTTCGTCCCGCCCTGCGAGACTCTTCCGATCATGTAGCGGACTCCCCAGCACTGGGCACCCACGCACATCGTTACCATGCGGGGACGCAGCAACCGACAACCATCGACACCAGCTGACGACGACGAGGGACGGGTAGGCGCGTGGCCGAGGCGGCAGACATCCAGGGGATCGGTCCCTCTCCTGCCCGCCGGTGGCTGCGGCGCACAGCCGCCACGATCATCGGGGCACCGCTCATCGCCGTGCTGCTGGTCGGACCGACCGCGTCCGCCGCAGAGGCCGGCGGGACCGCCAAGGCCGCCACCGGCTCCGAGACGGTCGATGTGTCCCTGAACACTCTCGCTCCGAGCGCACCGGTGAAGGGGGACACGCTGACCGTCTCCGGCACCGTGACCAACAGGGGCAAGGAGACGATCACGCAGGCGGAGGTCGACCTGCGAGTGGGTCCGAGGCTCTACGGCAGGATGTCGATCGACACCGCGGCCAAGCGCACCGGCTACGTCCCCGGCAGCGATCCCGCCCCGCTCGGCGGCAAGTACACGGTGAAGTTCGCGAAGCTCTCTTCCGGAATCAGCCAGGACTTCACGCTGTCCGTCCCGGTCGACAAGCTGGGGCTCGGCGACGACGGCGTCTACCAGCTCGGTGTCTCGCTGTCGGGGCAGACCTCCCGGGCCCGGTACGACCACGTACTGGGGATCCAGCGCACCTTCCTGCCCTGGCAGAAGGAAGCGCGTGCCTCCAGGACGAAGGTCACCTATCTCTGGCCGCTCATCGCGTCGCCCCACGTCACCGCCGAAACCGGCTCCGACGATCAGCAGACACCCGTGTTCGCGGATGACGACCTTGCCGCCGAACTCGCGCCGGGCGGGCGCCTCGAACAGCTGGTCTCGCTGGGCAGCCAGCTGCCTGTGACGTGGGTCATCGACCCGGATCTGCTGGCCAGCGTCGACGCGATGGCACGGAACTACCGCGTGAAATCCGGTGACACCACCGTCGCCGGGAAGAACCAGGCCGTCGCCAAGGAGTGGCTCACCTCGCTGGAAGCCGCGGTGTCGGACGGCAAGGTCATCGCGCTGCCGTTCGCCGACCCCGATCTGGCATCCCTCGCACACCGCGGCAAGAACGTGTCGGGCACCCTCAGCCACCTGCAGACCGCCACGGATGTCGCCGGGACAACGGTGCAGACCATCCTGCATGTGAAGCCGTCGACCGACTTCGCCTGGCCCGTCGACGGGGCGGTCGACCCGTCGATCGTCGACGTCGCCACCTCAGCCGGCGCGCACAACGTGATCGCCCGCAGCGACAGCCTCCAGGAGACCGGCCGTCTGCCGTACACGCCGACCTCGGCCCGTCCCATCGGCGGCGGCACCACCGCCGTGGTCGCCGACGCCCGGCTCTCCACGGCCTTCCAGGGCGATATGTCGAAGGCGGGGAAATCCACCCTCGCCGTTCAGAAGTTCCTCGCGCAGACCCTCGCCCTGACCGAGCAGGAGACGGACGAGGAACGGAGCATCGTCGTCGCGCCGCAGCGGATGCCGACGGTCGCCCAGGCCCAGTCGATGGCCGCCGCTCTGCACTCCCTCGACGACGAACGCTGGACCCAGCCCCTCGGGCTCGTCGACGCGGCCGAGGCGAAGCCCGACGCGGAGGCGACGACCAGCGTCCCCGGCTCCTCCCAGTACCCGAAGCGGCTCCGCAGCCAGGAGCTGCCCACCCAGGCGTTCCAGGACATCAAGTCCATCCAGACCTCGCTCAACAACTTCCAGGTCATCCTCGACCGGCCGGAGCGGGTGGTGACCCCCTTCGGCAACGCGGTCAACCGGTCCATGTCGACGTCGTGGCGCGGCAGCCCGCTGGAGGCCCAGCAGTACCGGGACTCGGTACGCACCTATCTGCAGGGCCTGATCAACGAGGTCCAGCTCATCTCGAAATCGGACGTCACCCTGTCCGGCCGCAGCGCCACGATCCCGGTGACCGTGCAGAACAGGCTGTTGCAGGGCGTGGACCACCTGGTCCTCCGGCTGAAGTCGGAGAACGCGACCCGGCTCAAGCTGAACGACGGCGGGGCCGTGGCGGAGCAGCCGATCCGGATCGCCGGCGGTCACAGCCAGTCCGTGAAGTTCGACGCCGCGGCCAATATCAACGGCCAGGTGCAGATGACCGCACAGCTCTACACCGAGGACGGCACGCCGTACGGCGGAGAGATGACCTTCACCGTGAAGGTCTCCGAGCTCACCCCGACCGTGCTGCTGGTGATCGCCGGCGGGCTGCTGCTTCTGGTCCTCGCAGGCATCAGGATGTACACCCAGCGCAAGCGGGCCAACGCCGACGGCGCGGCCGGCGGCGACGGCAGCGATCCCGAGCAGCCGAGTGACCCGACGCCGGACACCGGTCCGGAAAGCGGGGCACCGTCGGACCCGGGTGAGAAAGTGGAACGTTGAGCGATGTCTGTCGTGGCCGGTCGGCCGGGGACGATGAGGTGGGGTTTCGATGAACGCGCCGTACGACGGTGACCGCGGTCAGGGTGCGGGCGGAGCCGGGCCTTCCGGTGGGCCCCCGGTCCCTCCCGCACCGGACAAGATTCCGCCGACCCCCGATCCGTACCTGCAGTCCGCGTACGACTACGACCCCTACCGGGCGCAGGACCTGTCCGTCCAGGACCCGGTGACCGAGGCGCTGTACGACCGCGCCGCGCACCCGCCGCCGCCCCCTGGCACCTACCAGCAGCCCCAGCCTCTCTACCAGCAGCCGCCCGCGGCGCAGTACCCACCCGATCCGCGCATCTGGGCACAGACCCCGCCCCCCGAGCCCGACGGACCGTCGCGGCACCTGCCGTACGGCGACAACCCGGCGACCACCCAGTTCGTCGGCGTCGACGATCTCGTCAGCCAGGCGTCCCACGACCGTGAGCAGCCGGACGCCTTCGCCCACCTGCTCCGGGACCAGGAAGGCCCGGCAGGACCCTCCCCCGTCCCGGCCGAGCCCGAGCCGGCCCCGGCCCCCGCACCGCCCAAGTCCGGCGGCCGCGCCTCCGGCCTGCTGAAATCCAGCGCGGTCATGGCGGCCGGCACCCTCGTGTCCCGGCTCACCGGATTCGTCCGCAGCCTTGTGATCACCGCCGCGCTCGGTGCGGCACTCCTCGGCGACAGCTTCACCATCGCCTACACACTGCCGACGATGATCTACATCCTCACCGTCGGCGGCGGGCTGAACTCGGTCTTCGTTCCCCAGCTCGTCCGTTCCATGAAGGATGACGAGGACGGCGGCGAGGCCTACGCCAACCGGCTGCTGACCCTGGTGATGGTCGCGCTCGGTGTGATCGTCGCGATCGCGGTCTTCGCCGCTCCGTGGCTGATCCACATGATGTCGCCGACGATCGCCAGGGACACGGCCGCCAACAGCGTCGCCGTGACGTTCGCCCGGTACTGCCTGCCGACCATCTTCTTCATGGGCGTGCACGTCGTGATGGGCCAGATCCTCAACGCCCGCGGCCGGTTCGGTGCGATGATGTGGACCCCGGTCCTCAACAACATCGTCATGATCTTCACGTTCGGCATGTTCATCTGGGTCTACGGCACCTCCGCCGAGTCCCAGATGGGGGTCCAGACGATCCCGCCGGAGGGCGTCCGGCTCCTGGGCATCGGAACACTGCTCGGCCTGGTCGTCCAGGCCCTGGCCATGGTCCCGTATCTGCGCGAGGCCGGCTTCCGCTTCCGGCCGCGCTTCGACTGGAAGGGGCACGGGCTCGGCAAGACGGTCAAGCTGGCCAAGTGGACCGTCCTGTTCGTGCTGGCCAACCAGGCAGGCGTGATCGTCGTCACCCAGCTCGCGACGTCGGCGGGCAAGCTGTCCGGCAAGGACGGCACCGGCTTCCTCGCGTACTCCAACGCCCAGCTCATCTGGGGCATGCCGCAGGCCATCATCACCGTGTCGGTCATGGCGGCCCTGCTGCCCCGCATCTCCCGCGCCGCCCACGACGACGACCCGGGCGCCGTCCGCGACGACATCTCCCAGGGACTGCGGAACTCGGCCGTGGCGATCGTGCCGGTGGCCTTCATGTTCCTCGCCCTCGGCCTGCCGATGTGCACCCTGCTGTATGCCTCCGCGGGCACCGAAGCGGCCCGGTCCATGGGCTTCATCCTCATGGCATTCGGTCTCGGCCTGATCCCGTACTCCGTGCAGTACGTGGTGCTGCGAGGCTTCTACGCCTACGAGGACACCCGGACGCCCTTCTACAACACGGTCATCGTCGCCGCGGTCAACGCGGCCGCCTCGGCCCTCTGCTACGTGATCCTGCCGGCCCAGTGGGCCGTGGTCGGCATGGCTGCCGCGTACGGACTCGCCTACGCCGTCGGCGTAGGCATCGCCTGGCGACGGCTGCGCAACCGGCTGGGCGGCGATCTGGACGGTGCCCACGTCGTCCGCACCTACGCCCGCCTGTGCCTGGCCGCCATCCCGGCAGCGGCGCTCGGCGGCGGAGTCGGCTTCGCTGTTCTCATGGGCCTCGGTGAAGGCGCCTTCGGTTCACTCGTCGCCCTGATCTGCGGTGGCGCCGTTCTGCTGGGCGTCTTCTTCGTCGCCGCCAAGCGGATGCGGATCGAAGAGATCAACGGCATGGTCGGCATGGTCCGAGGACGGCTCGGGCGCTGAGGATCGTGGTCGCACAACCATCACCGCCCCTTGCGTGTCGTGCATAGCGCCGGAGTGTGGGCACAATTGGCGTGACTGTGCAGGGCTGGCTGGCATCGCGCAACGGATGGGGAGGCAGGAACGACGGTGGCGGAACGTAGCACGGCTGCCGTCGACGTGGCCGACAACAGCGGTGATGAACCGCTGGCCGCCAAGGCGGACGAGGCCACGACCGACGGGACGGCGAAAGCTCAGGACACAACGGGCACAGAGCCTCAGAACACGGACGGTGAGCGCATCAGCTCCGAGGCCACTCTGCCGACCCCTGATCTGCACAGCGGGCACAAACTGGCCGGACGTTACCGGCTCGAAGAGTGCGTCACCCGTCTGGACGGGTTCAGCAGTTGGCGCGCTGTCGATGAGAAGCTGCGCCGCGCGGTCGGCGTCCATCTGCTGCCCGCCGACCACCCCCGAGCCCGTTCGGTGCTGGCCGCAGCCCGCTCCTCCGCGCTGCTCGGCGACCCTCGCTTCGTGCAGGTGCTCGACGCGGTCGAGGAGAACGACCTGGTCTACGTCGTCCACGAATGGCTCCCCGATGCCACCGAGCTCACCTCGCTGCTGGCCGCGGGACCGATGGACGCGCATGACGCCTACCAACTCGTCAGTCAGATCTCCCAGGCCATGGCGGCCGCGCACCGAGAGGGTCTCGCGCATCTGAGGCTGACCCCGGGCGCGGTGCTGCGCAGCTCGACCGGGCAGTACCGGATCCGCGGCCTCGCGGTGAACGCCGCACTGCGGGGGATCACCGCCGACGGCCCGCAGCGCGCGGACACCGAGGCGATCGGCGCCCTGCTCTACGCCGCACTGACCCAGCGCTGGCCGTACGAGACCGATGCCTACGGTCTGTCCGGCCTGCCCAAGGGAGTGGGGCTGATCGCCCCGGACCAGGTACGGGCCGGTGTCCACCGTGGCCTGTCCGAGATCGCCATGCGCGCACTCGCCAATGACGGCGCCACTGCCTCCCGGCAGGAGCAGCCGTGCACCACCCCGGACGAACTGGCCAAGGCTGTCGCAGCGATGCCCCGCATCCGCCCTCCGGAGCCCACCTTCACGGCGCCCCCGGAGTACCAGCGCACGACCTACCAGCAAGGCACCTACGGGCGCCCACCCGCCGGCCCCGGCGTCACCACGCAGCCCGTGATCGCCGTGCCCCCGGCCCCGCTCCAGACCCGCACCGGCAAGGTCCTCAAGTGGGCGGTGTCCGCGCTGCTCATCGCCGCACTGGGCCTCGGCAGCTGGCAGCTCGCCGAGACGCTCCTCGACCGCAGCAACGACTCGGGGAACGACGACACCACACAGACGACCCCGGAGAACGACGACAACAAGCCTGCGGCCCCGCTCAAGCCGCTGCGGATAGCCGGTGCTACGGAGTTCATGCCCAGCGGCTCAGGGATAAAGCAGGAGGACGCGCCGAACGCCATCGACGGCAAGGCGAGTACCGCGTGGGTCACCCTCCGCTACCGGGGCTACGCCAATTTCGGCAATCTCGCGCCCCGTAGGGATGGCAGCGGCATCGTCGTCGATCTGGGCAGTGTCCAGGACGTCAAGGGCATCAATGTCGAGATGTTCCGCAGCGGGCAGAAGGCCGAAGTGCTCGCAGCCGACGCGAACGCCTCAGCCCCGTCGTCCCTCTCGGACTTCCCTCAGCGCCTCACCAAGCTCGCAACGGTGGGGAGCGATCTGAAGGAGTCTCTCGCCAAGCCTGTACGGACTCGCTACGTACTGATCCACATCACTGAGCTGCCGTCGGACGGAACGTCTGACGGCTTCCGTGGCGGAATCTCGGAGATCTCGGTACTTGGCTGACGCGAAAGGCCGGTGGGAGCGGACTCCCACCGGCCTTTCGCGCACCGTCCGGGCCCGCCGGTCGATCTCATACCGTTCGTCTTCCGCCCTCTGCCCCTGCCCACTCGAATCGTGATAGACAGACGCACCTTGACATAGAGAGGGAGGGAGGGGGAGGTGGCCGCCGAGCCGTCGGAACCACTCAGCGACTCAGACCTCCTCGCTCGCCATGTGGCCGGTGAACCCGACGCCTTCGGCGAGCTCGTACGACGCCACCGCGACCGGCTGTGGGCCGTGGCACTGCGGACCCTGGGCGACCGGGAGGAAGCCTCCGACGCCGTCCAGGACGCACTGGTCTCCGCTTTCCGGGCCGCCCACACCTTCCGCGGCCAGTCCGCCGTCACCACCTGGCTGCACCGCATCACCGTCAATGCCTGCCTGGACCGGGTCCGGAAGGCGGCCACCCGCAAGACTTCGCCGGTCGATGACACCGAACGGTTCGACCAGCTCCTCGAACCGCACGAGTCCGCAGAGGTCCCGGCGGAGCGCCGGGACCTGCACCGCGAGCTCTTGGCCGCACTCGCCACTCTCCCCGCAGAGCAGCGCGCCGCCCTGGTCCTCGTGGACATGCAGGGCTACCCCGTGGCCGAGGCTGCACGCATCCTCGATGTACCGACAGGCACCGTGAAGAGCCGCTGCGCGCGTGGCAGAGCCCGGCTGGCTCCTTTGCTCACCCACCTACGCAGTGAGGGCACAGGAGCCGAGGAACCCGCCGCGGGAAGGAACCGGACGCCGCGCGCATCCGTCCCACCCGCGTCGAGGCCGAGGGACACGGGGACAAGCGATCCTGCTGCAGTGAAGGGTGGAGGTGGGCGCGCATGACATCAACGACCGAAACGACCCAGCACCCGGATGTCTCGGAGATCTCCGATCTCACGGAGGGACTGCTCCCGCCGTCACGTGCGGCAGAGGTACGCGGCCATGTGGACGGCTGCGAGCTCTGCGGTGATGTCCATGCCTCACTCGTGGAGATCCGCGAGCTGCTCGGCACCGTGCCCGCGCCTCAACACATGCCCGACGATGTCGTGGACCGCATCGACGCAGCGCTCGCCGTCGAGGCTCTCAGCACCACGGCGCCCGTCGGCGCAGCGCCGCATGTTTCACGTGAAACAGAACCTTCCGTCGCGCAGAAGCCGGACGCGGAGACCGGTCTCTCGGACCGCCCTGCCGGGCATCCCCGGGCGGCCACTGGCCCCGGCCGCCGATCGGCCCGGCGCCGCCGCCGCACAGCCGTGCTCGGCACCGCCCTCGGCGCAGCCATGGTCGGCGTGAGCGTCTTCATGCTGCAGAGCGTCCAGTCGCCCCAGGAGGATGCCAGCCTCAAGGCAGCGGACCACGGCTCCAGCTCCGCGGCAAAAGGCACAGGAATCTTCACGGCGTCCACCCTCGAGGGCCGGGTCCAAGCGCTGCTTCTGAGCGCCGGCACAAAATCATCGAGTCCGGACGGTACCGACGCCGAGAAGCAGGCACCGCCGTCGGTCGACATGCAATCGACGCCCAAGAGCGACTCTCTCAGGTCCGAGCCGCCCCGAACGCCGTTGCGTGCACCCGCTGTATCCGTCCCACCCTGTGTGGAGCAGGGCATCGGGCGGAAGACCGCGGCCCTCGCCGTGGAAGAAGGCACCTACGAGGGCACGGATGCCTTCCTCGTCGTCCTGCCACACCCCTCGGACGCGACCCGCGTCCAGGCGTATGTCGTCGACGCGGCCTGCGTCCGGGACGAGCCCGACGCCAAAGCGAAGCTACTGCTGACCCACGCCTACGCGCGCCCCTGAGAATCGTGCCGGAACGCCGCCCCGGCACGTCGGGAATGCATCCCCCGTAGGATCCGTTGGGTGGGGTGAGAGTCGTTGAACCGACCCCATCAGGCGTGGTCAGTAGGCAGTCTGCAGAGACGAGGAAGAAACCCGTGAGCGACGTCCGTAATGTGATCATCATCGGCTCCGGCCCCGCGGGCTACACGGCCGCCCTTTACACCGCACGCGCCTCGCTGAAGCCGCTGGTGTTCGAGGGCGCCGTCACCGCCGGCGGTGCTCTGATGAACACCACCGACGTGGAGAACTTCCCGGGCTTCCAGGACGGGATCATGGGCCCCGAGCTCATGGACAACATGCGCGCCCAAGCCGAGCGCTTCGGCGCCGAGCTCGTTCCCGATGATGTCGTCTCCGTGGACCTCACTGACGACATCAAGACGGTCACCGACACCGCCGGCACGGTGCACCGCGCCAAGGCCGTCATCGTGACGACCGGCTCCCAGCACCGCAAGCTGGGGCTGCCCAACGAGGACGCCCTCTCGGGCCGCGGCGTCTCCTGGTGCGCGACCTGTGACGGGTTCTTCTTCAAGGACCAGGACATCGCAGTGGTCGGCGGCGGCGACACCGCGATGGAGGAGGCAACCTTCCTCTCCCGTTTCGCCAAGTCCGTCACCATCGTCCACCGCCGTGACTCGCTGCGTGCTTCCAAGGCCATGCAGGACCGTGCCTTCGCAGACCCGAAGATCAAGTTCGCCTGGGACAGCGAGGTCGCAGGAGTCCACGGCGAGCAGAAGCTGTCCGGCCTGACCCTTCGGAACACCAAGACCGGCGCAACGTCCGAGCTCGCGGTGACCGGTCTGTTCATCGCAGTGGGCCACGACCCGCGCACCGAGCTCTTCAAGGGGCAGCTCGAACTCGACGACGAGGGCTACCTCAAGGTCGACGCTCCCTCCACGCGCACCAACGTGACCGGTGTCTTCGGCGCCGGTGATGTCGTCGACCACACCTACCGACAGGCCATCAGCGCTGCCGGTACCGGCTGCTCGGCCGCTCTCGACGCCGAGCGCTTCCTCGCTGCGCTCGCCGACGACGAGAAGGCCGCCGCGGCCACCGTCTGACCCACGCCTCTCACCCCACACACCCCTAAGAAGTTAAGGAGGCCGCCGTGGCCGGCGACCTGAAGAACGTGACCGACGACTCCTTCGACGAGGTCGTCCTGAAGAGCGAGAAGCCTGTACTGGTGGACTTCTGGGCTGCCTGGTGCGGTCCGTGCCGCCAGATCGCGCCCTCCCTGGAAGCCATCGCTGCCGAGCACGGCGACGAGATCGAGATCGTCAAGCTCAACATCGACGAGAATCCGGCCACGGCCGCCAAGTACGGCGTCATGTCCATCCCGACCCTGAACGTCTACAAGGATGGCGAGGTCGCCAAGACCATCGTCGGAGCCAAGCCGAAGGCCGCGCTCCTCCGCGACCTCGAAGGCTTCATCAGCGAGTAGAGCCGTGGTTCGATGTTTCACGTGAAACGGGTCCATCCCCCGAGGGGATGGACCCGTTTCACATGGTCCTGTTCGTTCGGATCACAGCGGCCGCAGCGCCGGTTCCTTCTGGACGGCACCCAGCAATCGATCCAGTGCCAGCTCGACGTCTTCCTTCCAGGAGAGCGTCGTCCGCAGTTCCAGTCTCAGTCGCGGATGGACAGGATGCGGCCGTACGGTCTTGAAGCCGACTGCGAGGAGATGATCCGCGGGAAGCACACAGGCAGGCTCCTTCCACCGGGCATCGCCGAAGGCCTCGATCGCCTTGAATCCCCGCCGCAGCAGGTCCTTGGCGACGGTCTGCACCATGACTCGGCCCAGTCCCTGCCCCTGGTAGCCCGGCATGATCCAGGCAGTCATCAACTGCACGGCATCTGGGGAGACGGGGCTTGTAGGAAAGGCCATCGAACGCGGTACATAGGCCGGTGGTGCGTAGAGAACGAAGCCCACCGGCACATCGTCGACATGGACAACGCGGCCGCACGAACCCCACTCCAGCAGAACGGCCGAGATCCATGCCTCTTTCTCCAGCTCGGGCGTTCCCGCCTTTACTGCAGCTTCGCCACTGACCGGATCAAGCTCCCAGAAGACACACGAGCGGCAGCGCCTCGGGAGATCGGAAAGATTGTCCAGTGTGAGCGGTACGAGCCGACGCCCCATGAAGGCTGTTCCTCGCTTCCTTCGCCTGCCGCATCGCGTGCGGCAGTCAGTGCACTCCGTTCCAGGAGCAGACTGCCGACGAACCCTCCGACAGCGCCCCCGGGCCCAGCCTCACTGCCACCAGTCGGCTGTGGCTCACTGATCGCATGGCGCTCCCTCCACCGAGATGGCTCAGAACGGATGTGCCATACCAGAACGCATCGTATCCACCCAGGGATGAAGCCGACACCGAGAGAAAGCAAAGGGCGGGCTGTGTTCCGGTATCCATCGGAACACAGCCCGCCCTACCGCTCATCCGGCAGAGGTCAGCCCTCGTCGTCCTCGGCAGGGTCCTCAGACGGTTCCCGGTCCAGCACCCGCCCCTCGCCCGGCGCCAGACTGCCGAGAATGCGGTCCAGATCCTCCATCGACGCAAACTCGACGACGATCTTTCCCTTCTTCTGCCCGAGGTCGACCTTCACCCTGGTCTCGAAGCGGTCCGAGAGCCGGGAAGCAAGATCGGACAGCGCCGGCGACACCCGTCCGCCGGCCCGCGGCCCCTTGGACTTGGCAGGACTCGTCGGCCTGGTCCCCATGAGGGTCACGATCTCTTCGACCGCACGCACCGACAGCCCCTCGGCCACAATGCGATGCGCCAGCCTGTCCTGCTCCTCCGAGTCGTCCACGGACAACAGCGCCCGCGCATGACCGGCCGACAACACCCCGGCCGCGACCCTGCGCTGCACCGGAGGCGAAAGCCTCAGCAGACGCAGTGTGTTGGACACCTGCGGACGGGAACGCCCGATCCGGTCCGCCAACTGGTCATGTGTGCACTTGAAGTCCTTGAGCAACTGGTCGTAGGCGGCTGCCTCCTCCAACGGATTCAGCTGAGCCCGGTGAAGGTTCTCCAGAAGTGCGTCCAGGAGCAGCTTCTCGTCGTCCGTGGCCCGGACGATGGCCGGGATCCGCTCCAGACCCGCCTCACGGCACGCCCTCCAGCGCCGCTCGCCCATGATGAGCTCATAGCGCTCCGGACCCGTCTTCCGCACGACAACGGGCTGGAGAAGCCCCACTTCCTTGATGGAGGTAACCAACTCGGCGAGGGCATCCTCGTCGAACACCTCTCGGGGCTGACGTGGATTAGGGGTGATGGAGCCGAGAGGGACCTCGGCAAAGTACGCCCCGGTGGCTCCCACCGATGCTACGGCCGCCTCGGGCTCCGAAACCGGCACACTCGGCTCCGGCACGACCGGAGCGGACGCAAGGGCGGCCACCTTCGCAGCGGCCACCCCCCGCTCTGCCGTCATCACCGGACCCGCCCCGGGAGAGGCCGATCCCACCCCCGTGGACGGCACCTGCTTCTCCTGCGGAGCGGCGGGGATCAGGGCACCTAGCCCACGCCCCAACCCTCTTCGACGCTCACTCACTGGATCCCCTCCGAAATGCTCTGCTGGCTGTTCCCACTGCCCGTGTGGGCATGCTGGGCCTCGTACTGCACCCCGACACCTCGCAACGCGATCTCACGCGCCGCTTCGAGGTACGAAAGCGACCCACTCGAACCCGGGTCGTAGGTCAGCACGGTCTGCCCGTAGCTCGGTGCCTCCGAAATCCGCACCGACCGCGGAATGTTCGTCCGCAGCACCTCCTTACCGAAGTGACTGCGCACCTCCTCCGCGACCTGCGAAGCGAGCCTGGTCCTGCCGTCGTACATGGTGAGCAGAATCGTCGACACGTGAAGGTCGGGGTTGAGATGCCCCCGCACCAGGTCCACATTCCTCAGCAGCTGCCCCAACCCCTCCAGCGCGTAGTACTCGCACTGAATGGGGATCAGCACCTCGGCGCCGGCGACCAGGGCATTGACGGTCAGCAGACCGAGCGAGGGCGGGCAGTCGATCAGAATGTAGTCCAAGGGCTGCTCATACGCCTGGATCGCCCGCTGCAGTCGGCTCTCCCGCGCCACCAGCGACACCAGCTCGATCTCCGCACCGGCGAGATCGATCGTGGCGGGGGCACAGAAGAGGCCTTCGACGTCCGGAACAGGCTGAACCACCTCGGAGAGCGGCCTGCTCTCCACCAGGACGTCATAGATAGAGGGAACTTCGGCATGGTGATCGATACCCAGAGCCGTAGAGGCATTCCCCTGCGGGTCGAGGTCCACCACCAGGACACGTGCGCCGTGAAGCGCGAGCGAGGCGGCAAGGTTGACCGTCGTGGTGGTCTTGCCCACCCCACCCTTCTGATTGGCCACCACCATGACGCGAGTCCGGTCAGGACGGGGCAGGCCCTCGCCGGCGCGGCCTAGGGCCTCGACCGCCAGTTGGGCCGCGCGACCGATGGGTGTGTCGTCCATCGGCGGCGGCGGTGTTTCACGTGAAACACCCTCCCCCGCCGATTCGGTTCGGGGACCGGGGACCGGATCGGTCATCGGTCCCGCGATGTTGGCGTCGGACCGCAAGGATTCACTCTCCTCGACTTCAGGCTCACAATGCACAGAGCCTGCCATGCTTTCGGGGTCGTGAACCAGCGAGGCCCGCTCTTCTGTGGATGAATCCACTTCTGTGGACAACTCCATAGCCCTAACGGGCTTGCGATGCCGCGGCGCGGCAGCCGCACGACCGCGGCTGATGATCCCATGCAGCAGAGAGCGACGTTTCACGTGAAACACGATGCCCCCGCAGCGAAGCTACAGGGGCACGACACTCCGCATGAGGCACGTACGACTGCTTACCGGGAGCATCACCAACGGACATCACGAACCGTACATAACGGCCAATTCCGCAACGTGACCGGACCGTGTCAGCGGCGGCGCCTCGTACGGCTCGTCCTCGCAGCCTTGGCCCTCTTTGCGGCGAACCTCACACCGCCCGGGCTCTCCCCGACCACCACACGCACCACCGTGGACATGGGATCAACGATGCCCTCGCCGACATGCAGCACCTCGGTCTCCACCACACCGAGCTTGCTCAGGGCCGCCCGCGCACCAACGATCTCCACCTCGGCGGTGTCTCCCTTGAGCGCCAGCATCTCTCCGTACGGACGCAGCAGCGGAACGCCCCAGCCGGCCAGCCGGTCGAGCGGCGCCACAGCCCGAGCCGTAACGACGTGAACGGGTTGAAGGGTCCCCAGAACCTCCTCGGCCCGACCGCGCACAACCGTCACATGGCTCAGCCCCAACAGTTCGACGACTTCCTGAAGGAAATTCGTCCGTCGAAGCAAGGGCTCCAACAAAGTGATCTTGAGATCCGGACGCACCAGCGCGAGCGGAATACCCGGAAGGCCCGCACCGGAGCCCACGTCGCAGACCGTGACACCTTCGGGCACAACCTCGGAGAGCACGGCACAGTTCAGCAGATGCCGCTCCCACAGCCGCGGCACCTCACGCGGACCGATCAGCCCCCGTTTCACCCCGGCATCCGCCAGCAGTTCCGCGTACCGGACAGCTTCCGGGAAGAACTCGCCGAAAACCGCTCGCGCGCCTTCAGGCGCCTGGGGAAGCTCTACTTCCGCCGTCACGGGAACCGTCCTTCCATACCGCATTTACCGCGCTGTGGGTGGCTGACTATCAGGCTGACAAAGATCGGCCCCGCCTGCGAACAGACGGGGCCGACAGAACAAGGGTCCGGTCAGGCCGGGAGAACGACGACGAAGCGCTGCGGCTCCTCGCCCTCGGACTCGCTGCGCAGACCGGCGGCCGCGACCGCGTCGTGCACGACCTTGCGCTCGAACGGCGTCATCGGGTCCAGCTTCACCGGCTCACCGGTGCTCTTGACCTCGTCCGCGGCCTTGGCACCCAGCTCGGCGAGCTCCGCCCGCTTCTTGGCACGGAAGCCCGCGATGTCCAGCATCAGACGACTGCGGTCGCCGGTCTCCCGGTGCACAGCAAGCCGCGTCAGCTCCTGGAGTGCCTCCAGCACCTCACCGTCGCGGCCCACGAGCTTCTGCAGATCACGTGCCGAGTCACTGATGATCGAGACCGCGGCCCGGTCTGCCTCGACGTCCATGTCGATGTCGCCGTCGAGATCGGCGATGTCGAGCAGACCCTCGAGGTAGTCCGCTGCGATCTCGCCCTCCTGCTCGAGGCGGGTCAAGGTGTCGCTGCCCTCAGCGGCCGTGGAGGTGGTGCCTTCCGTCACGGATGGACTCCTTCTTACTTCTTGGACGGGTGCTTGGGCCGCTGCGGGCCCTTGCGCTGTCCGGACTTGGCTTGGCGTGAGGAGCCGGCCGCGGGCTTGCCCGCCGGCTTGGGCTTGTCGTCCTGCGATGCGTCCCGCTTATCCAGGGAGGTCTTGGACTCCGGCTCGGCAGAACCGGTCTCCTTGGCCTGCTGGGCGGCGGTCTGGCGCTGGGCCTTGGTCTGGCGCTTGGGCTGCTGACGCCGCTGCGCGGCTCCGCCCTCGGCCTCCGCAACAGCCGTGTCGCTCTTGATCACCGTGCCGTCCTCCTGGGCGGCGAAGCCCAGCTTGGCCAGTCCTGTGATGAACTTCCGCTCGATGTCGTTGCGGTCCGGCCCCTTGGACACGATCCGCTTGACCGTATTGCGCTTGGTCCTGCCACGTACCTCACCGTGAGCGGTGACGCTCTTCAGCAGACGTCCCAGGTACTGGTCCTGCGCCTTGCTGCCCGGGGTCGGGTTCTGGTTGATCACGTACATCTGCTGACCCATGGTCCAGACGTTGGTGGTCAGCCAGTAGACGAGGACACCGACGGGGAAGTTGATGCCCATGACGGCGAAGATCAGCGGGAAGATGTACATCAGCATCTTCTGCTGCTGCATGTACGGCGTCTTGACCGTCAGGTCGACGTTCTTCGTCATCAGCTGGCGCTGGGTGAAGAACTGCGACGCCGACATCATCACGATCATGACCGCGGTGACGACACGAACGTCCAGCAGCGAGGCACCGAGTGCGTGGACCGTCGCTTCGCTGTCCATGAACTTGGCAGCGAGCGGAGCACCGAAGATGTGTGCCTTACGGGCGCTGTCGAGCAGCGGCTGGTCGATGACACCGATCGTCTGACCCGAGGCGATGGCCGAGAGCACGTGATACAGGGCGAAGAAGAACGGCGACTGCGCCAGGATGGGAAGGCACGAGGAGAGCGGGTTGGTGCCCGTCTCCTTGTACAGCTTCATCATCTCTTCGGACTGACGCTGCTTGTCGCTCTTGTAGCGCTCCTGGATCGCCTTCATCTTCGGCTGGAGCACCTGCATGTTGCGGGTCGACTTGATCTGCTTGACGAACAGCGGGATCAGACAGATCCGGATCAGTACCACCAGCGACACGATGGACAGGCCCCAGGCCCAGCCCGTGTCATCGCCGAAAATCGCTCCGTACAACGTATGGAACTGGACGATGACCCATGAAACGGGCCAGGTGATAAAGCTGAACAGACTGGCAATCGTGTCCACTAATCAAGCTCCTTGAGCATTGGGCGAAGTCTCTGCGGCCGGGCTCGGGGATTCGGAAACCGACCCCCCGGGAGGCACGTCAGCGGCGGAGTCCCCGCCCTTGCCACCGCGTATGGCATTGCGCAGCAGTTCGTGCCAACGCGGACGTTTGCGTGGTGGAACATGGTCCACGCCACCGGGTGACCACGGATTGCACCGCAGGATGCGCCAGGCCGTCAGCGCAGTTCCCTTGATCGCTCCGTGCCGGTCGATCGCCGTATATCCATAGTGGGAACACGACGGGTAGTAACGGCAGACAGGCCCCAGAAGTGGGCTGATCGTCCACTGGTACAACTTGATGAGAGCCAGCAGCGGGTACTTCATCGCGCGCCCCCTCCCAGCAGCCGCTGAAGAGCGGCATCCAGGTCTCGGGCCAGCTGTTCATGGTCGGCATCGCCCGCTCCGGGCAACGCTCGTACGACAACCAGGCTACCGGGGGGCAGCAGGGCCAGCCGTTCCCGGACCAGGTGGCGAAGCCTGCGCTTCACCGCTGTGCGTACAACCGCTCCACCTACAGCTTTGCTGACAACGAAACCCGCACGCGGCGGGGGAGCACTCTCCCCAGTCACGTGCGGGTCCGTTGCACCGCTGCGTAGATGAACGACGAGTAGCGGGCGGCCGGCCCGGCGTCCCCGACGTACTGCGGTCGCGAAGTCCTCGCGCCGCCTCAGCCGATTCTCGGTAGGCAGCACGTCATGACCTGTAAACGATCAGGCGGACAGGTTGGCGCGACCCTTGCCACGGCGGGACGCGAGAATCGCGCGGCCGGCACGGGTGCGCATCCGCAGCCGGAAGCCGTGGGTCTTCGCGCGACGACGGTTGTTCGGCTGGAAGGTGCGCTTGCTCACTCGGGGGCTCCAGAAATGACTCGTGTGTTGGCGGGACATCGCCTGGCTGTCACCGTGCGCCCACGAGAGACTCGCGTAAACGCTCTAGTGCACCGCTTCACGATCACAGATCGTGATCTTTGCCCATCGGAGGCAGGCGGCAGCAGCCATCGACAACTCGACCTGGCCACGGTACGCGCGGCCACACCACCCGGTCAAACCGCCTCTGCCGCACCCCGCACTATGCACAGGCTGTGGACAACAACTTGAACCACGCGGGTCGGCCTGACTACCGTGGCTGAACCCCGGTTCTTTTTCTTCCTGCCCGCCGGTCCTCACCCATCCCGAACCATCCCGTCCCGAGAACCACACATTCGTGGGACCAGCGAGAGAGCGTGCTTTGTGGCTGACGTACCTGCCGATCTTGCCGCAGTGTGGCCACGAGTGCTGGAGCAACTCCTCGGAGAGGGCCAGCAGGGCATCGAGCCGAAGGACAAGCAGTGGATCGAGCGCTGCCAGCCGCTCGCACTGGTCGCCGACACGGCGCTGCTCGCCGTCCCCAATGAATGGGGCAAGCGCGTACTGGAAGGCCGGCTCGCGCCGCTCATCAGCGAGACACTGAGCCGCGAATGCGGCCGCCCGATCCGCATCGCGATCACCGTCGACGACTCCGCGGGCGAACCTCCGAGCCCGCCCGCGCCCCCCATGCACCAGTCCCCGCAGCCCCAGCAGCACCGCTACCAGGGACCGCAGCACGATGAGCGTCAGCACGACGACGCGTACGACGGATACGGCCACCGGCCCTCGGACGACGGCATGCCGACCGCCCGGCCCGCCTACCCCGACTACCAGCAGCAGCGCCGCGACCCCGGTGCGTGGCCGCGCAGCCAGGAGGACCTCTCCTGGCAGCAGCCCCGGCTCGGCGGATTCCAGGACCGCGACACCTCGGCGGAACAGTGGCGGGAGCCGTACGCCGGCGGCCGTCCCCAGCAGCCGCAGCACGACTACCGGCCGCAGCCGCCCGAGCGTCAGAGTTACGAACAGCAGCGCCCCGAGCGCCACGACATGCAGGACCCCCAGGCCCAGCACCGGCAGGGCGGCGCCGGCACCGGACGGCCCGGCGGCGCCACCGGGCCGATGGGCGCACAGCCCGCCCCCACGCCCGGCGCCGGTGAGCCGGCGGCCCGGCTGAATCCGAAGTACCTCTTCGACACATTCGTCATCGGTGCGTCCAACCGGTTCGCACACGCCGCAGCGGTCGCGGTCGCCGAAGCACCCGCCAAGGCGTACAACCCGCTCTTCATCTATGGGGAGTCCGGACTCGGCAAGACCCATCTGCTGCACGCGATCGGGCACTACGCGCGCAGCCTCTACCCGGGCACCCGGGTGCGGTACGTGAGCTCCGAGGAGTTCACCAACGAGTTCATCAACTCGATCCGCGACGGCAAGGGCGACACCTTCCGCAAGCGCTACCGCGATGTGGACATCCTGCTGGTCGACGACATCCAGTTCCTGGCGAGCAAGGAGTCGACGCAGGAGGAGTTCTTCCACACCTTCAATACGCTCCACAACGCCAACAAGCAGATCGTGCTGTCCTCGGACCGGCCGCCCAAGCAGCTGGTGACCCTGGAGGACCGGCTGCGGAACCGTTTCGAGTGGGGTCTGACCACCGATGTCCAGCCGCCGGAGCTGGAGACGCGGATCGCGATCCTCCGTAAGAAGGCGGTCCAGGAGCAGCTCAACGCCCCGCCGGAGGTACTGGAGTTCATCGCCTCCCGTATCTCCCGGAACATCAGGGAATTGGAGGGGGCGCTGATCCGGGTCACGGCCTTCGCCAGCCTCAATCGCCAGCCGGTCGATCTCGGGCTGACCGAGCATGTGCTGAAGGATCTGATCCCGGGTGGCGAGGACTCGGCTCCTGAGATCACGGCGACGGCCATCATGGCGGCGACCGCGGACTACTTCGGTCTGACGGTGGACGATCTCTGCGGAACCTCGCGCAGCCGCGTACTGGTGACGGCCCGCCAGATCGCGATGTACCTCTGCCGGGAGCTGACCGATCTTTCGCTGCCCAAGATCGGGGCGCAGTTCGGCGGCCGCGACCATACGACGGTGATGCACGCGGACCGGAAGATCCGCGCGCTGATGGCGGAGCGACGCTCCATCTACAACCAGGTCACCGAGCTCACCAACCGCATCAAGAACGGCTGACGGCCGCCGACACGCATACGCCCCGTACGCGTCGGAAGGGCGCCTGCGGAACCTTCACCGGGTTCCGCGGGCGCCCTTCTTCGCTGTCCGGAGCCCCGCGCCGAAGCCCCTCCGAGGTCCGCCGAAGCCGGTCCGGAGTCCGTCCAGCCCCTCCGAGACCGTTGCGAAACCCGCTCGGAAGCCGCTCCGAAGCCGGACTCCGCGGCTCCGGGGTGGTCGCGGTGTTCGAATACATGCCGCTGGGCGTCTGTTCTCCACAGATCTGGGGAGATTTTCTCCTCCACAGCCTGGGGACCCAGAAGTTGTTCCATATTGCTTCCACAGGGGCGACTGCCGATACTCCATCAGGCCAGGTCAAAGGCCTGGGGATTTGTGGTCAACAGCGATCCACAGCCTGTGGACAAAATCTTTGTCCACAGGGAGCCGATGATGTTGTCCACCGGTGGCCCACAGCACGGGCCGTGTTGTCCCCAGCTTGATCGGGCTTCTCCACATGCCTGTCCACTGTTCGGCAACGCAACGACGCCTTTCACTGCGCCGAGTGAAAGGCGTCACACCGAGAGGGTCGGTTGGGCTGTGGGGAACCTGGGTAAAGCTGGGGACAGCCCTGGGGAGAAACCCACTTGTCCTGTGTACCGGGTGTGCAGAACTTTCGTCCGTCCACAGAAGCACCGGGTTGTCCACCGGTGCCACCCACAGGGTCGGTGGACAAAAAACTGGGCCTGACCTGCGAAAACGACGTTATCCACCGTTTCCACAGGCCCTACTACTACTGCCACCTATAGTTAGCCCGGAATCCGCTTCGAAGTGGGGCCTGTGCACAACTCGGGGCCGAGGCGCTCCGAGCCTCTTGTCGCGACTTGACCCCGAGCAGCACCGAGTGTCGGTGCCGTACGTCAGACTGGTCCCCGGCGTCCTCCCGCTGTCATCGGCGAGAGACGCGATCGGACGACGAAGGCCAGCAGGGCGAGCGAGCAACAGCAGGAGGCGGTTCCGGTGAAGATCCGGGTGGAGCGCGATGTACTCGCGGAGGCTGTGGCCTGGGTGGCCCGTAGCCTCCCGGCCCGTCCGCCGGCGCCCGTTCTTGCAGGCCTTCTGTTGAAGGCTGAGGACGGCGCCCTCAGCTTCTCCAGCTTCGACTACGAGGTCTCGGCCCGGGTCTCGGTGGACGCGGAGGTCGAGGAGGACGGCACGGTGCTGGTCTCCGGCCGGCTGCTCGCCGACATCTGCCGCGCCCTTCCCAACCGCCCGGTGGAGATTTCCACAGACGGTGTACGGGCGACCGTGGTCTGCGGCTCCTCACGATTCACACTCCACACCCTTCCTGTGGAGGAGTACCCGGCGCTGCCCGAGATGCCGACCGCGACCGGCACGGTTCCCGGTGAGGTCTTCGCCTCTGCCGCCGCGCAGGTCGCCATCGCCGCGGGCCGTGACGACACGCTGCCGGTCCTGACCGGTGTGCGGATCGAGATCGAGGGCGAGACCGTCACCCTGGCCTCCACCGACCGCTACCGCTTCGCGGTCCGCGAGTTCCTCTGGAAGCCGGAGAACCCGGATGCGTCGGCTGTCGCGCTGGTGCCCGCCAAGACCCTGCTGGACACCGCAAAGGCCCTGACCAGCGGTGACACGGTGACGCTGGCGCTGTCCGGCTCGGGTGCCGGTGAGGGCCTGATCGGTTTCGAGGGAGCGGGCCGGCGTACGACCACGCGGCTGCTCGAAGGCGATCTGCCGAAGTACCGCACGCTGTTCCCGACCGAGTTCAACTCGGTCGCGGTCATCGAGACCGCTCCGTTCGTCGAGGCCGTCAAGCGTGTGGCCCTCGTTGCCGAGCGGAACACCCCGGTGCGGCTCAGCTTCGAGCAGGGTGTGCTGATCCTGGAGGCGGGTTCCAGTGACGACGCACAGGCTGTGGAGAGGGTCGAGGCGGTGCTGGAGGGCGACGACATCTCGATCGCCTTCAACCCGACCTTCCTGCTGGACGGGCTGAGCGCGATCGACTCCCCGGTCGCCCAGCTCTCCTTCACGACGTCCACCAAGCCCGCGCTGCTCAGCGGTCGCCCGGCCGTGGACGCCGACGCGGATGAGGCGTACAAGTACCTGATCATGCCGGTCCGCCTTTCCGGCTGATCCGGCCATCGGTCCCGTATGGACAGCTTCCGACGGGCACGCTCAGCGCCGAGCATGCCCGTCGATCTGTCCCCGGCCGGGCGTAGGCTCGGCCTTGGGTACGAATCGGCACAACGCTTAAGGAATCTCTGATGGAGCTCGGTCTCGTCGGCCTCGGCAAGATGGGCGGCAACATGCGCGAGCGCATCCGCCGCGCAGGCCACACCGTCATCGGTTACGACCGCAACCCGGACGTCTCCGATGTCCACAGCCTCGAAGAGCTCGTGGGCAAGCTGAAGGGCCCCCGGGTCGTCTGGGTGATGGTGCCGGCCGGCGCCCCGACCCAGGCCACCATCGACGAGCTGGCCGGTCTCCTCTCGCCCGGCGACATCGTCGTGGACGGCGGGAATTCCCGCTGGACGGACGACGAGAAGCACGCGGTCGAGCTGGGCATCAAGGGCATCGGCTTCGTGGACTGCGGCGTCTCCGGCGGTGTCTGGGGCCTGGAGAACGGCTACGCGCTGATGTACGGCGGCGACGCCGAGAACGTGGCGAAGGTCCAGCCCGTCTTCGACGCGCTGAAGCCCGAGGGCGACTTCGGTTCCGTCCACGCGGGCAAGGTCGGCGCCGGTCACTTCGCGAAGATGGTCCACAACGGCATCGAGTACGCCATGATGCAGGCCTACGCCGAGGGCTGGGAGCTGCTGGAGAAGGTCGACTCCGTCACCGATGTGCGCGAGGTCTTCCGCTCGTGGCAGGAGGGCACGGTCATCCGTTCCTGGCTGCTCGACCTGGCGGTCAACGCGCTGGACGACGACGAGCACCTCGACAAGCTCCGTGGCTTCGCCGCCGACTCCGGTGAGGGCCGCTGGACGGTGGAGGCCGCGATCGACAACGCGGTGCCGCTGCCCGCGATCACGGCGTCGCTCTTCGCGCGTTTCGCCTCGCGGCAGGACGATTCCCCGCAGATGAAGATGATCGCCGCGCTGCGCAACCAGTTCGGTGGCCACGCGGTGGAGAACAAGAAGTAGATCAACAAGAAGTTGATCAGCAAGAAGCAGAACACGAAGTAACCGCAACGAGGAGTGGGCCGGGCCGCCATGTCCGACCCGCACCACGGAGCACGGAGCAGGAAGCCGGGAAGGTCGGCGTACACCATGCATGTCACGCATCTCTCGCTGGCCGACTTCCGCTCGTACGCCCGGGTCGAGGTACCTCTCGATCCGGGCGTCACCGCTTTCGTGGGGGCCAATGGGCAGGGCAAGACGAATCTGGTGGAGGCCGTCGGCTACCTCGCGACGCTGGGCAGCCATCGGGTCTCCTCCGACGCGCCGCTGGTGCGGATGGGGGCGGACCGGGCTGTCGTCAGGGCCGCTGTCATGCAGGGCGAGCGTTCGCAGCTGATCGAGCTGGAGCTCAATCCGGGCAAGGCCAATCGGGCCCGGATCAATAGATCGTCCCAGGTCAAGCCCCGTGATGTGCTGGGGATCATACGTACGGTGCTGTTCGCGCCGGAGGATCTGGCGCTGGTCAAGGGGGACCCCGGGGAGCGTCGGCGTTTTCTCGACGAGCTGATCACGGCGCGTTCGCCGCGTATGGCGGGGGTGCGTTCGGACTACGAGCGCGTGCTGAAGCAGCGCAACACCTTGCTGAAGTCGGCGGCGATGGCGCGCAGGCACGGTGGCCGGTCGATGGATCTGTCCACGCTCGATGTGTGGGACCAGCATCTGGGCCGGGTGGGTGCGGAGCTGCTGGCGCAGCGGCTGGATCTGATTGCCGCGTTGCAGCCGTTGGCCGACAAGGCGTATGGGGATGTGGCTCCGGGGGGTGGTCCGGTGGCGTTGGAGTACCGCAGTTCGGTCGGTGCGGGTGTGGATTCGGCGCGTACGCGTGAGGAGCTGTACGAGCAGCTGATCGCGGCCTTGGCGGAGGTCCGTAAGCAGGAGATCGAGCGGGGTGTGACGTTGGTCGGTCCGCACCGTGACGATCTGCTGCTGGGGCTGCGGGGAATGCCGGCCAAGGGGTACGCGAGCCATGGTGAGTCCTGGTCGTTTGCGTTGGCGCTGAGACTGGCTTCGTACGATCTGCTGCGCAGCGAGGGCAATGAGCCGGTGCTGGTGCTGGACGATGTCTTCGCGGAGCTGGATGCGCGTCGTCGTGAGCGGTTGGCGGAGTTGGTGGCGCCGGGTGAGCAGGTGCTGGTGACGGCAGCGGTGGACGACGATGTTCCGGGGGTTCTGGCGGGGGCGCGGTATGCGGTGTCCGCGGGTGAGGTGGAGCGGCTGTGAGCGGCCGTGGTGAGGTGTCCGGGACCACCGGTGTTCCTGGGGAGCCGACGCAGGGGCGGCCGGTGGAGGGGAAGCAGCCGGAGCCGTCGGGGGTGGATCTGGCGCGGGTGGCGTTGCGTGCGGCGAAGGAGCAGGCGCGGGCGCGTGGTGCTGCGGCGCAGCAGAAGAAGCAGGCCAGGCGGGGTGGTGGGCTGCGTTCGGGGGCGCGGGCGGATGGGCGGGATCCGCTGCCGTTGGGTGCTGCGATCAATCGTCTGATCACTGAGCACGGCTGGGAGACGCCTGCGGCGGTGGGTGGGGTGATGGGTCGTTGGCCGCAGATCGTGGGTGAGGATCTGGCGAATCACTGTGTCCCGTTGCGGTACGACGAGGATCCGGACGAGCGGGTGCTGACAGTGCAGTGCGATTCGACGGCGTGGGCGACGCAGCTGCGGTTGCTGGCGCCGCAGCTGGTGGCCCGGCTGAATGCGGATCTGGGGCACGGCACGGTGCGGTTGATCAAGGTGTTGGGGCCCGGGGGGCCGCAGCGCAGGTTCGGCCCGCTGCGGGCGCCGGGGAGTACCGGTCCTGGCGATACATATGGCTGAGAGCGTCTGAGCTGGGCTTTTTCGCGTTCCTCAGGGGTGTGGGGGCGTATTCGGGAGGTGATCGGGGTGCTGTGCCGTCTTCTCGGTGATGCCGTCCGTCGCGTCCGTGTTGTGCGGGTATGCGGCGGTTGAAGCCGTACGGGGGGAGCGGGGCGTCCCTCACGGTAGCGAAAGGTTGACAGGCCGAAGCGCTCAATGCCCGCGTGAGCCTCTTGGGGGCCCGTCCTGAATATGGGGAGTCGTCAGGCGCTCATCCAGGGCGGCACATGCGTACTCAGGTACCGGCAAACCCCCATTAGTGTCGGCGCTACCGGTAGACTGGTGAATAATCCCGCACCGCTGCGGGAGTCGTCGATACAAGCCGAACGACGCAGCCGCTCCCGACTGTCCGGAGAACGGCCTGTGCTGTGCCAGAAAGGGCGCTTCGTGGCCGATTCCGGCAACCCCAACGAGAACATTCCGTCTACACCCGGTGAGAGCGGCGAGGTGATCGCCTCGGCCGAGGCATCCGTTTCCGGCGAGGTCACCCCCTCGTACGACGCCAGCGCGATCACCGTCCTCGAGGGCCTGGACGCGGTCCGCAAGCGACCTGGCATGTACATCGGCTCGACCGGTGAGCGGGGCCTCCACCACCTCGTGTACGAGGTCGTCGACAACTCGGTCGACGAGGCCCTGGCAGGGCACGCGGACACGATCGACGTCACGATCCTCGCCGACGGCGGGGTCCGTGTGATCGACAACGGCCGGGGTATCCCGGTCGACATCGTGCCGTCGGAGAAGAAGCCGGCCGTCGAGGTCGTGCTGACCGTCCTGCACGCCGGCGGCAAGTTCGGCGGCGGCGGCTACGCCGTCTCCGGTGGTCTGCACGGTGTCGGTGTCTCCGTGGTGAACGCGCTGTCCTCGCGTGTCTCCGTCGAGGTCAGCCGGGACGGGTACCGCTGGACCCAGGACTACAAGCTGGGTGTGCCGACCGCTCCGCTGGCCCGTAACGAGGCCACCGATGAGTCGGGTACGACGGTCACGTTCTGGGCCGACGGGGACATCTTCGAGACCACCGAGTACTCCTTCGAGACCCTGTCGCGCCGCTTCCAGGAGATGGCGTTCCTCAACAAGGGTCTGACGATCAGGCTCACCGACGAGCGTGAGTCGGCGAAGGCGACGGCGGGTGCGGATGTCGCCGAGGTGGCCGAGGTCGCCGAGGAGGAGCAGGCCCGTACGGTCACGTACCACTACGACGGCGGCATCGTCGACTTCGTGAAGTACCTCAACTCCCGCAAGGGCGATGTCATTCACCAGTCGGTGATCGACATCGAGGCCGAGGACAAGGAGCGTCTCCTCTCGGCCGAGATCGCCATGCAGTGGAACACGCAGTACAGCGAGGGTGTCTACTCCTTCGCCAACACGATCCACACGCATGAGGGCGGTACGCACGAGGAGGGTTTCCGCGCGGCGCTGACGACGCTGGTCAACAAGTACGCGCGGGACAAGAAGCTGCTGCGCGAGAAGGACGACAACCTCACCGGTGACGACATCCGTGAGGGTCTGACGGCGATCATCTCGGTGAAGCTGGGCGAGCCGCAGTTCGAGGGTCAGACGAAGACCAAGCTGGGCAACACGGAGGCGAAGACCTTCGTCCAGAAGGTGGTCCACGAGCACCTCACGGACTGGTTCGACCGGAACCCGAACGAGGCTGCCGACATCATCCGCAAGGGCATCGCGGCGGCCACGGCCCGTGTCGCGGCCCGCAAGGCGCGTGATCTCACCCGTCGCAAGGGGCTCCTGGAGAGCGCCTCGCTGCCGGGCAAGCTGAGCGACTGCCAGTCCAACGATCCGACGAAGTGCGAGATCTTCATCGTCGAGGGGGACTCCGCCGGTGGTTCGGCGAAGTCCGGCCGTAATCCGATGTACCAGGCGATCCTGCCGATCCGGGGCAAGATCCTGAACGTCGAGAAGGCCCGGGTCGACAAGATCCTGCAGAACACCGAGGTCCAGGCGCTGATCTCGGCCTTCGGTACCGGGGTCCACGAGGACTTCGACATCGAGAAGCTCCGCTATCACAAGATCATTCTGATGGCGGACGCCGATGTCGACGGTCAGCACATCAACACCCTGCTGCTCACGTTCCTCTTCCGTTTCATGCGTCCGCTGGTCGAGGCCGGGCACGTGTACCTTTCCCGCCCCCCGCTCTACAAGATCAAGTGGGGCCGGGACGACTTCGAGTACGCGTACTCGGACCGCGAGCGCGACGCCCTGGTCGAGCTCGGCAAGCAGAACGGCAAGCGGATCAAGGAAGACTCGATCCAGCGCTTCAAGGGTCTCGGCGAGATGAACGCCGAGGAGCTGCGCGTCACCACGATGGACGTCGACCACCGGGTCCTCGGCCAGGTCACGCTGGACGACGCGGCGCAGGCCGATGACCTCTTCTCGGTGCTGATGGGCGAGGACGTCGAGGCGCGGCGCTCGTTCATCCAGCGCAACGCCAAGGACGTCCGCTTCCTCGACATCTGAGTCGGCCGTACCAGCAAGCCGCCGCTCGAAAGGACTTTGACCAGCAATGGCCGACGAGAACACCCCTGTAACACCTGAAGAGGAATCCGCCGCCGGTGTGGGCATGCGTGTCGAGCCCGTGGGGCTCGAGACGGAGATGCAGCGCTCCTACCTCGACTACGCGATGTCCGTGATCGTCTCGCGTGCGCTGCCGGACGTGCGGGACGGTCTCAAGCCCGTCCACCGCCGGGTGCTGTACGCGATGTACGACGGCGGTTACCGGCCCGAGAAGGGCTTCTACAAGTGTGCCCGTGTCGTCGGTGACGTCATGGGTACGTATCACCCGCACGGTGACTCGTCGATCTACGACGCACTGGTGCGACTGGCACAGCCGTGGTCGATGCGCATGCCGCTGGTGGACTCCAACGGCAACTTCGGTTCTCCGGGCAACGACCCGGCCGCCGCCATGCGGTACACCGAGTGCAAGATGATGCCGCAGTCCATGGAGATGGTCCGGGACATCGACGAGGAGACCGTCGACTTCCAGGACAACTACGACGGCCGCAACCAGGAACCGACGGTCCTGCCGGCGCGCTTCCCGAACCTGCTGGTCAACGGTTCCGCGGGCATCGCGGTCGGTATGGCGACCAACATTCCGCCGCACAACCTGCGTGAGGTCGCGGAGGGTGCGCAGTGGTACCTGGAGCACCCGGAGGCCTCGCACGAGGAGCTGCTGGACGCGCTGATCGAGCGGATCAAGGGTCCGGACTTCCCGACGGGTGCGCTCGTCGTGGGCCGCAAGGGCATCGAGGAGGCGTACCGCACCGGCCGTGGCTCGATCACGATGCGTGCGGTCGTCGCGGTCGAGGAGATCCAGAACCGGCAGTGCCTGGTCGTGACGGAGCTTCCGTACCAGACCAACCCGGACAACCTGGCGCAGAAGATCGCCGACCTGGTGAAGGACGGCAAGATCGGCGGGATCGCGGACGTCCGTGACGAGACCTCGTCGCGTACGGGTCAGCGTCTGGTGGTCGTGCTGAAGCGGGACGCGGTCGCCAAGGTCGTTCTGAACAACCTGTACAAGCACACCGATCTGCAGACCAATTTCGGCGCCAACATGCTGGCGCTGGTCGACGGTGTGCCGCGGACCCTGTCGATCGACGCGTTCATCCGGCACTGGGTGACGCACCAGATCGAGGTCATCGTCCGGCGTACGAGGTTCCGTCTGCGCAAGGCGGAGGAGCGGGCGCACATTCTGCGTGGTCTGCTCAAGGCGCTGGACGCGATCGACGAGGTCATCGCCCTCATCCGGCGCAGCCAGACGGTCGAGGTGGCGCGCGAGGGCCTGATGGGCCTGCTGGAGATCGACGAGATCCAGGCGAACGCGATCCTGGAGATGCAGCTGCGCCGGCTGGCCGCGCTGGAGCACCAGAAGATCACGGCCGAGCACGACGAGCTCCAGGCGAAGATCAACGAGTACAACGCGATCCTGGTGTCGCCGGAGCGGCAGCGGCAGATCGTCAGCGAGGAACTGGCGGCGATCGTCGAGAAGTTCGGCGACGACCGGCGTTCCAAGCTGGTGCCCTTCGACGGTGACATGTCCATCGAGGACCTGATCGCCGAGGAGGACATCGTCGTCACGATCTCGCGCGGCGGCTATGTGAAGCGTACGAAGACGGACGACTACCGCTCGCAGAAGCGCGGCGGCAAGGGCGTGCGCGGTACGAAGCTCAAGGAAGACGACATCGTCGACCACTTCTTCGTGTCGACGACGCACCACTGGCTGCTGTTCTTCACGAACAAGGGCCGGGTGTACCGGGCGAAGGCGTACGAGCTCCCGGATGCCGGCCGTGACGCCCGTGGTCAGCACGTCGCCAACCTGCTGGCCTTCCAGCCGGACGAGCGGATCGCCCAGATTCTGGCGATCCGCGACTACGAGGCCGCGCCGTATCTGATCCTGGCCACGCAGGGCGGCCTCGTGAAGAAGACCGCGTTGAAGGACTACGACTCGCCGCGTTCCGGTGGCGTCATCGCGATCAACCTGCGGGAGACGGCGGACGGCTCCGATGACGAGCTGATCGGTGCGGAGTTGGTGTCGGCCGAGGACGATCTGCTGCTCATCAGCAAGAAGGCCCAGTCGATCAGGTTCACGGCGACGGACGAGGCGCTGCGCCCGATGGGCCGTGCCACGTCGGGCGTCAAGGGCATGAGTTTCCGTGAAGGCGACGAACTGCTCTCGATGAATGTTGTCCGGCCGGGTACGTTCGTGTTCACTGCCACCGACGGCGGGTACGCGAAGCGGACTCCCGTCGACGAGTACCGGGTTCAGGGCCGTGGCGGCCTGGGCATCAAGGCCGCCAAGATCGTGGAGGACCGGGGCTCGCTGGTCGGCGCGCTGGTGGTCGAGGAGACGGATGAGATCCTCGCCATCACGCTCGGCGGCGGTGTGATTCGTACGAGAGTCAATGAAGTCAGGGAGACGGGCCGTGACACCATGGGCGTCCAACTGATCAATCTGGGCAAGCGCGATGCCGTCGTAGGTATCGCCCGCAACGCCGAAGCCGGTCGTGAGGCCGAAGAGGTCGAGGGGTCCGAGGACGCCGAGGCCGCGGTGGCGGGTGCTGCAGAGAGCACGGTCGAGGGTAATGCCGAAGGCACTTCGCCTTCGGCTGGGGAGCACGAGGAGTAGAGCGTGAGTGGAGCCACGGGCGCCGGTTCGGCCGCTTCCGGAGCTGGAGCGAACGGTGCCCGTGGCCCTGCCACGGACTCCCAAGGGGGCACTGTGACGGACACCCGGGGGCCTCAGCCCCAGTACGAGGGTTACGCGACCGGGCCGTTGCCCGGTGAGCGCGAGCCCGCAGCGGGGCAGGCGAGCGGGCCCTACCACCCGCCGCAGGCGTACCCCTCGCCCGCGGGCGGGACCCAGGGCGGCCGGCCGCACGGCACGCAGGGCGGTGCGCAGGGCGCCGGCGCCGCGCAGGCGGCCCGGCTGCCGCGGACGGGGGCGCGGACGACTCCGCGTACCCGCAAGGCCCGTCTGCGGGTGGCCAAGGCCGACCCGTGGTCGGTGATGAAGGTGAGCTTCCTGCTCTCCATCGCGCTCGGTATCTGCACGGTGGTGGCGGCGGCGGTGCTGTGGATGGTGATGGACGCGATGGGCGTCTTCGAGACCGTGGGCGGCACGATCAGCGAGGCCACCGGTTCGAACGACAGCGGCGGCTTCGATCTCCAGTCGTTCCTGTCGCTTCCGCGGGTCCTCATCTTCACCTCGGTCATCGCGGTGATCGACGTGGTGCTGGCGACCGCGCTGGCGACGCTGGGCTCCTTCATCTACAACCTGTCGGCAGGTTTCGTGGGCGGCGTCGAGCTCACGCTGGCCGAGGACGAGTAGGGCACGGAGTATCGATTTTGGGACTGGCCCCGACGTGCGCTAATCTTCAGAAGTCAGCGCGCAGCGCGGCGGGGCTATAGCTCAGTTGGTTAGAGCGCATCCCTGATAAGGATGAGGCCACAGGTTCAAATCCTGTTAGCCCCACAGTGACAGCAGAAGGCCCGGTATCTCCTCGGAGACACCGGGCCTTCTGCGTGTGGTCGGTGCGGTGCGCGCTCGGTGCGGCTGCGTGGGGTGCGTCGGGCCGAGGAGGTTCTGCTGTCCTCTGCTGTCTTCGCGTCAGGAGGGGCAGGAGGGGCAGGAGGGGCCTGGAGCGTACGAAGGAGCCCCCGTCCGGTGTGAACCGGCCCCGGGGGCTCTGTACGTCAGTTGTGCGGCGCTCACGGGGGGAGGAGGGACGCGTCCCCCGCCGGAGCTCCGTGGGTGGCGTGGGCGGTGTTCCTGGATTCCGTGGCGTCCGTCGTGTCCTCGGACAGTTGCCAGGCGGCGGATGAGGAGCCGTGTGCCTCGGCACGGATGCGCTGCTTCATCGTGGGTGGCAGCGCCCTGTCACGCGGAAGGGTCCAGCGGACCGACGGAGTGGTCGCGGTTGCCGCGGTCGCCCCCGTGTGCTCGTGGCTCGTGGTGGTCGGATCCGGGGCGTTCGGCTCCGTGGCCGCCGCCGGGGTGCTCATGAGCCCCAGTGCGGCGAGGAGGGCGAAGAAGGCGGTGATGAAGGCGGTCCAGATGTTCTTGGCCTTGAAGGTGCTCATGGCCCCTCGCTTTCGGGTAGTCCGGTTTGCTTACCTTTCTGATGATGTGGATGTGGCCCTTGATTTCGTGGACCGACGCCGCGGATCCGTCGATCTTCAGATGAACACCACTCATCTGGTGCAACCGGCCTCGACGGGCTTGCGAGGGGCGGCCGGCGCCGGCGTGATCTCCGGCCGGAGCGATTCTCGGTGATCGCTTTTCCCTGGGCGCCAATTGGGCCGCAGGTAGGTCACCGATCGATATCGGCCGGTGTGTATAGTCGGGCGGCAGAAGTCCCCTACGTCAAGGAAAGACGAGGTCGCGCGGTGAAGAAGCTTCTCCTGGTCGCACTGGCCGCCATCGGCGGGCTCCTCGTGTACCGCCAGATCCAGGCGGATCGCGCCGAGCAGGATCTGTGGACGGAGGCGACCGACTCCGTGCCCGCAGGTTCGGGTGTGTGAGACAGAACAGCCTGATTGCGGGCCCCGGTCGCTGAGCGGCCGGGGCTTCGTGCTGTTGCGGGACCGTGACACCTGTGCTCTTGAGTTCACCTAAGCAAATCAATAGGTTGCGGGAGCAAAAGGTTCGGCTTTTTCGGTCGGGGGGCACGCGTGAGGACACAGGATCACCGCCGCACTGCGGTTGCGGGGGCATGGGTCGGCGGGGCGCTGCTCGCCCTGGTGGCGGGGACGATGCCGGCCGCGGCGGCCGCACCCGGCGCTTCGCGGGAGACGAGCGCCGGCCCGGGCGGCAGCCTGGTCATGGTGCTCGATTCGTCCGGATCCATGGCGGACGACGACGGTACGGGGCGAACCCGGATGGAGAGTGCCCGTACGGCCGTCGGCACCGTCGTGGACCACCTCCCCGACGGATATCCGACCGGGCTGCGGGTGTACGGCGCCGACCGCCCCCGGGGCTGCGCGGACACCAGGCTCGTACAGCCGGTCCGGAGGCTCGACCGGGCGGCCGTGAAGCAGGCCGTGGCGGCCGTGGAGCCCAGGGGCGACACTCCCATCGGGCTGTCCTTGCGCAGGGCCGCCGAGGACCTTCCGTGGCCCGCGGGCGGAGCCGTCGGTACGCGCACGATCCTGCTGATCTCCGACGGCGAGGACAACTGCGGTGCGCCGCGGCCCTGCGAGGTCGCCGAGCAGCTGGCCAGGGAGGGGACCGGGCTGCGGATCGACACGGTCGGCTTCCAGGTGAAGGGCGCCGCCCGCGAGCAGCTCGAATGCGTCGCGGCGGCGGGCAACGGCCGCTACTACGACGCGCCGGACGCCGCGTCGTTGGCCCGGCAGCTGCAACGGGCGTCCCAGCTCTCCGCGGACGGCTACCGGTTCCGGGGCGAGCGGGTCGAGGGCGCGGCGACGCGCGCGGGGGCGCCCGTGCTCGTACCCGGGCAGTATCTGGACACCATCGGGCCCGGTGAGAAGCGGTACTACGCCGTCGGTCTGGATGCCGTTTCGACGGCGGACTTCTCGGCGACGGCGGTGCCGCAGCCCGGGGCGGCCGTCGACACGTTCGACGCGCTGCGCACCAGCATCGCGTACGGCACCGACGGTTCGTGCGTGACGGACACCGCGCACTTCAACCAGAAGGAGGGCGCGACCCCGCTGACCTCGGCCGTCGCCCGTATTCCGGCGGAGCAGGGCACCCGGGCCTGCGACCGGGCGGGGCGGTACTGGCTGGTGGTGGAGCGGGAGAGCAAGAAGGGCTCCGACGCAGCGCGTTGGCCGCTCGAACTCGTCCACGGGGTGGAGGCACCGCTGCAGCAGGGGGTCACGCCCGCCCAGTCGCAGCCGGAGTACGGCAAGGGCGGCAAGGACGCCGTGCTGCCCGCAGGCGACCCCAGCGATGTGCGGGGCGGTACCGGCTTCAACGACGCCGAGGAACTCGGCCCGGGCGTATGGCGCGACCGGATCCTTCCGTCGCAGACCGTCTGGTACAAGGTCCCGGCAGGCTGGGGCCAGCAGGTGCGCTACGACGTGGAGTTCGCGAACGAGCCCACGGTGGGGAGCGGCGCCTCCACGTACTCGTACGGTGCGACGCAGTTGTTCACTCCCGCTCGGTTCCCGCTCACCGGGGGCGGCGAGTTCACCCCGAGGACCATGTACAACGGCCGTCCGTCGGTGGTCAGGATGGGCGGGGTGCCGGTCGCCTGGACCAATCGGTACGAGTACCGAGCCGCCGTCCAACCCGTGCACGCCGGGGGCGACTTCTACATCTCGGTGACGCTGGGGGCGGGGGCCGCCGAGATCGCGGAGAACGCTCGGATCGGGGTGGTGCTGCGGGTGTCGGTGCTCGGCGACGAGCTGGCCGGTCCCGAGCACCACGCTGCTGTCGTGGCCGAGAAGAGGGACAAGAAGGGTAATTCGAGCGGCGTCGGAGACAGCAGCGGTACGGGCGGGGCAGGATGGACCGGCATTGCGGCCGCTGCCGGGGCGGGCGCCGTGGTGGTGGTGATCGCGGGGTTCGTGTTCGTGCGCGGGCGTCGCGGGCGCGCCGCACAGACGACGAGGGGAAGCGCGTGATGAGGCAGCGCAACAGGGGCCGGGTGGCGCTGGCCGCCGTCGCGGCGATGTGCGCGGCGGCGGTGCCGGGGCAGGCGTACGCGGCCGGGGACGACGCCGCGTACACCTTCGATCCCAGAGCGAAGGAGATCAGCGGCGCGGAGGTCAGCACCGAGGCGTCGGCGCTCACGCCCGGATCGGTCTACAAGAGTTCGATCAAGCGCGGCGAGAAGCTCTACTACCGCCTGAACCTCGACGCGAAGACGGACGCGTACGTTTCGGCGGTGGCCGTGCCCAAGGGCGGCGGCCAGGTCGCCTACGGTGACGGCATCACGGTCAGTATCAGGGACAGCACGGACCTGCAGTGCAGCTCGGAGGACGCCCGGTTCGAGTCCGCGGAGTTCCCGCGTCCGATCGCGGCGTACGCCTATCGGAACATCGAGAAGGGCAGCAGTACCTGTCAGAAAGCGGGCACGTACAACGTCCTGATCGAGCGGGAGAGCAAGGCGACCTCGTCACCCGGCGAGTGGGACCTGGAGCTGCGCTACGAGTCGGAACCACAGCCGGATTCGGCCGGCTCCATGCCGACCGAGGCACCGAAGAACTGGCCGTCGGCCTCCCCCGAGCCGCCCACCGCCGCCCCGCAGAAGCGGTCGGGCGGCACCAGCTACTCCACCGCGACCAGCCTGGACACGGGCGAGTGGCACGACGACATCGCGCCGGGGCAGACCCGCTTCTACCGGGTGCCGGTGGACTGGGGCCAGCAGATCTTCGCCACCGCCGACCTCAGCAACAACAACGCCTCGAACGAGTACATCGGCAACGCGCTCGCGATGTCCCTGGACAATCCGGCCCACGGCCACGTCGACGACGTGAGCCCGCTGTCGTACTCCGGCAAGCCCGCGTCCGTATCGCTGGATCCGCTGCCTCCGGTGGCGTACGAGAACCGTCACGACTACACCAGCAGCGTCAGCGCCATGCGGTTCGCCGGCTGGTACTACCTGTCGGTGACGCTCAGCCCGAAGGTCGCGAAGTCGTACGGTGACGAGGCGATTCCGCTGATCCTCAAGATCAAGGTGGAGGGGAAGGCGGAGAAGTCGCCGTACGCGGGCGGCGCGGGGATCTTCTCGGTCACGCAGGACGACAGGGACATGGCCAAGAGCGGCCGGAGCGATTCCGAGGCGGCCAGGAGCAACACCATGAGGGCGGTCGGCGTGACCGGGATAAGTGCGGGTGCCGTGCTGGTGCTCGGGCTCGGCATGTGGACGCTGCTGGCGCGGCGCCGCGCGGTGGCGGCGCCGATGGGTCCGGAGGCCATGGCGGGTCCGGAGGCTTCGGCGGCTTCGGTGGTACCGGCGGTTCCGCCCGGTTCGAACGGTCCGGGCGGGGGCGTACCGGGCGGGGGCGGACAAGCGCCTTACGGAGGCCCGCCGCAGGCCTGGTAGCGGGGCCGGAACCGCTGCCGTACGCGGCGGCGGTTCCGGCCGACGGCCCGCTCAGCTCTGGGTCAGGGCCCAGACACCCACGGCGAAGCAGATCAGTGCCACCAGCAGGACCGGGACCGTCACCTTCGGGGGCGGTCCCGGACGCCTCTGCGGCACGTGCGCGGCCAATCCTGATCCCGCGGCGGGAACCTGCGGCTGCCCGGCGGTGTACGCCCGGGTGAGAGCCGGCTCAGGGTGCACCGCGGCCGTGGGGGCCTGCGAAGGATGCGGTGCGGGCGCGGCGAACGGAGCAGCCGTGTGCGCCGGGAGCGGAGTGGGAGGCGTGGCCGGCTGTGCCTGCTGGGGCAGCGGTGCGGGCGGCTGCGGAGGCGGCGGAAGGTGGAAGCTGCCCGTCTCCGACATCGGGACCGGAGGCGGGGTGTCGGGCTGCTGTCCGGCGTGCTGAGCCGCGGGGCCGGGGTGTACGGGCTGTACGGGGTGCTGAGCCGTGGGGTTGGGGTGTACGGGCTGTCCGGGGCGCGCGTCCTGCACGGCCGTTCTGGGGGCCGTGACCGGTCCGTCGGGTCCGAAGCCGGCGGGCAGCGGCCCGAGTTGGTCGAAGACCTCCACCGGCTCGTCGTCGGTGCCGGGCTCGGGCAGCATGTCGACCGCGGCCGTCAGCGCCTTGCGCGCGCCCGTGGCCGTACGGAACCTGGCTTGGGGATCCGGCTGCAGCAGCCCCGCGAGGACCTGCCACAGCGGCTCGGGGATCCCCTCCGGGGCGCCGGGAGTTCCGTACGCGGCGAAGTGCTCGACGATGGCCTGCGCGTCCGGCTTCTTACCCTGCAGCAGATACAGCGCCACCAGGCCGACCGCGAACAGGTCCGCGGGGAAGTCGGGTTCCGCGCCCATCATCTGCTCCGGCGCGAAGTAACCCGGAGTTCCCACCACGTAGTTGGTCTCGGTGAGGCGCGGCTCGCCCTTGCGCATGGAGATGCCGAAGTCGGACAGCCGCAGATGCGGTCGCCCGGTGCCGGTGGCCTCCATCAGGATGTTGGCGGGTTTGATGTCCCGGTGCACGACGCCCTCCGCATGCACCGTCGACAGCCCGGACAGCAGCTGGTCGAGCAGCGTGCAGACGAAACGAGGGGGCAGCGGCCCGTAGTCGCCGATGACATGGGCCAGTGAACCGCCGCTCACCAGATCCATGGTGAACAGGACCTTGTCGTCGTCCGCGGCCCAGCTGGCCGGGGCGAGGACATGCGGATGCTCGATCCGCAGCGCCTGCTCGCGGACGAAGCGCAGCAGTGTGTGCGCGTCGCTCTGCTGGAGGACCTTGGCCGCCACATAACGGCGGCGCCGGTGGTCCCAGGCGCGCCAGACGGCGCCGACCCCACCACGTCCGATCGGATCGATCAGTTCGTACCGACCGGCGAAGACCTCACCCATTGCGCTGCGCCCGCTCCCAGTTCCTGTTCCGGCTCGTGCCCGGCTCTCGGGGATAGTGCCCTAGAACCCGTCGGACAGGCCCTAGCTCTGGTGTCCCTCGTAGTGCGCCACCGCGTCCGCGGTGCGCCCCGCGCCGTACACCTTGAGGAACTCTGCCAGCTCCGGGTGGGTCGGGGCGAGGGAGTCGGCGGCATCGATGATGTCACCGGCGGCTGCGACGGACCGCAGCAGCGACTGGATCTCGCGCACCACGCGCCGGACGGTCGGGGCGCCGCCGGTGTTGGAGGTCTGGCCGGTGGCGGTGAGGACGGAACCGCCCTGGGACTTCTTGATCTCTTCCATGCGGTCGGTGGCCTCTCCCGCGCTGACGCTGCCGTCGGCGACCTGACCGGCCAGTTCCTGGAGCGCCTGGACACGCTGGACGACCGCCGGGTTGCCGATCTTCGCCCGCTGGCCGCTCATCAGCTGGGAGAGCATGGGGGCGGACAGCCCGAGGACCGCGGCGAGCCGGGCCTGGTTCAGGCCGAGGTCATCGATCAGCCGGCGGAAGAGCGCCCCGAGAGGCTCTCCGTACCAACTGCGCTGAAGTTCCCTGGCTCTTGCTGTTGCCTCTTGCTGAGCTGCATCCATGGCGCGTCTCCCCTTCGCTGCGGCTTCGCTGCTGCGAACCTCGTCGAGCATCTTACGGAGCGTGGTCGCCGACCGGGAGTCCCTGTTTTTTTGCAAGATTCCGGGGGGTACCCGGTACTCTGGTCTGCGGCGGTCGCCGAGACGCTGAAACGTCCGGTGCTGTCCGTTTTTCGGGGCCTTAGCTCAGTTGGTAGAGCGCTGCCTTTGCAAGGCAGATGTCAGGAGTTCGAATCTCCTAGGCTCCACATCGGTAGAAGGGTCCCCTGGGCTGCGGAAACGCGGGCCAGGGGACCCTTTGTGTTCATGACGTGTCGGGTGACGGGCCCGTCTCGTCGCGGCCTCGCACGGAGCGGGCACGACGGCCGGCCGCCGGCCGTCATGTGCCGGCCGTCAGCGGCGGATGAGGCCGAGGTCGGTGGCGGTGGCGACGGCGGCGGTGCGGGAGTCGACGCCGAGCTTGGCGTAGATGTGGACCAGGTGGGACTTGACGGTGGCCTGAGTGAGGCTGAGCCGGTCGCTGATGCGCTGGTTGGACAGGCCGTCGGCGACCAGACCGAGGATTTCCGTCTCGCGGCGGGTCAGGGCGGTCCGGGGGGTGCGCAGGCGGTTCATGAGCCGGTCGGCGACGGTGGGGGCGAGGGTGGTGCGTCCGGCGGCGGCGGTCCGTACGGCGGCGGCCAGTTCCTCGGGCGGGGCGTCCTTGAGGAGGTAACCGGTGGCGCCCGCTTCGATGGCGGGCAGCGTGTCGGCGTCGGTGTCGTAGGTGGTGACGACCAGGACCCGGGGTGCGCCGGGGCGGGCGGTGATGGCGGCGGTGGCCTGGGAGCCGTTCATGCCCTGCCCGAACTGCAGGTCCATCAGAACGACGTCGATGTCGAGTTCGCCGGCCAGGGTGACCGCCTCCTCGGCCGTGGCGGCCTCGGCCACGATGGTGAAGTCCGGTTCGGTCTCCAGTACGGCACGCAGTCCGGCCCGTACGACGGGGTGGTCGTCGGCGAGCAGCAGACGGATGGGGGTGTCGGTCACGGCTGGGCCTCGTCGTCTGGTCGGGGTGCGGGGTGGGCGGGGAGCTGCGCTGCGAGGGCGCTGCCGCGGCCGGGGGCGGATTCGATGCTGAGGGTGCCGCCGAGGGCGTGGGTGCGGGCGCGCATGGCGGCCAGTCCGAAACCGCCGGTGGCCGGATCGGGAGCGGGCAGGCGGGTGGGATCGAAGCCGGTGCCGTCGTCGACGACGTCGAGGGCCACCTCGTCGTCGAGGTAGCTGAGAGTCACCTCGGCGGTGGTGGCGTGTGCGTGACGGACGGTGTTGGCCAGCGCGGACTGCGCGATGCGCAGCAGGGCGACTTCGTGGGCGGTGGGCAGGGGCACGGGTTCACCGGTGAGGTGGAAGCGGACGGTGAGGGGTTGCTGGGTGCTGGTCGTGGCGCACAGCCGTTCCAGGGCTCCGGCCAGGGTGGTGCCTTCCAGGGCGGGCGGGGTGAGGGCTGCGACGAACCGGCGGGCTTCGGCGAGGTTGTCCACGGACGTCTGGCGGGCCTGGTCGATGTAGCGGCCGGCGGCCTCGGGCCGGGCGGGCAGGGCGCGTTCGGCGGCGCGCAGGAGCAACTGGATGCTGGACAGGCCCTGGGCGAGGGTGTCGTGGATCTCGCGGGCGAGGCGCTCGCGTTCGGCCAGGACGCCGGCGGTGTGCTGGGCGGCGGCCAGGTCGGCGCGGGTGGTGGTGAGTTCCTCGATCAGCCGTCGGCGCTGTTCGCTCTCCCGGTACAGGGCCTGATAGCCCCACACCACGGCCACGGCGACGGCCGCGCCCAGTGCCGGGCCGATCGCGGTGGCAGCCGCGAAGGTGCCCTGGTGGGCGGAGAAGGCCGTGATCGCCGCGACGGCGGTGGCGACGACCGAGATCAGGCCACTGCGGCGAGGCAGCAGATGGAGCTGGAGGAAATACAGCGGGAACGCCAGCCACACCGCGTCGGCGGTCAGGGCCAGCAGAACCAGCCAGACGGCGCCCACCATGGCCAGCCACAGCGCGGCGTCCCGGCGGGAGCGGCTGATACGGGGCAGCAGCGGGCCCACCGCGTACGCCAGCCCCAGCGCCGTACAGACGGCGACGATGAGGCCGGCCCGGGATTCCCCCGTGCCCAGGGCCCGGACCACGGTCAGGGCGAGCAGGCCGATGACCAGCAGGTGCAGGCACCAGGCCAGGGCCCTGGTGGTGGGAGTGAGGGTGCTCATGAGGCACCCAGTCTACGGAAACGGTCCATACCGGCCATCAATCAAAAGGTGGAGGGCGGGCGCTGTCCTTTGATTCCAAAAGTCCGATCCTGGGCGCGATGCCTCGGCACGGGGGCGGCGGCGAAAGTGGGGACGTACCGATTCCACCACGTGAAAGGGCCCGGCCGGAACATGTTCGTCGCCTGGAGAGACCTCCGGTTCGCCAAGGGGCGTTTCGCCTTGATGGGAACCGTCATCGTGCTGATCACGCTGCTTGTCGGGCTGCTGTCCGGGCTCACCGCCGGGCTCGGCCGGCAGAACATCTCCGCGATCACGGGCCTGCCCGCCGACAGGATCGCTTTCGCCGCTCCGAGCAGCGGGCAGGACGTCTCGTACGCCAATTCCACGGTCACCCGTGAGCAGTGGGAGCGGTGGGCCGAGGCACCCGGGGTGAGCAGCGCCGAGCCGCTGGGCATCTCCACCACCAAGGCCACCGCGGGCGACCGGAGCGAGGGTGTGTCCGTCTTCGGCGTCCGGCCCGGCTCCGGCCTGGCTCCCGACAGCGGGAAGATCGACGACCGGTCGGTGGTGTTGTCCACCGCCGCCGCCGACGACCTCGGTGCGAAGCCGGGCGACACGGTCACCGTCGCCGGCCGGCGGCTGACCGTCGCCGCCACGAGCGGGGACGCCTCCTTCAGCCACACCCCCGTCATCTGGACCAGCCTCACCACCTGGCAGAAGACCGCCCCGCCCACCGGCGGCTCCGGCGGCCCCGCCGCGACCGTCATCGCACTCAAGACCACGTCGGGCGCCGAGGTGAACGCGACCGACGAGGCCGTGGGCACCAAGACGGTGTCCAAGGACGACTCGCTGTCCGCGATCGGCTCCTACACCTCCGAGAACGGCTCCCTGCAGCTGATGCGCGGCTTCCTGTTCGCCATCTCCGCCCTGGTCATCGGTGCGTTCTTCACGGTGTGGACCATCCAGCGCAGCGGTGATGTCGCCGTCCTCAAGGCCCTGGGCGCCTCCACCGCAGACCTCTTGAAGGACGCCCTCGGCCAGGCCGTCGTCCTCCTGGCGGGCGGCACCCTGCTCGGCACCGGTATCGCCGCCGCTGTGGGCGCCGCCTTGTCCGGCTCGGCCGTGCCCTTCCTGCTCACCCCGGCAACCGTCCTCGTCCCGGCCGCCGTGATGATCCTTCTCGGCGCGCTCGGGGCCGCCCTGTCCATCCGCCGCATCACTTCCGTCGACCCGCTGACCGCCCTGGGGAGCGCACGATGAGCCTGAACCTGACCGACATCACCCTGACCTACCCCGACGGCGAGAGCCGCCTCACCGCCCTGGACCAGGTCGGCCTCGACGTCCCCAAGGGCAGCCTCACCGCCGTCGTCGGCCCCTCCGGCTCCGGCAAGTCCAGCCTCCTCGCCGTCGCCGCCACCCTCATCACCCCCGAGGCCGGCACCGTCACCATCGACGGCGTCAGCACCACCGGCATGACCCGCGGTGAACTGACCGAGCTGCGCCGTCACAAGATCGGCATCGTCTTCCAGCAGCCCAACCTGCTGCCCTCCCTCACCGCGGCCGAACAGCTCCAGGTCATGGCCCGGATAGACGGCTGCTCCGCGTCCGCGGCCCGCCCGCGCGCGATGGAACTGCTGGACTCCGTAGGCCTGGCCGACCAGGCGGGCCGACGCCCCCACCAGCTCTCCGGTGGCCAGCGCCAGCGCATCAACATCGCCCGCGCCCTGATGAACGACCCCACCGTCCTGCTGGTCGACGAACCCACCAGCGCCCTGGACCACGAACGCGGCGCCGCCGTCATCGACCTGATCACCCGGCTCACCCACCAACAGGCCACCGCCACCGTCCTCGTCACCCACGACCGCACCCACCTCACCGCCGTCGACCAGATCGCCGAAGTCCACGACGGACGCCTCACCCTGCCCGCACCCGCCCGCTGACCACACCGACGCCGACGGCGGTCCGCGCGGCCGGGCGCGACGGCCGGCAGGCCGCGGCCGGACCCGTGCGGACCTGCCCGATGGTGGTGCCGCTCCGGGCGCGATGCGATGGACGGGTGACGAAGCACCGCCGTTCGCACCGGTGGGCCGAGCTGCCCCCCGCTGCCGGGGCCGCAGTGATGGCCACCGGCATCATCTCGGTAGGCCTGTCGCTGACCGGCCACCCCGTTCTCTCCGCGATCCTGCTCGCGCCGACCGTAGGGCTGTGGCTGCTGCTCGCCGTGGACTTCAGCCGGCGGCTGCTGTGCGACCGGGCCCGCTGGATCGCCGGGGCCGGCACTCCGCCCGCCGTCACCGCCGTCGCCGCGACCTGCGTACTCGGTACCCGCGTGGCCCTGCTCGACCGGTACGTCCTCGCCGCTTCCCTGCTCGCCGTCGCGGCGCTCGCGTGGCCGGGGCTGCTGCTCGCGGACATCCGCCACTGGCGCCGGCGGATGCCGGGTGCGGTCTTCCTCGTCTGCGTCGCCACCCAAGGCCTCGCCGTACTGGCCGGCACGCTCGCCCCGGCGTACGGCACCTGGCTCGCCAGGGCCGGGTTCGCGCTGTTCTGCCTCGGCGTGCTCCTCTACCTCGCGGCGCTCCACCACTTCGCTCTCCGGCAGGTCGTCACCGGGGGCGGCGACCAGTGGGTCGCCGGGGGCGCGTCGGCGATTTCCGCCCTGGCCGGGGCGAAACTCCTGACGTCCCCCGTCTGGACCGGCAGTGCCCACACCGCGCTTCGCGCGACGACGCTCGGGCTGCTCGCTCTCGCCTTCGCCTGGTACCTCGTCCTGGCCGCCGCCGAGCTCGCCCGCCCCCGCCCGCACTACGACATCCGCCGCTGGTCCACGGTCTTCCCCCTGGGCATGACCGCCGTCGCCTCCCTCACCTCCGCCTCGGCCACCGGCATCCACCAGCTCGCGACGGCAGGCCGCGCTCTGCTGTGGATCGCCGCCCTCGCGTGGCTGCTCACCCTTGCCGGACTGCTGCGGCAGATCCGGCGGGGAGCAGACGGATGAGCGGTGTGTTCCTGGTCGCGAGCGGGCCGCCGACGGGTGGCTGCGGCTATCCCCGTCGCGGGGCCGCCGTGGGAACGGCCTCCCTTTCCGCTTCCGCGGAGGTGGGCGGCTCCGGCTGGGCGCGCCGCGACCGCATCCACAGGTAGTGGACGCCCGTGAGGAGCGCGAGCCATACGACGCCGACGACCAGGGCGATCCGGGTGCTGTCGTAGAAGCCGAGAACGATCATGATGCCGATCATGAAGACGATGGCGGCCAGCTGGCCGTACGGCCAGAAGGGGGCCGGGAACTTCAGGGCCGCCGCCTCCTGCGGCGTCATCCGCCACCGCGCCTTCACCTGAGTCAGCAGGATCATCAGCCACACCCAGACCGTGGCGAATGTCGCGATCGAGGAGATGATCAGGAAGACGTTGTCGGGCATCAGATAGTTCATCAGGACGCCGAACAGCAGGGCTCCGATCATGATGACGATGGTCATCCACGGCACGCCGTTGCGGGTGAGCCGCCGCATGACCGCGGGCGCCTGCCCGCGCTGGGCCATGCCGTACATCATGCGGCCGGCGGCGAAGATGTCGCTGTTGATCGCCGAGAGAGCGGCCGTGAGGACCACCACGTTCAGCACGGTGGCCGCGGACTTGAGACCGATACCGGCAAAGATCTCGACGAAGGGACTCCCCGACGTGTCGACGTATTGCCAGGGGTTGACCGATATGATGACCGCGAGGGTCAGCACGTAGAAGAGAATGATGCGCAGGGGGATGGAGTTGACCGCGCTCGGGATGGTCTTCTCCGGGGACTCGGCCTCGCCGGCGGTGACGCCGATGATCTCCGTGCCGCCGAAGGCGAACATGACCACGGCGAACGAGATCACGAATCCGTGGGCGCCGTTGGCGAAGAAGCCGCCGTTGTTCCAGAGATTCGATACGCCGACATGGTGGCCGTCACCGCTGCCGAGACCGAAGACGATCACGGCGATGCCTGCCACGATCATCGCGACGATGGCGACGATCTTCAGCAGGGAGAGCCAGAACTCCAGCTCGCCGAAGACCTTGACGCTCAGCAGGTTGAGCGCGCCGATGACGAGGATGGCGGCGAGCATCCAGGTCCAGCGCGGGACGTCCGGGAACCAGAAGCCCATGTAGAGACCCAGCGCCGTGATGTCCGCGATGCAGACGATGACCATTTCGAAGGCGTACGTCCACCCGGTCGTGAAACCGGCGAGCGGTCCGAGGTGCTTCGTCGCGTACTCACCGAACGAGCCGGCGCATGGGGAACGCACCGCCATCTCGCCCAGGGACCGCAGCACCAGGAAGACCGCCGCGCCGCCGATCAGGTACGCCAGGAGGACCGAGGGCCCGGCCGCCTTGATGGATTCGGAGGAGCCGTAGAAGAGCCCGGTGCCGATCGCGGATCCAAGGGCGATGAAGCGGATGTGCCGGGACCGCAGCCCCCTGCTCAGGCCCGGAGTGTCGGTGCTCAAACGATTGCCTCTCTGTTCAGAGTGCGCGGCGGGGTTCAGAGTGCGCCGCGGGGCGCTGGTCACCGGCCAAGTGATCCGTTCGCCGGATACCTGTGCGGCGAACGGAGAGGCCTGTATATTCCTGCATATACAGGAGCGTCAAGAGGTGGTCCGGTGAGTGAACGCGCAGTGGCGTCGAGTGCGTCGCCGGCCGTCGGGCGGGCGCTGGACATCCTCGTGTACCTCGCCGGACGCCCTGGACTGGTGCGGGCCGCAGCGCTCGCCCGTGACCTGGACATCCCCCGCTCGTCCGCGTACCACATCCTCTCCGTCCTGGCCGACCGCGGCTTCGTCACCTACGTGCCGAAGGACCAGGCGTACGGTCTGGGGGTCACCTCCTTCGAGGTCGGCTCCGCCTATCTGCGGCACGAGCCCCTGGAGCGGCTCGCGCGCCCCATCCTGCGCACCCTGGCCGACCGCCTGGGCCAGACGGTGCACATGGGCATCCTCGACGGCGCGGAGACGGTCTATCTGCTCAAGGAGCGGCCGCCCTCGGGCAGGACAGGGGACGTCGACATCACCCTCGTCACGGACATCGGCGTACGGCTGCCGGCCCATCTCACGGCCAACGGACGCGCCATCCTCGCGCACGCGTCCGACGCGCAACTGCGGGCTCTGTTCCCCCGGCCCGGCGACCTCACCACCCGCACCGGCAGGGGCCCGCGCACGCTGGCGGGGCTGGCGGGCGCCCTTGCACAGGAGCGTGAGCGCGGCTGGTCGCAGGAGGTCGAGATGGTCTCCGAAGGGTTCCGCTCGATGGGCGTGGCGGCGTTCGACCACAACGAGCGGCCGGTCGCTGCGATCAGCAGCACCTGGCGCCGGCACCACTGCCGGCACGACGTGGATCAGGTGCGGGACATCCTGGTGCGGGGCGCCGCCCGGCTCACCGCGGCCGTTTCCGGCCGGGCCCCCGGGCCGTAGCGGGCCCGAGCGGTCAGTGCGTGTCGAACGCGCCTTCGAGGCGATAGCGCGAGCCGGGGTGCAGGAGCCGCGCGATGCTGACGAGGGCGTCCCGCGACCAGGTGCGGCGCTGAATCAGCAGGCACGGCTCGGACGGTGCGACACCGAGAATCGCGCACTCCTCCGCGGACGCCAGCACCGCCTCCACGATGTGTTCGCCCTTGCCGAGCGGCGCGACCTTGGACAGGAAGGCGAACGGAGTCTGCAGGGTGAAGTCCTGCTCCAGATAGCCGGGGGCGAAGGCCGGGTTGACGTAACGGTCCTCCAGCTGGACCGCCACGTCGTCCTCGTAATGCACCACGCGGGAGTGGAAGACCGCGCCTCCCGCACCGAGACCGAGCTGGGCGCCGGCCTTCGGATCGGCCCGCTCCTCCCCTACGGACAGCACCCGCGCGCGATAGCGATGACCACGGCGGCGCACCTCGTCGGCGATGTTGTGCACCCCCGCAAGGGCTGAGCTGCCCTTTCTCGGAGCGACGAAGCTGCCCACTCCCATCACCCGGCGGATCACGCCTTCCGTGGCCAGCTCGCGCAGCGCGCGGTTGATCGTCATCCGGGACAGGCCGAGTGCCTCGACGAACTGGCTCTCCGACGGCAGGGCGTCGTCCTCGGCCCAGTGGCCGGTGGCGACCTGCTCGGCCACGAGGTCCTTCACCCGCTGGTACGCGGGAGCAGAGCCGGACGCCCGCTGCCCGTACAGCCGGGTGAGTTCCGCCGCCTCGACGACCAAGCCATTCACCATCCTCGTCAGCCATTGCCGCTCCGCCCGCCTCCGGCGGGAGGCACCCCCAACACACGGCACCCGCATCGGAATCCTAGAGGAGACCCCCTCCGCGGCGGCCGGACGCCGGTCAGGGTCTCGGATCCGAGAAACCGGCGGAACGTCGCTGGCTCCGCATCCGCCGGTCACGTGTCATGGCAGACGCAACAGCCTTTACGTCTCCCTCCCCCCAGGAGTGCAGCATGACCGGAAATTCCCTGAAGGCACCGGGCGTACGCGCCCCGCGCGGCTCCGAACTGAACTGCCTCGGCTGGCAGCAGGAGGGCGCCCTGCGCATGCTCATGAACAACCTCGACCCCGAGGTGGCCGAGCACCCGGAGGATCTGGTCGTCTACGGCGGTACCGGCAAGGCCGCCCGTAACTGGCCCGCCTACGACGCCATCGTCCGCACCCTCAAGACGCTCAAGGACGACGAGACGCTGCTGGTCCAGTCCGGCAAGCCGGTCGGTGTCATGCGCACCCACGAGTGGGCGCCGCGCGTGCTGCTCGCCAACTCCAACCTGGTGGGCGACTGGGCGAACTGGGAGGAGTTCCGGTCGCTGGAGGCCCAGGGGCTGACCATGTACGGGCAGATGACCGCCGGCTCGTGGATCTACATCGGCAGTCAGGGCATCCTTCAGGGCACCTATGAGACCTTCGGCGCCGTCGCGCGCAAGAAGTTCGGCGGCACCTTGGCCGGCACCATCACCCTCACCGCGGGGCTGGGCGGCATGGGCGGCGCTCAGCCGCTCGCCGTGACGATGAACGACGGCGTCGCGATCTGTGTCGACTGCGACCCGACGCGCATCGAGCGCCGGATCGCACACCGCTACCTCGACGTCGCCGCGGACGACCTGGACCACGCGCTGCAGCTCGCGACCGAGGCCCGCGACGCCCGCCGGCCGCTGTCCATCGGGCTCACCGGAAACGCCGCCGAGGTGTTCCCGACGCTGCTGGAGATGGGCGCGCCCATCGACATCGTCACCGACCAGACCTCGGCCCACGACCCGCTGGCCTATCTCCCCGTCGGCGTGAGCCTCGAAGAGTGGCACGAGCAGGCCGCCGAGGACCCGGCGGGCTTCACGGACCGTGCGCGCGCGTCGATGGCCCGGCACGTCGAGGCCATGGTCGGCTTCCTCGACGCCGGCGCCGAGGTCTTCGACTACGGCAACTCCATCCGCGACGAGGCCCGCAAGGCCGGCTACCAGCGCGCGTTCGACTTCCCGGGCTTTGTTCCGGCCCATATCCGCCCGCTGTTCGAGGAGGGCCTCGGCCCGTTCCGCTGGGCCGCGCTGTCCGGCGACCCCAAGGACATCGAGGCCACCGACAAGGCTCTCCTGGAACTCTTCCCGGAGAACGAACACCTGCACCGCTGGATCAGGATGGCCGGCGAGCGGGTGGCCTTCGAGGGGCTGCCGGCCCGCATCTGCTGGCTGGGCTACGGCGACCGGCACCGCGCCGGCCTGCGCTTCAACGAAATGGTGGCCTCCGGCGAGCTGTCCGCACCGCTCGCCATCGGCCGCGACCACCTCGACTCCGGCTCCGTCGCCTCGCCGTACCGCGAGACGGAGTCCATGCTCGACGGCTCCGACGCGATCGCCGACTGGCCGCTGCTCAACGCGCTGGTGAACACCGCCTCGGGCGCGTCCTGGGTCTCCATCCACCACGGCGGCGGCGTCGGCATGGGCCGCTCCATCCACGCCGGGCAGGTCTGCATCGCCGACGGCACCGAGCTGGCCGGACAGAAGCTGGCCCGCGTCCTGACCAACGACCCCGGCATGGGCGTGATCCGGCACGTGGACGCCGGTTACCCGCACGCCACCTCGGTGGCCGGGGAACGCGGGGTGCGGATCCCGATGACGGAGGCCGAAGCGCCGTGCACACGGTGACCACGGGGGGCGTGAGCACGGGGACGGAGACCGGGAAGGGCCTCACGGACGTGGAGCCCGAGCCATGGACCGGCCGGGACGACGGGGCCGGCGCCGACAACCTGCGCTGGCACCGCGCCGTCCACCTCGACCCGGACCGGGCCGAACCGGGGGACGTGGCGTTCGTCGGCTTCCGCAGCGACGAGGGGGTACGCCGCAACAAGGGACGCCGGGGCGCGGCGGCCGGTCCGGGCGCCCTGCGTCGTGCCCTCGCGTCGATGGCACTGCCGGAACCGCTGCGCGCGCTGGACACCGGCGACGTCGAGGTCGCCGGGCGCGACCTGGAGTCCGCGCAGCAGCGCCTGGGCCGTGCGGTCGCGGCGCTCGTCGACCGCGGCCACCAGGTGATGGTGCTGGGCGGCGGCCATGAGGTCGCGTACGGCAGTTACTGCGGGCTGGCGCAGACGCGCGCGCTGCGCGAGGGCGGCCGTCTCGGCGTGCTGAACCTCGACGCGCACTTCGACCTTCGCGACGACGTCCGGCCCAGCTCCGGCACGCCGTTCCTCCAGATGGCACAGAGCGAGGAACGGTACGGGCGGCAACTGAACTACTGGGTGCTCGGCGTCAGCCAGCCGAGCAACACGGAACGGCTGTTCCGCACCGCGGACCGACTCGGGGTGCGCTACCTTCCGGACACCGGGTGCGGGCTGCTCGACCTGCCGCGTACCGAGAAGTTCGTCGACGACTTCCTCGCGAGCTGTGACGTCGTGCATCTGAGCATCGACCTCGACGTACTCCCCGCCGCCGTCGCACCGGGCGTCAGCGCCCCCGCCGCCTACGGCGTGCAGATGGACGTCATCGAGCGCGTCTGCGCCAAGGTGGCCGCGAGCGGCAAGCTCGTCGTGTGCGACATCGCCGAGCTGAACCCGGACCTCGATGTCGACCAGCGCACGGCGCGCGCCGGCGCGCGCCTGATCCACCGCATGGTGACCTCGCGGAGCACGGCGCCCCGCACGGTATGACCGCCCGCGGGGGCGGCGCGAACCGGCGCGCCGCCCCCGCGAACCGGCGCGCCGGTGACGCCCCGTGGGGCCTGTGCGCGCTGCCCGGAAAGTCACTCGCCGGGCAGCGCGCACAGGTGGTTCAGGCCAGGGGGCCGGTGACCGACTCGGCTGCGGCGATCGCGCCGCCGGAGGCGACGTACTGCACGGTCGCCTCGATCTCGGGAGCGAGCCAGCGGTCGGGTCCGGGGCCCTGGACCGTCTCGCGCAGGCCGCCGCGTACCGCTGCGGTGGCGGGCGACGGCGTCAGCGGGGCGCGCATGTCCAGCGCGCGGGCCGCGGTGTAGACCTCCACCGCGAGGACGCGGCCGAGGCCGTCCAGCGCGCGGCGCAGCTTGCGGGCCGCCGACCAGCCCATGGAGACGTGGTCCTCCTGCATGGCACTGGAGGGGATGGAGTCGACGGAGGCGGGGGTGGCCAGCCGCTTCAGTTCGGAGACGATCGCAGCCTGCGTGTACTGGGCGATCATGTGGCCGGAGTCGACGCCCGGGTCGTCCGCCAGGAAGGCGTTCAGACCGTGGTTACGGGCCGGGTCCAGGAACCGGTCCGTACGGCGCTCGGCGACCGAGGCCAGGTCGGCGACGGAAATGGCGAGGAAGTCCAGCACACAGGCGACCGGCGCACCGTGGAAGTTGCCGTTGCTCTCCACCCGGCCGTCCAGCGTGACCACCGGGTTGTCGACGGCGCTCGCCAGCTCCCGGGCGGCCACCAGCTCGGCGTGTGCGAGGGTGTCGCGGACCGCGCCGTGCACCTGCGGCGAGCAGCGCAGCGAGTACGCGTCCTGTACCCGCGTGCACTCCGGCGTGCGGTGGCTGGCGACGATGCCCGAGTCGGCGAGCAGGGCCCGCAGGTTCGCGGCGCTGTCGGCCTGGCCCGGGTGCGGGCGGAGCGCCTGGAGGTCGGCCGCGAACACGGCGTCCGTACCGAGCTGGCCCTCGACGCTCATGGCGGCGGCGATGTCGGCGGTGCGCAGCAGCCGGCGCAGATCGTGGGCGGCCAGCACCAGCATGCCGAGCATGCCGTCGGTGCCGTTGATCAGCGCGAGACCCTCCTTCTCCTCCAGCACGACCGGGGTGATCCCGGCGGCGGCGAGCGCCTCGGCGGCCGGCTTGAGCGTGCCTTCGGCGTCGCGGACCCGGCCCTCGCCCATGACTGCGAGCGCACAGTGGGCGAGCGGGGCCAGGTCGCCGGAGCAGCCGAGCGAGCCGTACTCGTGGACGACGGGGGTGATACCGGCGTTGAGCAGCGCGGCATAGGCCTCGGCGGTCTCCGTGCGCACACCGGTACGTCCGGTCGCCAGCGTCGACAGACGCAGCAGCATGAGCGCACGGACGACCTCGCGCTCGACCTCGGGGCCGGAACCCGCGGCATGCGAGCGCACCAGGCTGCGCTGCAGCTGCGCGCGCAGTTCGCCAGGGATGTGGCGGGTGGCCAGCGCCCCGAATCCGGTGGAGACGCCGTAGTGCGGCACCACCTCGTCGGCCAGGCCGCGGATCACCTCACGGCTGCGGGCGATCTCCTTCAATGCCTCCGGCGACAGGGCCACCGGAGTTCCCAGGCGGGCAACGGACACAACATCGTCGGCAGAGAGCGGGCCGACACCAACATCAACAGTCATGTCTCCATGAAGCAGGTTGCGGGGGCCGCACCGCGACGGGCTGCCCGAAGGTTGTGTCTGGGATCCCAGACACATGCCCGGCACGTGTCTGGAATCCCAGACACCTGGTCCACGCGACGCCGGGTCTATCGTCGGAGCATGAGCATCGTCCCGGCTGCCGCGCAGGTGCTGGCCGTGCTGCGCTATCTGGCGACCCAGGCCGCCCCGGTGCCCGCGGCGGCCATCAGCCGCGATGTCGGGCTGCCCCGCTCGACGACCTACCACCTGCTGGACACCCTGGCCGCCGACGGCTTCGTCTCCCACCTGCCCGAGGAGCGGCGCTACGGTCTCGGCGTCAGCGCCTTCGAGCTCGCCTCCGGGTACGCGCGGCAGGAGCCATTCCAGCGGCTGGCCCGGGTGCCGCTGGCCAAGCTCGTGGACCGCACCGGGCACAACGCCAACCTCGCGGTGCTGCACGGCCGCGAGGTCATCTACGTCATCGAGGAACGGGCCCCCGGCCGCGCCCCCCTGGTCAGTGAGGTGGGTGTGCGGCTGCCGGCCCAGCTGACCGCCAGCGGCCGGGCGGTGCTGGCCCATCTGCCGGCCGCGCAGGTGCGGGCGCTCTTCCCGGACCGGTCGTCCTTCATCCAGCGCAACGACGCGGGGCCCACCTCGTTGACCGCGCTGCGCGCCCTGCTGGCCGAGGTGCGCCGTCGGCAGTACGCCACCGAGGAGGGCGAAATCACCGTCGGCCTGTCCTCCATCGCCGCCCCCGTGTTCGATCACCACGCCCATCCGATCGCCGGCGTGTGCGTCACGTTCCCGAGCCGGCCGGGGAACGCCGCCGAACGCCACGAGATCGCGGGGCACGTCGCGCAGACCGCCCGAGAACTGACCCGCCGCGTCGGCGGCGTTGCGAAAACACCCCGATAACGCCACGCGGCCCGGCCCCGCGAGCTGTCCGCTTCCGCATCCCGCGGACTCCGCGGACGGCGAAAGCGGGCGTCGGAAGACCTCAAGGCCTTCCGACGCCCGCTCCGCCGTGCGGGTACTGCTCAGCGGCGGTCGTCGCGATCGGTGCCGTCCACGCCCTCCGGACCGTCCGTCCCCTTGCTCTCCTCGTTCTCCGCGTCGTCGAGCGAAGACGGACCGCTGCCGTCGACCGAGGTCAGCGGTGCGCGGTCGGAGACCTCCGTGGGGGCGGGCGGCTCGACCAGCCAGTCCGGGTTGGCCTGCTTGTCCCACCACCTCCAGGCGGCGTAGGCGGCACCCGCCACGATGCCGGCCACGGCGAACCCCTTGAGGAGCCGGCCTGCCTTCGCCCGCCGCTCGTGCTTCCTGGCGAGCTGCCTGATCTCCTTCGCGGTGACCTGTCCGCGGAGCGCCTCCAGCGCCGCGGCGCTGCGGACCGAGGCCTCCTCCGCCACGGGCTGGGCGACGGCCATCGCGTGCTCGACGCGCGGAACGGTGTAGTCCGCGGCGCTGCGCGCGACCTGCCGGGTGCGTAGCGCGGCGCGGTGGGCCACCTCGTCGACCTTGGGGGGCACATGGGCACGGGCCTGGTCGATACGTGGCGCGAGATGCGCGCCGTATTGGACGCGGGCCTGCTGGGCTGCCTTCGACACCTTTGGCGCGAGCCGTGTGCGGGTCTCGTACGCGAGATGTGCGGCCTGGTCCTTGGCCGAGCCGGCGTAGGGCGCCACCACTTCCGCGGCGTGCTGCACGCTGTCCTTGGCCGAGTCGGTTGCGGCGCGCACGCTGTCGATGCGGGTCACGGGATCCTCCTCCTTGGTGGCGGGTAGGTACTCCGCCTTTCCACCCATTTCGAGATCATGCCTGCCGAAGGCCTGTACGGCATGCGGGGCAGGCATCCGGGTCATCCGGGTCATGAGCGGTGCAAGGGGAGCTTGCCGACGACAATGCCACGGTTCGGTACAGCCCGCGCCGGTTGGTCACGCGCTTGGACGCATTTGTTCCTGCGGGGAGCGGCACGCAAGGGTCTTCGGGGAAGCCGCAGGCGAAGGGGGCGGACACGGCCTCGGCGCGCCAGGCGCCCTGTCCGGCAAGGAGGTGAGCGGAGTGCGTTCGGGGTGGCGGCCGGGCGCCGGAGCGGAAGGTCCGTGCGAGGATCGGTGGAACGTCACCGCGGACCTGACGTCACCCATCGCGGACCCGACGTCACCGAAGACTCACCGAAGACTCACGGAAGGCAGATCGTGGCTGAGCAGCTTTACGCCACCTTGAAGACCAATCAGGGCGACATCGAGATCCGGCTTCTGCCGAACCACGCGCCCAAGACGGTCAAGAACTTCGTCGAGCTCGCCCAGGGCGAGCGTGAGTGGACGCATCCCGAGACCGGCAAGAAGTCCACGGACCGGCTGTACGACGGCACCGTCTTCCACCGCGTCATCAGCGGCTTCATGATCCAGGGCGGCGACCCGCTGGGCAATGGCACCGGTGGCCCGGGATACGAGTTCGGTGACGAGTTCCACCCCGAACTCGCCTTCAACAAGCCGTACCTGCTGGCCATGGCCAACGCCGGCCCGGGCACCAACGGCTCGCAGTTCTTCGTCACGGTCTCGCCGACCGCCTGGCTGACCGGCAAGCACACCATCTTCGGCGAGGTCGTCGACCCCGCCAGCCAGAAGGTCGTGGACGCCATCGCGTCCACCCCGACCAACGCCCGCACCGACCGCCCGTTGCAGGACGTCGTCATCGAATCGGTCGTCGTCGAGAACCGATGATCACCATTGGTCATCTCGTGATCACGTTCTGATTCTTCTTTCGGGAACCAACCGCCCTGGTCGTCCGTACTTGTTACATAGCGGATGAGCAGGGCGGCGTCGTCCGCGCTGCCGCCACGACGAGGACCGAGGGGACCGGGACACCATGGGACCGATGGACCAGCAGCCGCCGGGAGACCAGGACCGGTCCGCCGCCACGGAGGGCTCGCTGAACTGCTACCGCCACCCCGGTCGCGGTACGCACGTCCGCTGCACCCGCTGCGACCGCCCGATCTGTCCCGAGTGCATGGTCAACGCCTCGGTCGGCTTCCAGTGCCCGGACTGCGTCCGCCAGGGATCCGGTACGGGGCACGGGCCGGCCGCCAACCAGCCGCGGACCGTCGCGGGCGGCAGCATCGCGGCCGACCCCCGGCTCGTCACCAAGATCATCCTCGGCATCAACGTCGCCGTGTACATCGCCGTCCTGGCGAAGGGCGAGCTGGTCAACGAGCTGCTGCTGCTCGGCCGTGCCACGACCCACTTCGGCGGCCCGCTCGAAGGCGTCGCCGAGGGCCAGTGGTACCGGCTGGTGACGTCGATGTTCCTCCACCAGGAGCTGTGGCACATCGTCTTCAACATGCTGGGGCTGTGGTGGCTCGGCGGGCCGCTGGAGGCGGCGCTCGGCCGCGCCCGCTACCTCGCGCTCTACATGCTGTCCGGCCTGGCGGGCGGCGCCCTCACCTACTGGCTCTCCGTACCCGTACAGGGCTCGCTCGGCGCCTCCGGAGCGATCTTCGGCCTGCTGGGCGCCACCGCCGTGCTCATGCGCCGGCTCAACTACGACATGCGCCCGGTCCTCGCGCTTCTCGCGGTGAACCTGGTCATCACCTTCAACCCCTGGGGCGGGATCGCCTGGCAGGCACACGTCGGCGGTCTGATCGCGGGCACGCTGATCGCGATCGCCATGGTGCACGCTCCCCGTGAGCGGCGCGCACTCGTGCAGTACGGCACCTGCGCCCTGGTCCTGGTGGCCGTGGTCGCCATCGTCGTCGCCAGAACGGCCGCGCTCACCTGAGCGGACGCCGCCACGGACCCGGTTCCCCGGGGATCTTCGCTCATCCGGCTGTCCACAGCCTCACTTGTCCACAGCGCGTGTCAAATCTTGTGCATTCTGTGGGAACAACTGTGCCCCTTGTCGCTGAGCTGGGTTTTTCCAGCAGGGACAAGGGGCGTGCCATCCCTCGATGAGGGAGGCTGCAGTCACATCGGCGTCAACAGCCAGGGAGTTATCCACAGATCGTCTGACCTTTTCCCCTGCCTGTGGATAACGCTGTGGGTAACTCGGGGCAAGGGTTGCGGAACCGGGCCTCGCTGTGGGGTCAGGCGCCCTGCGGCACTACTTCCACTGCGTGGAGACACCGAAGCCGCCGGCGATGAAGCCGAAGCCGACGACGATGTTCCAGTTCCCCAGCGACTTGACCGGCAGAACGCCGTCGGTCACATAGAAAACGACGATCCAGGCCAGACCGATCAGGAAGAGCGCCAGCATCACCGGCGCCACCCAGCTGCGGCTGGTCAGCTTTATGTTGGTTGCCTGCTTCGCCGGAGGGGGCGTGAAGTCGGCCTTCTTGCGGATACGTGACTTCGGCACGAGGAACTCTCCTGTCGATGCGCTGCGTGACCGCGCAGGGAACTGTGGCTGGCGCCGGGGCGGGGCGCGAGGGGGAATGCTGTCTCCCCCGGGCGTCCGTTAGCGTAGTGCTTCCGTGGCGTCGAAGGAGATAAGGGTACGTTGAGCAATTCTGCCGACTCCCCCCGAGGACCGGTCCGGCGCACCTTCCGGCACCCGGTCCGGGTGCTCACCGCCACAGTCTTCGCCCTCGCCGGACTGATCTTCGTCACCAGCGCCAACACGGCCAAGGGCACCAACATCCGCACCGACTCCTCGCTGCTGAAGCTCTCCGACCTCATCCAGCAGCGCAGTGGCAAGAACGCCCACCTGGACGAGACCAATGCCACCGCGCGCGAGGACATCGATGCCCTCGTACGGCGGGACCACGGCAGCACCGAGGCGGAGGACGCCCGGCTCAAGGAGCTGGCGCGGACCGCGGGCACCGCAAAGCTCTCCGGCCGGTCCGTGTCCGTCACGCTCAATGATGCCCCGCCCAATGCCACCGCGAACCCCGGCTACCCCGACCCGCAACCCAATGACCTGGTCATTCACCAGCAGGACCTGCAGGCGGTCGTCAACGCCCTCTGGCAGGGCGGCGCCCAGGGCATCCAGGTCATGGACCAGCGGCTCATCTCCACCAGCGCCGTCCGCTGCGTCGGCAACACCCTGATCCTCCAGGGCCGCGTCTACTCCCCGCCCTACAAGATCACCGCAGTGGGTGACCCGGCCGCGCTCAAGCAGGCAATCGACGACTCCCCGGCGATCAACAACTACCTGCTGTATGTGAAGGCGTACGGGCTCGGCTGGCAAGTCGATGAGCACAAGGCGGTGACTCTTCCCGGCTACTCGGGCACAGTGGATCTCCACTATGCGGAGCCGGCGAAGTAGCGAGCAGCTGTGGGGAGGCCGACACGGTGTCGGTGCGACTGATCGTGAGGACGTTCAGCGAACTCTGTATCACCGTCGGCGCCCTGATCGTGCTCTTTGTGGTGTACGTGCTGTTCTGGACCGGAGTGAAGGCCGCCGACGCGACCGAGGGGCAGATCGAGAGCCTGCAGAACCAGTGGGCACGGGGCACGGTGTCCGCCCCTGCGCCGGGCACCTCCCCGACACCGGGCACCTCCCCGACACCGGGCACCTCCCCGACACCGTCGGCGCCGCCCGCCCCCGCGGCGTACCGGGACGGCAAGCCGTTCGCGATGCTGTACATCCCCCGCTTCGGCAAGGGCTGGGAGTGGCCCGTCCTGGAGAACACCGAGGTCAGGACCTTGCAGAAGGGGCTCGGCCACTACCGCGGGACCGCCCGCCTCGGAGCGACGGGCAATTTCGCGGTGGCCGGACACCGCCGCACGTACGGGGACCCGTTCAAGGACTTCCCGAAGCTGCGCCGGGGTGACGCGGTGCTGCTGACGGACGGGACGACGTGGTTCACGTACCGCATCGACAAGAAGCCCTACCGGACGGTGCCGAGCGACATCGGGGTCATCGACCCGGTACCCCGCAGCTCCGGTTTCGACGGGCCCGGCCGCTATCTGACGCTGACCACCTGCGACCCCGAATGGGGCAGCAGCCACCGGCTGATCGCCTGGGCGCACCTCGACGCGACCCAGCCCGTGAGCGACGGCAGGCCGGCGGCTTTCCACAGCTGACCCACGCTCGTGCCCCGGCCCTTTAGTCTGGTCCCGTACCGAATGGAGGGGACAGCATGTACGGCTGGATCTGGCGGCATCTGCCGGGCAACGCATGGGTGCGTGCGCTCATCTCGCTCGTGCTGGCGCTGGCTGTCGTCTACGCGCTTTTCCAGTACGTCTTCCCGTGGGCGGAGCCGCTGCTTCCGTTCGGCGACGTGACGGTCGACGGCTCGACCGGAACGGGGGGCGGCCAGTGAGCGCCCGCATCCTCGTCGTGGACAACTACGACAGCTTCGTCTTCAACCTCGTCCAGTACCTCTACCAGCTCGGCGCCGAGTGCGAAGTGCTGCGTAATGACGAGGTGACCACGGCACACGCCCAGGACGGCTTCGACGGGGTTCTGCTGTCACCCGGCCCCGGCACCCCCGAGCAGGCGGGTGTCTGCGTCGAGATGGTCCGACACTGCGCGGCCACGGGCGTCCCGGTCTTCGGGGTCTGTCTCGGGATGCAGTCGATGGCGGTGGCGTACGGCGGTGTGGTGGACCGCGCCCCGGAGCTGCTGCACGGCAAGACCTCGCTGGTGACCCACGAGGGCACCGGGGTCTTCACCGGCCTGCCGTCCCCCTTCACCGCGACCCGCTACCACTCGCTCGCCGCCGAACCCGACACGGTCCCGGCCGAGCTGGAGGTGACGGCGCGCACCGCCGACGGCATCATCATGGGGCTGCGCCACCGGGATTTGGCGGTGGAGGGCGTGCAGTTCCACCCGGAGTCGGTGCTGACCGAGCACGGCCATCTGATGCTGGCCAACTGGCTGGCACAGTGCGGCGACACAGGAGCCGTCGCGAGGTCGGCGGGGCTCGCGCCGGTGGTGGGCAAGGCCGCCGCGTGACCGCACTCCGTCCCGAACACGACGCCGGACAGGACGGCCCGTACGAGCAAGGAGCGTACGAGGCCGCGGGCGCGTTCGAGGCGGCGGTCGACCAGCTGGCGGATCCGCTGAACGATCCGCTGCCCGGGCAGCATGCCTCGCCGTGGTCCCGGTCCGGCGGCATCCCGCCCGAGGAGCAGGGGCGGGGACTGCACCGGGCGCCGGATCAGCCACCCCGGGCGCAGACGCAAGGACAGGTACAGTCACAGGCGCCACAAGGGGCGCAGACGCCCGAGCAGACCCCGTGGGAGTGGTACGACCCCGAGGGGTTCGAACGGGACTGGTACGGGCAGCAGGCGCCCGCGCCGGTGCCCCGGGCGCAGTCCGTCCCCGCCCCCGTCCCCCTCCCGCCGGACGACGAGACGGTGGGCCTGCGGACTGCGGGCCCCCGCCACCTGGCCGATCAGGCGCCGACGGCCCGGCAGCCGGTTCCCGGGCCGGAGCCGGTGTCGGAGCCGGGCCTGGGTGCGGAGTCGGGCGCGGGGCCCGAGGAATCCGGTCCGGAACCGCGTACCGGAGGCCGTGCCGAGCGCCGGCGCGCCGCGAAGGGGCGTGGCCGCCGACGTGCCGAACCGCGGCCGGAAACCACGGCGTCGGCCACGGCATCGGCGTCGGCCGCCAAGCCGATGTCGCGCGTCGAGGCGCGGCGCGCGGCGCGCGCGGCCAAGGACAGCCCGGCCGTTGTCGCCAGCCGGGTCGTCGGAGAGCTCTTCATCTCGCTCGGTGTGCTGATGCTGCTGTTCGTCACGTACCAGCTGTGGTGGACGAATGTGCGCGCCGACCTGTACGCCGGCAAGGAGACGCACAAGATCCAGGACGACTGGGAGAACGGCGACCGCAACCCGGGCGCGTTCGAGGCGGGGCAGGGATTCGCCATCATCCACATCCCCAAACTGGATGTGGTCGCTCCGATCGCCGAGGGCATCAGCAAGGAGAAGGTCCTCGACCGGGGCATGGTCGGCCACTACAGCGAAGGCACGCTGCGCACCGCGATGCCGTCCGCGAAGAAGGGCAACTTCGCGCTGGCGGGCCACCGCAACACGCACGGCGAGCCGTTCCGCTACATCAACAGGCTGCACCCCGGTGACCTGATCGTGGTCGAGACGCAGGACGCGTACTACACGTACGAGGCGACGAGGACCCTTCCGCAGACTTCGCCGTCCAACGTCTCGGTGATCGGCCCGGTGCCGCCCGGTTCGGGGTTCACCAAGCCGGGCCGGTACATCACCCTGACGACCTGTACGCCGGAATTCACGAGTACGTACCGCTTGATCGTCTGGGGCAAGATGGTCGACGAACGACCGCGCAGCAAGGGCAAGCCCGACGCGCTCGTCGGCTGAAACATCATCACGACAGGGACGGGTGCGGTGACAGCGAGGACCGAGCACGAAGAGCGAATCGGCGAGTCCGCGCCCCCGCCGCGGCGCAGACAACGCCATCCCGTCGCGACGGCGGTCAGCTTCTTCGGCGAACTGCTGATCACCGCAGGCCTGGTGCTGGGACTCTTCGTCGTCTACTCCCTCTGGTGGACGAACGTGCTCGCCGACCGCGAGGCCACCAAGCAGGGCCACACCGTCCGCGACCGCTGGGCGGGCGGACCGGGTGCGCTGGACACCAAGGACGGCATCGGCTTCCTGCACGTTCCGTCGATGAAGAACGGCGAGGTGCTCGTCAAGAAGGGCACCGACACCGAGAACCTCAACAACGGCATCGCGGGCTATTACACGGACCCGGTGAAGTCGGCTCTCCCCTGGGACGAGAAGGGCAACTTCACCCTGGCGGCACACCGCGACGGGCACGGTGCCAAGTTCCACAACATCGACAAGGTGAAGACGGGGGACGCGGTCGTCTTCGAGACCAGGGACACCTGGTACATCTACAAGGTCTTCAACGAGCTTCCCGAGACGTCCAAGTACAACGTCGATGTACTGCAGGCGGTGCCGAAGGGGTCGGGAGCGAAGAAGCCCGGCCGCTACATCACGCTGACGACCTGCACACCGGTCTACACGTCGAAGTACCGCTACATCGTGTGGGGCGAGCTGGTACGTACGGAGAAGGTGGACAAGGACCGCACGAAGCCGGCGGAGCTGCGTTAGCCGTGACTGAGCTGCTTCGAGGAGCTCAGTCGTTCTAGGATGGCGAAGGCCCGAAGTCGCAACCACTCTTTGCGACTTCGGGCCCCTTCTCTGCCCGGCGACGGCTACCTCAGGATCGGGAGCGGTACTCCGGCGCTCCACTTTTCGAGGTGAGCGCGGTCGACGAGGGTGATGCCGTGGGTTTCGGCGATGGCGCGTGCGTCGGGTGCGAATGAGGTCGTGGCGACGAAGAGTGCCACATCGGCCCCGTGCTGGACGAAAGAGGCGCCGAGGAACTTCTGCAGTTCGCCGCTCCACACCGGACGGTAGGGCGCGAAGCTCTTGCACTGCACGACGATGCTGCGGCCGTCTGCGGTCACTGCTGTGACATCCACACCTCGGTCGCCACGGCCGCCGTGCACTACGACGTCCGTGCAGCCGTCGCGGCGGAGCAGTGCGGCGACGTGGTGCTCGAACTCCCGCCAGTTCATGGCGTCGATGGACGCCATGATTCCGGTGTACGGGCGCGGGCCCTGGGCGTGCTCAAGGTGCCTGAGCCTTTGGTGGTGGTTGCAGAGCTTTCGCTCGACCTTCTCGACGTCGTCCCGGAGCGAGATCAGCTCCTTGCGGTGCTCACCGGAAGCTTCGATGAGGGCGTTGAACATGGGGACGACGGTCTTGCCGAGGATGTGGGTGATGCGGTCGTCGATGCGCTCGTCGAGGGCCTCGGCTTCCCTGTGGACAGAGTTATCCACAGGCTGAGTCCGTGCCACGTACTCCATGTCGAGCAGGTAAGTACGCACCTGACGTGCGACTTCGCTGTCCCGGAGAAGCATGGCGACGTTGAGTACCGTCCGTCGGGAGAAGACCGCGATCGCCCGTGAACGTGACTGAATTCCACAGGCCCCCTTGAAGAGGGCCAGTCGCGTGCCTGTCAGAACCTGGAGGCCGTTGGAGTCCAGCTCCTCCCTGTGGTCCTCCATAACGGACTCAAGGGTCTTCACGGTCACCTCGAAATACGCTGCGACCATCGCCGTGGTCACGTGCATGCCGTCCGGCAGCAGCGAGAGTGACCTGACCTTGTCGATCACCTCGGTCCGGCCGGCGACGTCATTGCGCAGAGACCTCGACTCCAGCAGTACTGCATCGTTGATCACGTTCATGGCCTCTCGGCTCGTCTCGGATGTCGGTTCGAGCTGGTTGGGGTCTGACCCCCACGCCACCCCATCGATCTAACGAATCAGCACATATGAAGACACGATCGATTTACGGCTGCATGTGCGGTATGCCGGGCCGGAGGCATCGTGGCAGGGCACAGCAAAGGGCCCCGGTCACCATTGCGGTGACCGGGGCCCGATGGGCGGTGCGATTCGGGGTCAGTGCCGACGTGAGCCGGACGGGCCGCCGAAGAAGTTGCCGTCTCCGCCGCCCGGCAGGGTCTGGACATTGACCACGCTGTTCTTGTCGACCTGCTGGTTCGCGCCGGGCTGGAAGGCGACGACCTTCGCGTTGTCGTCATTCGGTCCCACCACCTGGATCTGCAGGCCCGCCTGGGCCAGCCGGGCCTTCGCGTCGCCAAGGGTCGTGTTCTGCAGGTCGGGAACGGTGGTCTGCTCCGGCTGCTGCGGGCCCTTCGACACCTTCAGGACGATCGGGACGTCCTTGGCCTGCTTGCCGACTCCGGGGGACTGCTCGACCACGGTGTCCACCGGCTGGGGCGAGTCGATGTCGACACGCGAGATGGTTGTGAACCCGATGCCCCTGAGCTGGGCCTCTGCATCCTGGTACGAACGGGTGCGAACGTCGGGGAGGTCCAGCAGGGCCTGCTTGGCGACCGTGATCGTGACCTCGGAGTTCTTCTCGGCCTTCGCGCCACCCTCGGGGGCCTGCTTGATGACCGTGCCCGGGGTCTTCTCGGACTCGACGGTGGTGACGTTCACCGTGAAGCCCTTCTCCTCGAGATACTTGCGGGCGTTCTCCTCGGACTTCTCCGTGACGTCCGGGACCTCCACCTTCGGCGCGCCGGTGGAGACGACGACCGTGACGATCTCCTTCTTCACCATCTTGCCGTCGGCGGTCGGGGTCTGGCTGCAGATCTTGCCCTTGGGCTGGTCCTCGCAGGGTTCGCTCGAGCCGACCTTGAGGACGACGTCGGCATTTCTCGCAAGGCCCTGTGCTTCGTCCACGGTCGAGCCGACCATGTTCGGCACATTGATCTCGCCGCTGTCGGCCTTGTCGCTGAACACCGACTGGCCGATCAGGATCGCGCCGATCAGCACCAGGACGCCCGCGACGATCAGCAGGATCGTCGAGGTGTTGCTCTTCTTCTGGCGCCTGCGGTCCGGTCGGTCGTCGTAGCCGTCGTCGTCCGGGTTGACCGGGGGCAGCATGGACGTGGCTGCGCCGTTCTGGTCCGCGGCATGCAGTGCGGTGGTCGGCTGGTCGTTGCCGTATCCGTCGTAGCCGCCGTAACCGGGTGCGCCCATCGCCGCGGTGGCGGCGACCGGCTGGCCGTCGAGGCAGGCCTCGATGTCGGCGCGCATCTCGTCGGCCGACTGGTAGCGGTAGTCGGGGTCCTTGGTCAGGGCCTTCAACACGATCGCGTCCATCGCGGGCGTGATCTCGGGGTCGAAGTTGCTCGGCGGCTGCGGCTCTTCCCGTACGTGCTGGTAAGCGACCGCGACGGGTGAGTCCCCGATGAACGGCGGTCGGACCGTCAGCAGCTCGTAGAGCAGGCAGCCGGTCGAGTACAGGTCGGAGCGGGCGTCGACCTGCTCGCCCTTGGCCTGCTCCGGGGAGAGGTACTGGGCGGTGCCGATGACGGCCGAGGTCTGGGTCATTGTCATGCCGGAGTCGCCCATGGCGCGGGCGATGCCGAAGTCCATGACCTTGACCTGGCCGGTGCGCGTCAGCATGACGTTCGCCGGCTTGATGTCGCGGTGGACGATGCCCGCGCGGTGCGAGTACTCCAGTGCCTGGAGGATGCCGACGGTCATCTCAAGGGTGCGCTCGGGCAGTAGCTTGCGGCCGGAGTGCAGAAGTTCCCTGAGCGTCGACCCGTCAACGTACTCCATGACGATGTACGGGATGGAGACCCCGTCGACGTAATCCTCGCCGGTGTCGTAGACCGCGACGATCGCCGGGTGATTGAGCGAGGCGGCGGACTGGGCCTCACGGCGGAACCGGGCCTGGAAGGACGGGTCGCGGGCCAGATCGGCTCGCAGCGTCTTCACAGCTACGGTGCGGCCGAGCCGGGTGTCGTGTGCGAGGTAGACCTCGGCCATGCCACCACGGCCGAGCACCGAGCCCAGCTCGTACCGGCCGCCGAGGCGACGCGGCTCTTCCATAACTGTTCCAGCCCTCTCCGTCAGTCCCGACCGCACCGGTGTGTGGTCCGGCGGTGTGCTGCTCGCGCATACGCTACCGGCCGTGCACTACCTGATCGGCCCGGAGTCCGGACCTGATATCTGACCGGTATCCCAATGTGCAGGTATGGCACCCGATGTGATGGGCATCACCTTCTGCTGTCGATTACCGCCTTCATCACATCCCGTGCGATCGGGGCGGCCAGACCGCCACCGGAGACATCGTCGCGGTTGGCCTGGCTGTCCTCGACGACCACGGCGACGGCGACCGGGGAGCCCTTGTCGGTCTTGGCGTACGAGATGAACCAGGCGTACGGCTTCTCGCTGTTGTTGAGGCCGTGCTGTGCCGTACCCGTCTTGCCGCCGACGGTGACGCCGGGGATCTTGGCGTTCGTCCCCGTGCCGTTCTGGACGACGGTCTCCATCATCTGCTGGAGCTTCTGGGCGTTCTCACCCGAGAGGGGCTGGCTGAGCTGCTCCTTCTCGTGGGTGTAGATCACGTCGAGGTTGGGGGCCTGGCGCTGGGCGACCATGTACGGCTGCATCAGCTTGCCGTCGTTGGCGACCGCGGCGGCGACCATCGCCATCTGCAGCGGGGTGGCGCGGTTGGACGCCTGGCCGATCCCGGCCATGGCGTTCTGCGGCCGGTTGTCCTTGGGGTAGACGCTGGCGTCGGCCCGTACCGGGGTGAAGATCTCCTTGTTGAAGCCGAACTTGTTGGCCTCGTCGATCATCTTCTGGTTGCCGAGGTCATCGCTGATCTTGCCGAAGACGGTGTTGCAGGACCACCGCAGCGCTTCCCGGAGCGAGGCGTTCTCACACGGGATGTTGCCCTCGTTCTCCAGGTTGCCGGTGGTCTGCGGGAGCCGGTAGGGCAGTGGCGACCTGGTGTGCTCGTCGATGCTGGTGTACAGCCCGTTCTCCAGCGCGGCGGCGGCGGTGACGACCTTGAAGGTCGAGCCCGGGGGGTAGGTCTCGCGCAATGCCCGGTTGAGCATCGGCTTGTCCTTGTCCTTCAGGAGCTGCTGCCGGGCTTCCGCGTCCTTGAGGGAATTGCCCGCGAAGACCGAGGGGTCGTACGAGGGGGTGCTGACGAGGGCCAGGATGGCACCGGTCTGCGGGTCGATCGCGGCCACGGCGCCCTTCTTGTCGCCGAGCCCCTTGAAGGCGGCCTTCTGAGCGGCGGCGTTGAGGGTGGTGACGATGTTGCCGCCGGTCTTCTTCTCACCGGTGAAGAGAGACAGCGTGCGGTCGAAGAACAGCTGGTCGCTGTTGCCGGTGAGGATTCCGTCCTCGATGCTCTCCAACTGTGATGCGTCGAACGCCTGCGAGGAGTAGCCGGTCACGGGCGCCCACATGGGGCCGTTCTTCCAGACCCTCTTGTACTTGAAGTCGCTGCCCGAGGTCTCGACGGACCCGGTGACGGGGTTTCCGTCGACGATGATGTTGCCGCGCTCGTGTGCGTACCGCTCGATCTGGACGCGGCGGTTGTGCTCATTCGCGTTCAGTTCGTCGGCACGTACGTACTGGAGCCAGTTGACACGGACCAGGAGGGCGAGGACGAGCAGCCCGCAGAAGATCGCGATCCTGCGAAGGGGCTTGTTCACGGTCGGACCACCTGGGTCATCTCGGCGTCGGGTGATGGGGCTGGGGCCGGCGCGGGGCGGCGCGCGGTGTCGCTGATACGGAGCAGGATTCCGATCAGGGCCCAGTTGGCGATCACTGACGATCCGCCCTGCGCGAGGAACGGCATGGTCATACCTGTGAGCGGGATGAGTCCCATGACACCGCCGGCGACGACGAAGACCTGAATGGCGAAGGAGCCGGAGAGCCCGATCGCGAGGAGCTTGCCGAAGGGGTCGCGGGCTCCGAGGGCGGTGCGGACGCCGCGCTCGACGATCAGACCGTAGATGAGGAGAATCGCCATCATTCCGGCGAGGCCGAGCTCCTCGCCGACGGTGGCGAGGATGAAGTCGGAGTTGGCGGCGAAGCCGATCAGGTCGGAGTTGCCCTGGCCGAGTCCGGTGCCGAGCGTGCCGCCGGAGCCGAAGGCCATCAGGGACTTGGCCATCTGCTCGCTCGCGGCCTCCGTGCCCCAGCCTGCGAAGGGGTCGAGCCAGGCGGTGACGCGCTGCTGGACGTGCGGTTCGAACGAGGCGACACCGATGGCGCCGACCGCGGACATCAGCAGGCCGAAGACGATCCAGCTGGTGCGCTCGGTGGCGACGTACAGCATCACGACGAACATGCCGAAGAACAGCAGGGAGGAGCCCAGGTCGGTTTCGAAGACCAGGATCAGGATCGAGAAGGCCCAGACCATGAGGATCGGTCCGAGGTCACGGCCACGCGGCAGGTACAGCCCCATGAATCGGCGGCTGGCCAGAGCGAGTGCATCGCGCTTGACCATCAGATAGCCCGCGAAGAAGACGGCGATGATGATCTTGGCGAACTCGCCGGGCTGGATGGTGCCGACCCCCGGGATGCTGATCCAGATCTTGGCGCCGTTCACGGCGGGGAAGAACATCGGCAGGACCAGCAGGAACAGCGCGACGACCATGGAGATGTAGGTGTAGCGCTGCAGGATGCGGTGATCCTTGAGGGCCACCAGTACAACGACGAGCAGCCCGACGCCGACCGCGGAGAACACCAGTTGCTTGGATGCGGCAGGCGCGAAGGTCTTCAGCGCCTGGAACCTCTCGGACTGGTCCAGACGCCAGATGAAGGCCAGGCCCAGGCCGTTGAGCAGGGTGGCGCACGGCAGCAGCAGCGGGTCCGCGTACGGCGCGAATCTGCGCACAGCGAGATGCGCAACGGCAGCGAGCAGGGCGAGCCCGAGTCCGTATCCGAGCATGCCGACGGGCAGTTTGCCATTGAGGGCGAGGCCCACGTTGGCGTACGCGAACACCGAGATGGCGACGGCGAAGACCATCATCATCAGTTCGGTGTTGCGACGGCTCGGTGCGTCGATCGCGCCGATCGTGGTCGTGTTGGTGACAACGCTCATGGTGCTGAAGGCTCCCTACGGCTTTACTGCTTACCGCACTGCGGGACCAGCTTTTTCTCTTCCTCCGAGAGGCTGGGACCAGGAGTGGGAGTCGCTGCGGTCGGCTTGGTCTTGGTGGCGTCGGAGGTGCCGGATGTCTTGGTGGCGTCGGAGTCCGTGCCACTGGCTTGGCCCTCGTCGGAGCCGGCCTTCGCGGCCGCGCGTCGCTGGGCGTCCTTCTTGCAGGCGGATGCCTGGACAGAGAGTTCGCCGATCTTGTCGCGTGCGGCGGTGAGGTTGCCCTCGGCGATCGTCGCCTCGACCTGCTTGCGCTGGTAGGGCGGGAGGTACTTGAGTTCGATCTCGGGGTGCTCCTTCTCGACCTTCGAGAGCGAGACCCACGCCAGGTCCTGGCTGATGCCGCGGAACAGCGCGACGTGTTCGTTCTTCGCGCCGACATAGAACTGGTTCTGGGTCCAGCGGTAGCCGCCGTAGAGACCGCCGCCGACGACGGCGAGCGCGAGCACGATGAAGAAGGACCGCTTGAGCCACTTGCGGCCGCCGCGGGGCTTGACGAAGTCGTCGTCGGTGTACGCGTCGAAGGAGCCGTCCGGCATTCCGCCGTAGCCGACGTCGTCGCCGCTGCCGGGCGGGCCGAAGCCGCCCGCGGGCGGCGGGACGGGGCGGCCGAGGCCGGCCGCTCGTCCGGCGGGTGTCTGCATGGCGCCGCCGTCGTTCTGCTGGGCGGCCTGGTTCTCGGCGACCGCGCCGACGATGACCGGGGTGTCGTTGAGCTGTCCGGCAAGGGTGTCGTTGTTGTCGACGTCGAGTACGTCGGCGACGATGCAGGTGATGTTGTCCGGGCCGCCGCCGCGCAGAGCGAGCTGGATCAGCTCCTGGATGGTCTCCTGAGGGCCCTGGTAACTGGCGAGGGTCTCTTCCATCGTCTGGTGGGAGACGACACCGGAGAGCCCGTCGGAGCAGATCAGATAGCGGTCGCCGGCCCGGACCTCACGGATGGAGAGATCGGGTTCGACGTGGTCGCCACTGCCCAGCGCACGCATCAGAAGAGCGCGCTGCGGGTGGGTGGTGGCCTCTTCCTCGGTGATCCGGCCCTCGTCGACCAGCCGCTGCACCCAGGTGTGGTCCTGGGTGATCTGGGTGAGTACGCCGTCACGCAGCAGGTACGCGCGGGAGTCGCCGACGTGGACGAGGCCGAGGCGCTGGCCGGTCCAGAGCAGGGCGGTGAGCGTGGTGCCCATGCCCTCCAGCTGGGGGTCCTCCTCGACCATCATGCGCAGCTGGTCATTGGCCCGCTGGACCGCCGTACCGAGCGAAGTGAGGATGTCCGAGCCCGGGACGTCGTCGTCGAGCTGGACGAGCGTGGAGATCACCTCGGAGCTGGCGACCTCGCCGGCTGCCTGGCCACCCATGCCGTCGGCGATGGCGAGAAGGCGCGGACCGGCGTAGCCGGAGTCCTCGTTGCCTTCCCGGATCATGCCCTTGTGCGATCCGGCGGCGAAGCGCAGGGAAAGACTCATGCGCACCTCGCCCGTCGGCTCGGGGTACAGCCGGTCTCGAGCCACACTGCCCACCCTCCGGTCGGGAGCCGGGCCGGGTCCGTTGCCCGGGCCGTCGCGGCTCGCTCGCTCCGCTCGCTCATTGTCGTACTACTTCCGCAGCTCGATGACGGTCTTGCCGATCCGGATCGGCGCGCCCAGCGGAACAGGCGTCGGGGTGGTGAGTCGGGTCCGGTCGAGATATGTGCCGTTGGTGGACCCGAGATCCTCGACGATCCACTGGCCGTCACGGTCGGGGTAGATCCTGGCATGCCTGCTGGACGCGTAGTCGTCGTCCAGCACGATCGTTGAGTCGTGGGCACGGCCCAGCGTGATGGTCTGCCCCTGGAGCGCCACCGTGGTGCCGGTGAGGGTGCCCTCGGAGACGACCAGCTTTGTGGGTGCCCCCCGGCGCTGGCGGCCGGGCTGTTGGCGTTGCTGCGGCGGTGCCGCGGCATTCTGGCGTGCCTGTGGCGGTCGTGCGTCGGTCGCGGTGCGGCGTGAGCCGCGCTGCGTGACGCGCGTTCCGAACAGGTCGCTGCGGATGACCTGGACGGCCACGATTACGAACAGCCACAGAACAGCCAGGAATCCTAGCCGCATGACCGTCAGGGTCAGCTCTGACATTGCCCCCGCTTCACCCTTCGGCTTGCCGGTAAACGATGGTGGTGCTGCCCACGACGATCCGCGAGCCGTCGCGGAGCGTAGCGCGGGTTGTGTGCTGCCCGTCCACCACGATGCCGTTGGTGGACCCGAGATCCTGGATCGTCGAGGGCGTTCCGGTCCGGATCTCACAGTGCCGACGCGATACGCCGGGGTCGTCGATCCGCACGTCGGCGTCGGTGCTGCGTCCCAGCACCAGCGTCGGGCGGGAGATCTGATGGCGGGTGCCGTTGATCTCGATCCAGCGCCGCACCTGCGCGCTCGGCAGGGGGCTGGGTCCGGCCGGCGGGTGCCGGTCGGTACTGGGCGCTCCGGGCCTGCCTGCGCCCGGCGGCGGCGCCGCGGGCATGGGCGGGGCGGAACTGGGCGGATAGCCGTAACCGCCGGTGGGCTGCGGGGGACGCCCCGTGCCCGGGTAGGGGGGCTGGCCGTGCTGTCCTGGCCTGCCCTGGGGGTCCTGCTGCTGTGACGAACTCGACGCCAGGGTGCGGCTGCGCACCCGGTAGAGCCCGGTGTCGAGGTCGTCGGCCTTCTCCAGATGGACCTTGATGGGGCCCATGAAGGTGTACCGCTGCTGCTTGGCGTAGTCGCGGACCAGGCCGGAGAGTTCGTCGCCCAACTGTCCGGAGTACGGGCTGAGCCGCTCGTAGTCGGGGGTGCTGAGCTCGACGATGAAGTCGTTGGGGACGACAGTCCGCTCACGGTTCCAGATCGTTGCGTTGTTGTCGCACTCGCGCTGGAGGGCTCCCGCGATCTCGACCGGCTGGACCTCGGACTTGAAGACCTTGGCGAAGGTGCCATTGACCAGACCTTCGAGACGCTGCTCGAAACGCTTCATGACTCCCATGGGGCACCTCCTCCGTTGTAGTCGTCCCTGTACTGCTTACTGATCGTATCCACGCGTCGGGAAATCGGCTGGTTCCCCTTGTCTGCCCTGTGGATGAGTGTCACCTCTCACACGGATCGTAGAGGCGGCCTCCTCACAGTGTCCCGCACGAGGGGCGCACTGAGGAGGAGTGGGGGCAGCCACTGGGCGTTCCCGCTTCCCGCCAGGCGTTCGGTGAAACAACGGATGTGAATCCACCCTGTCCAGCGTGCTAATCTTCCGGATGTCGCCAGGCGCTCGCACCAAACGGTGAGAGAGAGTCTGGAAACACCACTCTTGCGCGAGTGGCGGAACGGCAGACGCGCTGGCTTCAGGTGCCAGTGTCCTTAGGGACGTGGGGGTTCAAATCCCCCCTCGCGCACAAGAGAGAAGCCCCACAGGCCAAACGGTCTGTGGGGCTTCTTCGTTCCCGTCGGTGCTCGTCGGCCGGGACCGGGTGTGGCAACTTTCGTCGTGGGCGGGTGCGACGAAAGTGAGGCGTCGCGGGTGTGCGGGGCTGCCTAGGGTGCGGGGCGTGTACGCGATATCGAAGTTCCGGGCCGGATGGCAGTGGTGTGCGGCGCCGGAACTGTGGTCCCGGCGCAGGACGGCCGGGGAGGCCGTGCTGGCCGCGGTGCTCGGGCTGCTCTCGGCCGGGACGGAAGAACTGCTGCGCAGCGGAGAGCTGCGGTTGTGGACGGTGTCGGCAGCCGTCGTGGCGCTGTCCTTGATGAGGCGCCGGATACCGGTGACCGTGCTGGTGGTGACGGCCGCCCTGGCCGGGCTGTCCGGCGGATTCGCGCTGCTGCTGATGGTGGTGGCCTGGAGTTCCGGGCGCCGGATCGCCGGGGCGGGGCGGGCTCTGGGGGCCTTCACCGCCTCGTACGCGTTCTATGTGGGGCTGACCGTCGCGGTGAACTGGTCGGCGATGCGGCCGCTGACCCAGGTGTTGTTCACCACCCTTTACTTCCTGGCGACGACACTCGTGCCCGGCCTCGCCAGCCGGTACTGGACGCAGCGCCGGACCCTGTTGCACGCCCTGCAGGAGCGCAATGCGCAGCTCATCAGGGAGCGGGCCATGATCGTGGGGCAGGCGCGGCTCATGGAACGCCAGCGGATCGCCCAGGACATGCACGACAGCCTCGGTCACCGACTGGCGCTCATCTCCGTTCATACGGGAGCGCTGGAGGTCGACCGAGACCTGACGGCACGGCAGCGGGAAGTGGTCGGGGTCCTGCGGGACGCATCGGTCCACGCGATGCATGAGCTGCGCGAGGTCGTCGGTATTCTCCGGGACGGTGTCGAGGGACCGGCGCAGGGCGGCGAGGGCGGACAGCCGACGGCGCGGGGGACCGCCGGCATCGAGGAGCTGACGGCGGCGGCGCGGGCTGCCGGAAGCGCCGTGGAGCTTCGCCGTACAGGAAGGGTCCGGGTGCTCGCCGCAGCCTCGGACCATGCGGCGTACCGCGTCGTCCAGGAAGCATTGACCAACGCGTACAAGCATGCGCCGGGTGCGGCGATCACGGTCGAGCTGCGTTACGAGCCGGATTCCTTCGTCGTCGAGATCGTCAATGGTCCACGACCGCATGCGCGGTCTGCGGGTGAGGTGGTCAGCGGCGGGCAGGGGCTGCCCGGTCTGCATGAGCGGGCCCGGCTGGTCGGCGGCATGGTGCACGCCGGCCGGACCCAGGACGGCGGCTTCCGGGTGGCCGGGGTGCTGCCCTACGGCGCCGAGGGCATGCCCGGCGGTGCGGCGGGCGCGCCGATGGTTGATGCGGAGGACGACTTCCGGCAGCAGTCCCGGATGGCCCCGAAGGGGAACGGTGGTCCGGTCATGGACTGGACGGTTTCCGAACGGGAGTTGGCGATGAGCGGCAGCAGAAGAAGTACGGGCAGCGGGGTCGCGCTGGGCTGCGGGATAGGAGCCGGAGCCCTGGTGCTGTTGATGCTGGCCTGCGGTTTCGGCCTGTACTTCTTGGCGGCGGAGGCGGACAAGGCGATGATCGATCCGAGTCAGTACCGGTCGATCAAGATCGGTACGGCGGAGGACAAGGTACGGGAGGAACTGCCTGCCGGGGATACATTCATGACGACCGGACTGGACGGTGAGGGACCCAGGAAGCCGGCCGGGGCGAGGTGCCTCGTCCTGATGTCCTCCGAGCTGGGCGACAGCTTCGACACCGAGCCGGTGTTCCGGTTCTGCTTCCGGGACGGCAAGCTGATCGAGAAGAAGTCCTACGAGGTCGCCAGCAGATGAGGCGCCCAGGACGAGCGCGGGGGTACGAGTGACGGGCCAGCTGATCAGGGTTGTCATCGCTGACGACGAGCCTCTCATCCGGGCCGGGATACGGATGATCCTCACCTCGGACCGTTCCATCGAGGTGGTCGCGGAGGCTGCGAACGGGCGAGAGGCCGTAGAGCTGGTCCGTGCCCATGCCGCTGATGTGGTGCTGCTCGACATTCAGATGCCGGTGATGGACGGGCTCACGGCGTTGGCGGAGCTGCGCACGGCCGCTCCGGCGGTACGTGTGATTGTGCTCACGACGTTCGGCGAGCGGGAGAACGTGCTGCGGGCGCTGGAGCAGGGGGGTGCCGGTTTCCTGCTCAAGGACACGGCTCCGGCCGAACTGATCCGGGCGGTGCGGGCAGCGGCGGCCGGGGACGCCTATCTCTCACCCGGTGCCACCCGGCATGTGGTGGATCAGCTGACCCTGGGCCGGACGGCGGTGCGGGGCGAGGAGGCGCGACAGCGGGTGGCGGCGCTCAGCGGGCGGGAACGTGAGGTGCTGGCGCTGCTCGGGGAGGGGCTCTCCAACGCGGACGCGGGTAGGCGGTTGTACATGAGTGAGGCGACGGTGAAGACGTATGTGAGCCGGATCCTGGCGAAGCTGGGATGCGAGAACCGGGTGCAGGCTGCGTTGTTGGCGAGGGATGCGGGCCTGTAGTACAGCCACGGGGCGCGGGTGAGGTCGGGATGGTTGGGCTGTGTTTCACGTGAAACACCCGATTGTGGACGTTCTCGGGTGGGCGTGGTCAGGTCGGGGCCGAGCGCGCAGGTGCTTGCGCAGCCGCTGCAGGACAAGGGCGACGGTGCGCTGAGTGTGTACACGGTCCCCGATCGCGCAGTGGCGGTGAACCACCTGAAGACACAGGCGAGTTACGGTGCCTGGTGCCCTTCGTGATGCTCAACTTCACCAGCTCCGATGGCATCTTCCGGCCGGAGCTGCAGCCCGGCTTCTTCGGTGCGCTGCACTAGGGGCGGGGGCGGCACGGCAGGGCCGAATCCCGGACCGAGGTGAACCATGAGGAAGAGCTCGAAGAGGAGCTGGAAGAGGCCGTCGGCGTCTGACCAGGACAGAGCGTTGCCCACGGGTGTTGTCCACAGGCCGGAACGTGAGTTTTCCACAGGGGCAGATGGCTTTCGGCGGACGGCGGTACCTTCATCGCAATTGATCTGCGACAGGGCGTCGGGCCAGGAGCGCAGGGCGAGGGTGGGGGAGGCCGCGCGCCATGGGCGAAAACGAAGCGACAGTGCCGGTTCAGCGGGCTGAGCAGAGGAATCCACGCATTCCGGTCGTGCCCGGATTCGCTCACCGGGCGGATGGGGCGGCCGCGACGGGCAGGAGCGCGCCGCTGTCGCCCAGGGATGTGGGCAAGGCCTTGCGGGAGAGGGTGTCCAGGGCTTCTCACTCCTCTCTGGAGCTTCCGGCCGGGCGGCCCGATGCCGTGCAGGCGGTCGAGGAGTCGAGCCGCGGCCGGGTGCCCGGGCTCGCCCCGATCCGGGTGGGTCGGATGGCGGCCACACCGTTCGCCTTTCTGCGGGGCTCGGCCGGGCTGATGGCCCATGACCTGGCGGGCACGCCCGTCAGCGGGGTGGGCGCTCAGCTCTGTGGCGATGCGCACGCGGCCAATTTCGGGCTGTACGGCGATGCGCGCGGCAGCCTGGTCATCGATCTGAACGATTTCGACGAGACCGTGTTCGGCCCCTGGGAATGGGACCTCAAGCGCCTCGCCACCTCGCTGGTGCTCGCCGGGCGGGAGGCCGGGGCGGACGAGGACACCTGCCGCCAGGGTGCCTACGACACGGTGGGCGCCTACCGGCGGACGATGCGGCTGCTGGCCAAAATGCCCGCGCTCGATGCCTGGAATGCCATCGCGGACGAGGAATTGGTCTCGCACACCGATGCGCGGGATCTGCTCGGCACTCTGAAGCGGGTCTCGGAAAAAGCCCGTAACAACACCAGCGCCCGTTTCGCGGCCAAATCCACCGAGGATTCCGGGGACGGCGGACGTCGTTTCATCGACGCGCCACCGGTGCTGCGGCGGGTGCCGGACGACGAGGCCGCGGCGGTGGCGGCGGGACTCGGCGACTATCCGGGCACGATCTCGGAGGACCTGGTGCCGCTCCTCGCCAGGTACGCGATCCACGACGTGGCGTTCCGGGTGGTCGGCACGGGGAGCGTCGGCACCCGGTCGTATGTGGTGCTCCTGCTCGATCACCGTGGCGAGCCCTTGGTACTGCAGGTGAAGGAGGCGCGGCCCTCCGTGCTGGCGCCGTATCTGCAGGCTGCCGGGTTCGATGTGCCGGAGGTGGCGCACGAGGGGCGCAGGGTGGTGCTCGGGCAGAAGCGGATGCAGGTAGTCAGCGACATCCTGCTGGGGTGGGCCAGCGTAAGCGGGCGTCCCTTCCAGGTGCGGCAGTTCCGGAACCGCAAGGGCAGCGTGGACCCGGCGGCCCTGGCAGCCGATCAGGTCGACGACTACGGCCGGATGACCGGGGCGCTGCTGGCGCGGGCCCATGCGCACAGCGCCGATCCGCGGCTGATCGCGGGCTACTGCGGCAAGAACGATGAGCTGGACGAGGCGGTGGCGGCGTTCGCGGTGGCGTACGCGGACCGTACGGAGGCGGACCACGCGGAGCTGGTACGGGCCATCGGGTCGGGGCGAATAGCCGCCGAACGGGGTGTGTGAGGGGTATTGAGCCGACCGCGCGTCATCGGGGCGCGGGAGGTGGCCATACGCTGGACGGGTGACCCACGAAGCCGCCGGGGTGCCGACCACCCGGAACGACGATGACCGGCAGGACAACGACCGGCAGCACGATCAGCATGCGCCGCATGCGCCGGATGCGCCGGACGGCCGGTCAGCCGGTGTCGGTGCTGGTGAGGGCGCAGGTGCTGCTGATGGAACCGGTGGATCCGCCGGCGGGCATGCGGAGGGGGCTCGGCCGGAGGCTCGGCTCGCCAAGGCGGTACGGGCGGCGGAGCAGGCGTTGATCGAGTTCGAGATCGCGGTGGAGACCTTCCGGGTCGAGGTCGAGAACTTCTCCCGGCTGCACCACCAGAAACTCGGGCCGATGTACGCCCGCCTCGATGAGCTCGATGCGCAGATCGCGGAGGCCCGGGCTGCCAGGACCGGTGATCCCGACGACCTTCGCAAGGCGCAGGAGGCCCGGGCGATCGTGATGCCGATGCCGGGCGTCGACGAGCTCTTCCACGACTGGATCGACTCCGACGGACTGTCCCCCGAGGCGGCGGCGATGCTGACCGAGCAGACGGTCCGGCCGCCCAAGCGGGTCCGGCCGACCGAGGAGGCGCGCAAGCTCTACCGCGAGCTGGCGCGCAAGGCCCACCCGGACCTGGCGCAGGACGAGACGGAGCGGGCGCGCAGGGACGAGTTCATCACCCGCGTCAACGCTGCTTACGGGCGTGGTGACGAGGCACTGCTGATCGAGCTGGCGCAGGAGTGGGCGGCGGGGCCGGTGGCGCCGGAGACGGAGCTCAGCGAGAGCGAGGAGCTCTACGCCCGGCTGAACTGGCTGACCCAGCGCAAGGAACTCCTGACCGTGCTCGCTCAGGAGCTTGAGGAGAGCGCTATCGGGGCCATGCTGCGGATGGCGCCCGACGATCCGGACCGGCTGCTCGACGAGATCGCCGATCAGCTGCTGGGCGAGGTCGCTCAGCGCGAGGCGGAGCTGGCGGGGCTGGTGCAGTAGCGTTCCTGGTGACTCTGGAGCGTACATACGAGAGAAGGCATGACCCATGAATTTCGCCCCGCTGCCCTCGGTGGATGTTGCGGCGGTTCCGTCGGAAGGCTTTGTGCTGGATGTCCGGGAGAACGACGAATGGGCGGCCGGGCATGTCGAAGGCGCCCTGCACATTCCGATGAGTGACTTCGTGGGTCGCTTCGGTGAGCTGACCGAAGCGGCTGAGGGTGGGCAGCGCGTGCATGTGATGTGCCGGGTCGGCGGCCGGTCCGCCCAGGTCACCCAGTACCTGGTGCAGCAGGGCATCGACGCGGTGAACATCGACGGCGGGATGCTTGCCTGGGACGGTGCCGGGCGTCCGATGGTCACCGACAACGGCACCCCGGCTTTCGTGCTCTGAGCCGGGTGGCATCAGCTCGGTTGCCCGGTCGCTGGGCCGCCGGCCCGCGCGGCTGCTCGGCGGCTCGGGCGGCGTCGGTCGAGGGGTCGGGCCGGGGGTCAGCCGAGGAGGTGTGCGGCCAGGAGGTCGCCCAGTGCCCCCTCGTGCGCCGCAGCCGGGCCGAGGGAGAGCTCGATCTGCTTCGCCCAGGCGTGGAAGCGGTGCAGCGGGTAGTCGGTGTCAGCGCCGAAGCCACCGTGCAGATGCTGTGCGGTCTGCACGACCCGGCGGACGCCGTCCGACGCCCAGATCTTCGCCACGGCGATGTCGCCCTCGGGGGGCAGCGCACTGTCGGCCCCGGTGGAGATCCGCCAGGCCGCTTGCCAGAGCGTCACTTCCATGGCCCGCAGGTCGATGTAACGGTCTGCGGCCTGCACGGCAACGGACTGGAAGGTCGCGACCGGAAAGCCGAACTGCTCGCGTTTGCCGGTGTATTCGCTCGTCATGGCGAGCACGGCCTCGCCCAGACCGAGCGCGAGCGCGCACGTCCCGGTGGTGAGCAGCGCGCGCAGCCACTCCCAGGCCCCGGCGGTCTCGATCAACGCCCGGCTGTCGATCCTTACCGAATCCAGCCGGACCTCGGCGAACAGCTCACCGCTGGTGGAGACCTGCTCGGCCAGGGTGACGCCTTCGTGGGCGGTCCGGATCAGGGCGAGAACGGCCCGGCCCTCCCCCGTGTGGGCGGGGATCGCGACCCAGTCCGCAGCCTGCGCCCAGGGCACTCCTGACTGCACCCCGTCGAGTACCCAGCCCGCGGCGCCACCATCGGCACTTCCGGTCGAATTGCCAAGGATCTCGTCGGGAACCTCGCCAGGCCCTTTGCCAGATGCGTTAGCGGGCCGGTCGCTCCCCGCGGGGACTTCGCGGTGCGCGGTGACGGCGAGCTCGGCCGGGTCGTGGCCGGAGCGGCCGTTGGCCCCGACGGTGAGGACCAGCTCGCCGCGGCCGACGAGGGGAAGCAACTCGGCCGCCAGCCCCGGGTCGCCGTAGCGCTGGAGCGCCATCGCGACCGCGCACGTCTCCAGCAGTGGCACCCGCGCAAGCACCTTGGCGGACTCGCGCAGCACCAGACAGAGCGCGACAAGATCGAGCCCCGCCCCGCCGTGCTCCGGCGACAGCGTCAGGCCCAGCAGGTCGCCTGCGGCGAGCCCGGCCCACAGGGGCCGGTCGATGTCCTCGGCCACCGCGCCCGGCACGAGAGCGGGGCTGGGAACCCCGTCGGGCGCTACGCCCGAAAAGACCGCTCTCGCCGCTTCGGTGGCTGCCTGCTGTTCCTCGGTGAAGGTGAAGTCCACTGCCCTGGCCTCCCGTGAACCGCTGCTCCCGTAACCGGACCTGACGTGGCGTCAAGATAGAACAGGTTCTACGAGAAGGGAACAGAAGGAGGTCAGGAGGAGGCGTGGGAGATGGGGTGGACGGATGAACGGGAGGTGAGGGGGCGGGCGAAGTGGGGTGTGGCCGGCGCTGGCCGGTCGGCGGTCAACGGTCGAAGTCGAGTTCCACTTCCGGAGTGACCGGATGCGACTGGCACGCCAGCACATAGCCCGCTCCCGTCTCTTCGGGTTCCAGCGCGAAGTTGCGGTCCATTCGCACTTCGCCCGAGACCAGGAACGCCCGGCAGGTCCCGCACACACCGCCCTTGCAGGCGTACGGCGCGTCGGAGCGGCTGCGCAGCACGGTCTCCAGCAGCGATTCACCATCCTCTACCGGCCAGGTGCCGGAGCGGCCGTCCAGGGTCGCGGTGAGTCTGCTGTGAGCAGGCGTTTCGGCCCGGGGGAGGGCAGGCGCGTTCGGGGCCTCGTCCACGTGGAAGATCTCCTGGTGGATACGGGACCGGTCGACGCCCAGGCCGTGCAGCGCGCTTTCGGCCGCCAGTACCAGCCCGAACGGCCCGCACAGATACCAGCCGTCCACCTCCGCCACCGGAAGCAGCGCGGGCAGCAGGTCGGTGAGCCGATCCCGGTCCAGCCGACCGGACGGAAGGCCTGCCTGCTGCTCCTCCCGGGAGAGAGCGGTGACCAGATGAAACCGGTCGGGGTAGCGGTCCTTGAGGTCGGCGACCTCGTCCAGGAACATCGTCGAGACCGCCGTCCGGTCGCTGCGGATCAGGCAGAAACTGGCGTCGGGCTCGCGTGCCAGCAGTGTCGCCGCGATCGACAGCACCGGGGTGATCCCGCTGCCCCCGACGATCGCCGCGAAATGTCCGGCGCGGGGCGTGAGCACGAAGCGGCCCATCGGAGGCATCGCCTCGACCAGGTCACCGACGGCGAGTTCCTTCAGCGCGTACGTGGAGAACGCGCCGCCGTCCACGAGCCGAATGCCCACGCGCAGCACCGGATCGGCCGGTTCCGCGGTGGCCGGGGAGCAAATCGAGTACGAGCGACGGATCTCTTCGCCATCGACGGTGTAGCGCACATTGAGGTGCTGACCGGGTTGGTGGCGGAAGGTCTCGCGCAACTCGGGCGGCACGGCGAGGGTGACGGCCACCGAATCGTCCGTGAGCCGTTCGATCGCGCGGACCCGGAGCGGATGGAACATCTACAACTCCTTGAAGTGGTCGAACGGTTCGCGACATGCCACACACCGGCGCAGCGCCTTGCAGGCGGTGGAGGAAAACCTGCTCAGCAGCTCCGTATCGGTCGAGCCGCAGTGCGGACAGCGCACCGAGAGCGTGAGCGGCACCGGGCCGCCTGCGGGGGCCGTGGCATCGTGCGGGCGCGGGGGTGCGATGCCGAACTCGGCCAGCTTGCGCCGCCCTTCCGCACTGATGTCGTCCGTCGACCAGGCCGGCGAGAGCACGGTGACCACGGAAACCTCCGGTATGCCGTGGTCATGCAGCACCCGCTCGATGTCGGAGCACATGGCCTCGATCGCCGGGCAGCCCGTGTAGGTCGGGGTGAGACGCACGGTGACCTTGCCGGGCGCGAGTACGTCCACACCCCGGAGCACTCCCAGCTCGTCCAGGGTGAGCACGGGCAGTTCGGGATCGGGCACAGAGCCTGCGAGCCGGTACAGCTCTTCCTCCAGGAGGGTCTCGGTCACCATGACGCCCCCGGGTGGCTGCGATGCAGATGCTGCATCTCGGCGATCATCCGGCCGAAGGGTTCGGTGTGGATGCCCTGGCGGCCCGCTCCCGCCGTCCACGCCCCGGACTGCGGACCGGTCGGCACGGTCAGCGTGGACTTCTCCAGCACCGCGGTGACGGTTTCCAGCCAGCCGTTGCGCAGCGACTGCCAGTCGATCTCGACACCCTCGACGGGCTGGAACAGCTCTCCGGTGAACCGCCACAGGGCGTCCACCGCGCGCTGCATCCGCTCATGGCTCTCGTCCGTGCCGTCGCCGAGCCGCAGCGTCCAGTGCTCCGCGTGGTCCTGGTGGTACGCGACCTCTTTGACCGCCTTCGCCGCCAGCCCGGCGAACCGGCTCTCACCGGCCGCCAGCTGTTCGTACAGGGGGCGCTGGTAGGCGGAGAAGTAGAGCTGGCGGGCGATGGTGTGGGCGAAGTCGCCGTTCGGCTGCTCGACCAGCTGGACGTTGCGGAATGCGCGTTCCTCGCGCAGATACGCCAGCTCGTCCTCGTCCCCGGCGAGGGAGAGCAGCACCCGGGCCTGTCCCAACAGGTCCAGGGCGATGTTGGCCAGGGCCACTTCCTCTTCCAGCACGGGGGCGTGGCCGGCCCACTCCCCCAGCCGGTGCGAGAGCACCAGCGCGTCGTCGCCCAGGGCGAGGGCCGCAGTCACAGGTGCTTCACCCCATCCGGGATCTCGTAGAACGTCGGGTGCCGGTACGGCTTGTCACCGGCCGGCTCGAAGAAGGAGTCCTTCTCGTCCGGCGAGGAGGCCGTGACCTGTGCGGACGGGACCACCCAGATGGAGACGCCCTCGGAGCGGCGTGTGTACAGATCGCGCGCGTTGCGCAGGGCCATTTCCGCGTCCGGGGCGTGCAGGCTGCCCGCGTGGGTGTGGGACAGCCCGCGGCGCGAACGCACGAACACCTCCCACAGCGGCCATTCGGTCGAGCTGCTCATGCCGTCGCCTCCTCGTTCCGTACTCCTGTGTGCTTCTCCGCGTACGCGACTGCCGCGTCCCGGACCCAGGAGCCCTCCTCGTGTGCCCGTCGGCGCTGGCTGAGGCGCTGCTCGTTGCACGGGCCATTGCCCTTGAGGACTTCCTGGAACTCCTTCCAGTCGATCTCCCCGAAGTCGTGTTTTCCACGCTCCTCGTTCCATTGGAGGTCGGGGTCCGGAAGGGTGAGTCCCAGCGCTTCGGCCTGGGGGACGCAGATGTCCACGAAGCGCTGCCGCAGCTCGTCGTTGGAGTGCCGTTTGATCTTCCAGGTCATCGACTGCGCCGAGTGGGCCGATGCGTCGTCCGGCGGGCCGAACATCATCAGGGACGGCCACCACCAGCGGTTCACCGCGTCCTGAGCCATCTCGTGCTGCGCCGGCGTGCCGCGGCTGAGGGTGAGCAGCAGCTCGTACCCCTGACGCTGGTGGAAGGACTCCTCCTTGCAGATGCGGACCATCGCCCGGGCGTACGGGCCGTAGGAGCAGCGGCAGAGCGGCACCTGGTTGGTGATCGCGGCGCCGTCCACGAGCCAGCCGATCGCGCCGACGTCCGCCCAGGTCAGCGTCGGGTAATTGAAGATCGATGAATACCTCTGGCGCCCCGCGTGGAGCTTGTCGAGCAACTCCTCACGGCCGGTGCCGAGGGTCTCCGCGGCGCTGTACAGATAGAGGCCGTGCCCGGCCTCGTCCTGCACCTTGGCCATCAGGATGGCCTTGCGGCGCAGAGAGGGCGCTCGCGAGATCCAGTTGGCCTCCGGTTGCATGCCGATGATTTCGGAGTGGGCGTGCTGAGCCATTTGCCTGACCAGCGAGGCGCGGTACGCATCCGGCATCCAGTCGCGCGGCTCGATGCGCTCGTCCGCCGCCACTGCGGCGTCGAAGGCCGCTTCCAGAGCCACGTCGGCCCCTTCGGGCCTGCCTGCTCCCGCCTGCGCCGCTTGGTCCGCAGTCACTGCCGTCATCCCGGACTCCCTACCGACCGACCGATCGTTCGGTTCATTGCCTTCAATGGTGAGTCGGTGGCCCGTAGGGTGTCAACCCTGTGGATAACTGACCGGGGATCGACGGGGATCGGGGCGGGATGGATTCGTACGACGACAGGGGTGTCGGAAGCGCGGGGCCGGGGCCGGGCGAGGACGCGCCGTCCGGCGCCGGTCAGGAGCCGGGTTCAGGCCCCCGTGGCGGCATAGCTGCCCTGTCCCTTCCGTACCAGATCGTTGCCGCGATCGCGCTGTCCGTCATAGGGCTGTTCGCATGCGGCCAGCTGGCCATGGTGTTTCTGCATGTCGCACCCTCCAACACGCTGACCAAGCAGCACGGCGAAGCGGTCGACGACTGGATCTATCCCGAGTTCGAACAGAACTGGAAGCTCTTCGCTCCGAACCCGCTCCAGCAGAACGTGGCCGTTCACGTACGCGCCGAGATAGCCGGCGCCGACGGCCGCCGCACCACCCCCTGGATGAGCCTTTCCGATGAGGACGGCAAGGCGATACGCGGCAATCTTCTCCCCAGCCACATCCATCAGAACGAGCTGCGCCGCAGCTGGGACTTCTACGTCGGTACCCACGACAACGAGAACCGGGCGAACGGCCTGCGCGGTGAGCTCTCCGAGCGCTACATCCGCCGCATCGCGGTGCGGCGCCTCGGTGAGCACGACTACGGCGGCACCGTCGAGCGCATCCAGATCCGTTCCGAGGTGCGGTCCGTCGCGGCGCCCGGCTGGAGCAAGGAGAGGATCAGCACGAAGCCGTCCTACCGGGTGCTGCCGTGGTGGACCGTAACCCCCGCCGACCTCCCCGAGAGCGCCGAGGGGGCCGACAAGTGAGTACGTCCGCACTCGATCGCAGGCTCGCCCGCGGCATCCAGCGCATCACCTCCACGGCCCTCGGCCCGTACCAGAGCGCCGTAATCCGGATCGGTTTCTCCACCACCTACCTGCTGTTCCTGCTGCGCGAACTCCCACATCGCCACGAGATGTACGGCCCCGACGCCCCATGGCGCTGGGACATGGCGCAGCAGCTCATATCCGGCAATCAAGCCTTCACCACGCTCATGTGGTCGGACAGCACGGTCTGGTTCGAGGTCGTGTACGCGGTGGCTCTGCTCTCAGCCGCGCTGCTCATGGTCGGCTGGCACACCCGCGCCGCGTCGGTCCTCTTCATGGTCGGTGTGCTCTCCCTGCAGAACCGCAGCATCTTCATGGGCGACGGCGGCGACAACGTCATCCACCTGATGGCGATCTATCTCGTACTGACGCGTTGCGGGCAGGTCTGGTCGTTGGATGCCCGGCGTGCTGCTCGTGCGGGCCGTCTGGCCCGCACTCCGGGACTGCGGTCTGATGCGGATGTGGATGCGGATGCGGACGTCGATGGTCCTCGGCGTTCGGTGCGGGGGGATGTGGCCGGTCCGGTTCTCTGGGTGGTGCTCGGCCTGGTTCTGATGGTGGCCACCGTGACAGACGGTCTCGGCGGCACCTGGTGGCTGCCGGTTCTCTTCTGGCTCCTCTGGGTCGGCCACGGTGCCTGGTGGGTCGTGAATCGTCGCGCGCCGGACAGTGAAGCGCGCACCCTGCTCGATGTCATCGCCAACCTCGCCCACAACGCGAGCCTCGTCGTGATCGCGGCCGAGGTCTGTGTGATCTACGCGACGGCAGGGTGGTACAAGATCCAGGGATCGCGGTGGCAGGACGGCACGGCGCTGTACTACCCGCTCAAGCTCGATTACTTCACGCCCTGGCCCGGGCTGTCGGACATCCTCGCGTCCAACGGTGTGATGGTGATGCTGCTGACGTACGGCACGGTCATCGTTCAGGTCGCTTTTCCCTTCGCCCTGTTCAACCGGCGGGTCAAGAATGTCCTGCTCATCGCCATGATGTGTGAGCACGTCGGCATCGCGTTGCTGCTCGGGCTGCCCTTCTTCTCGATGGCGATGATCGCCGCCGACTCCGTCTTCCTGCCGACCGTGTTCCTGGTGTGGCTCGGCGGCCGCGTGACGCTCGGGCGGGAGCTGCTGTTCTCGCGCAGGGGCAAGGTGCCGAGGCCGCGGCGTGCCGCAGATGACGAGGAGGCCCCGCAGCGCAGCGACGACGGGGGCCATACGCTCGTCGGGTGAGTAGTGAGAGCGGCAGCAGCATCGACGGCATTGGTGGCACCGGCAGTACCGGTGGCAAATCGCTGATCGAGGTGTCCCCGGGACTGGAGCAGTCCGGCGCGTCCGTACCGGCGGCAGAACCCGGTCCGGCCGCGGAACCGATGCAGTACGACGACGGGTTCGGAACGGAGATCGGCGTCGGGCCGCACCCGCTGCCCTGGCCCGCGGACGAGCGGTACGACCCCGAGCTGCTCGCTCACGGCGACCGGCGCAACGTGGGTGACGCCTACCGGTACTGGACGCGGGAAGCGATCGTCGCCGATCTTGATCTCCGGCGGCACGACTTCCACGTGGCGGTTGAGAACTGGGGCCACGACTTCAATATCGGCTCCGTGGTGCGTACCGCGAACGCCTTCCTCGCCAAGGAGATCCATATCGTGGGGCGGCGGCGCTGGAACCGGCGCGGTGCGATGGTCACCGACCGGTACCAGCACGTGCGGCATCACCCCGACACGGAGTCGCTGACCGCGTGGGCGGCGGCGGAGGGCCTGCCGATCATCGGGATCGACAATTTGCCGGGGGCGGTGCCGCTGGAGCGGACCGAGCTGCCGCGGCGGTGTGTGCTGCTCTTCGGGCAGGAGGGGCCCGGGCTGACGGAAGAGGCCCGCAAGCACGCGGCGATGGTGTGCTCCATCGCGCAGTTCGGGTCGACGCGGTCGATCAACGCCGGGGCCGCGGCTGCGATTGCCATGCATGCGTGGGTGCAGCGGTATGCGGATATTCCGGGGGCAGCGCGGTAGGCGAGGCCGCTGGCGGGCCGTGACCGGGGCCGAGGCGGGGCCGGCGTGGGCTGGGGTTCTGGGGTAGGTGAGGCGAGTGCGGGTGTCGGTGCCTGTGGGGTTGAACGCCTTGCAGCGGGCTTGTTCCTCTTCCCGCTCCTTCTGCGGGCCTCTCCCCGTAACCGGTGCTCCGCACCCGTACCGCCCCGCTCCTCAAAAAGGGGCGGAGCGGACGAGTTCGCGAGGGCCGGGAAGAACGGGAGGGCGAGGCGGCGGTTATGCCTGGCGGCGGACTTCCACTGTGCGGAAGCGGTTTGCTACGAACGCTCCGTCGCACAGGGCCGCGTTCGCTGCCGGGTTGCCGCCCGAGCCGTGGAAGTCGGAGAACGCCGCGGTCTGGTTGACGTACACCCCGCCGGTCAGGTTCAGCGAGAGCTGGGCCGACTCGTCCAGGCAGACGTCCTCCACCGCGCGTTCCACCTTCGGTGAGGTGGTGTACGCGCCGACGGTCATCGCGCCCTTGTCGCGGATCGTGCGGCGGAGCAGCTCCACGGCGTCGGCTGTCGAGTCGACCGCTACGGCGAAGGAGACCGGGCCGAAGCACTCCGACAGGTAGTGGTCCTCGTCGTCCGGCTTGGTGCCGTCCAGTTTGACGACGACCGGGGTGCGGACCACGGCGTCGGGGAATTCCGGGTTGGCCACCTCGCGCGAGGGCAGGGCGACTTCACCCAGCTCCGCTGCCGCCTCCAGGCGGGCCTTCACATCGGGGTTGACCAGGGCGCCGAGCAGTGCGTTCGCCCGGGCGTCGTCGCCCAGCAGCCCGTTCACCGCGGCGGCGATGTCGTCGACCACTTCGTCGTACGACTTGTTGCCGTCGTCGGTCGTGATGCCGTCCCGGGGGATCAGCAGGTTCTGCGGAGTGGTGCACATCTGGCCGCTGTACAGCGAGAGGGAGAACGCCAGGTTGGCAAGCATCCCTCGGTAGTCGTCCGTGGAGTCGAGGACGATGGTGTTGACGCCGGCCTTCTCCGTGTACACCTGGGCCTGGCGGGCGTTGGTCTCCAGCCAGTCGCCGAAGGCGGTGGATCCGGTGTAGTCGATGATCTTGATTTCCGGGCGCACCGCGAGAGACTTCGCGATGCCCTCGCCCGGCCGTTCGGCGGCCAGGGCGATCAGGTTGGCGTCGAAGCCCGCCTCGACAAGCACCTCGCGGGCCAGCTGCACCGTGAGCGCGAGTGGAAGCACGGCGCGCGGGTGCGGCTTGACCAGGACGGGATTGCCGGTGGCCAGGGAGGCGAAGAGGCCCGGATAGCCGTTCCACGTGGGAAACGTGTTGCAGCCGATCAGGAGCGAGATACCGCGGGGCGCCGCGCTGAACGACTTGTGCAGCTGGAGCGGGTCGCGCTTGCCCTGCGGCTTGGACCAGTCGGCGCTCTGCGGGGTGCGGATCTGCTCCGCGTACGCGTACGCCACGGCTTCCAGGCCGCGGTCCTGGGCGTGCGGGCCGCCCGCCTGGAACGCCATCATGAAGGCCTGGCCGCTGGTGTGCATCACTGCGTGGCTGAACTCATGGGTCCTGGCGCTGATCCGCGCGAGGATCTCCAGACAGACCAGGGCCCTGGTCTCGGGGCCCGCCGCACGCCAGGCGGCCATGCCCGTACGCATCGCCGGCAGCAGGACATCCAGGTCGGCGTGCGGATATTCGACTCCCAGCTCCGGCCCGTACGGAGAGATCTCTCCGCCCGTCCAGCCGTCTGTGCCCGGCTGGCCGAGGTCGAGCCGGGTGTGCAGCACGGCGTCGAACGCGGCCTTGCCCTCGGCGGCGCTCAGGCTGCCAGGGGCGCCGCCCTCGCCGTATGCCTTCGGATGCTCGGGGTGCGGAGACCAGTAGGCGCGCGTGCGGATCGCGTCAAGGGCTTGGTCGAGCGTGTGGCGGTGCTTCTCGGACAACAGGTGTGGGGAGAGCTCGGCGGCCATGACGGACCAACTCCTCATCGAGCTGGGCAGGGACGGGCGGACAGAGTTAGAGTAACCGAACGATCGGTCGGGACAAGGGGGCCCGCCAAACCTGTGGACAACTCGTAGGGGAGGATCGCGGACATGACCACGGCCAAGCGGGACACGTACACCCCGGAGACTCTCCTCACCGTCGCTGTCCGTGTCTTCAACGAGCGCGGCTACGACGGCACGTCCATGGAGCATCTCTCCCGGGCTGCGGGCATCTCCAAGTCGTCCATCTATCACCATGTCGCGGGCAAGGAGGAGCTGCTCCGCCGTGCGGTGAGCCGGGCGCTGGACGGGCTCTTCGGCATTCTCGACGAGCCGGGGGCGACGCAGGGGCGTGCGATCGAGCAGGTCGAGTACGTCACCCGTCGCACCGTCGATGTGCTGATAGCCGAACTGCCCTACGTCACGTTGCTGCTGCGCGTGCGGGGCAACACGAAGACCGAGCGCTGGGCCATGGAGCGGCGGCGCGAGTTCGACCACCGGGTGACCGAGCTCCTCAGAGCGGCGGTCGCGGACGGCGATCTCCGCTCCGACGTGGACATACGGCTGGTGACGCGGCTGCTCTTCGGGATGGTCAACTCGCTGGTGGAGTGGTACCGGCCGCAGCCGGACGGCGGCGTCGACGGGGAACGGCTGGCGGACACGCTCGTCCTGGTGGCCTTCGAGGGGATGCGGTCCAGTCGTTGAGCGGATCACCCGCTGAGCGGAAACGTTGACGAGCGGGCAGGCCTGGGACACCGTGCCTTCGGTGTGACCGCTTCCTTGGGCGGTGTGAACGGGGGCGGGGAGCTCCGTCTCCGGCTCGGAGTCCGCATTCCGTCCACTGGGTCCCGTTACGTGAGCTCGGTGGGTCTGGCCGGGCCCGGGGCCAGGTCCGTCTCCTCGAACACCAGAAGTGTGCGGGTGGAGAGCACCTCCGGGATGGCCTGGATCCTGGTCAGGACCAGTTCGCGCAGCGACCGGTTGTCCGGGGTGTGCACCAGCAGCAGGACGTCGAAGTCGCCGCTGACGAGCGCTATGTGAGTGGCCCCGGGCAGCGCCTGGAGCTGCTCGCGCACGGTGCGCCAGGAATTTTGGACGATCTTGAGCGTGATGTACGCGGAGGCACCCTGCCCCGCCCGCTCATGGTTCACGCGCGCGCTGAAACCGCGGATCACACCGTCGTCGATGAGCCGGTTGATCCGGGCGTAGGCGTTGGCCCGGGAGACATGGACGCGATCGGCCACCGACCGTATCGAGGCACGGCCGTCCGTCTGGAGCAACCGCAGGATGTCGCGGTCGACGGCGTCCAGCGGGCGCGCGGGCGGAACCTGGCCGGGTTCCTCGCCCCCGTCGGCCATTTGTTCAGCTGACATGTGCCCGCGCCTCCCTGTCCTGGACGACCTGCCCCTATCCCAGGCTGTGGAGAACCGTTTGTCCACAGGCTGAAGGCGCCTGTAGCCAAAATGCGCTCGCGACCGAACAATCGGTAGGTGAGGCACGGCGCATCCGCGCCTCGGACAGCGCTCGACATTTCGATGTATTTCGACACCCCTCGGCATCGGACGATCCCCGATGCCGACAGACGCCGCTCGAAACCCCTCGACGCCAGGAGGTGCTTGTCATGACGGTCCAAGAGCTGCCCGGCGCGGCCGCTTACCGGCCCACGCCGCCCCCGGCCTGGAAGCCGCTCACCGATCCCGCGCCGCTGCTCCCGGACCCCGAGCCGTACCGCGTGCTCGGTACGGACGCCGTGGCCGATGCCGACCCCGCGTTGCTGCTGCGGCTCTACGCGGAGCTGGTGCGCGGCCGGCGGTACAACGCACAGGCCACCGCTCTCACCAAGCAGGGCCGGCTCGCTGTCTACCCGTCGAGCACGGGGCAGGAGGCCTGCGAGATAGCGGCCGCACTGGTGCTGGAGGAGCGGGACTGGCTGTTTCCCAGCTACCGCGACACGCTGGCGGCCGTGGCGCGCGGCCTGGACCCGGTCGAGGCACTGACGCTGCTGCGCGGCGACCGGCACACCGGTTACGACCCGCGCGAACACCGCATCGCCCCGCTCTGCACCCCCCTCGCCACTCAGCTGCCGCACGCCGTGGGCCTGGCACACGCGGCGCGGCTCAAGGGCGACGACGTGGTGGCACTGGCCATGGTCGGTGACGGCGGGACCAGCGAGGGCGATTTTCACGAGGCGCTGAATTTCGCGGCCGTCTGGCGGGCCCCGGTCGTCTTCCTCGTGCAGAACAACGGCTTCGCGATCTCCGTGCCGCTGGCGAAGCAGACCGCGGCTCCGTCCCTGGCGCACAAGGCCGTGGGGTACGGGATGCCGGGCCGGCTGGTGGACGGCAATGACGCGCCCGCCGTGCACCAGGTCCTCGGTGAGGCGGTGGCACGGGCCCGGAGCGGTGGCGGGCCGACGCTCGTCGAAGCGGTGACGTACCGCATGGACGCCCACACGAACGCCGACGACGCCACGCGCTACCGCGTCGACAGCGAAGTGGAGGCGTGGCGTGCGCACGATCCGATCCAGCTCCTGGAGCGGGAGCTGATCGGGCGGGGGCTGCTCGGCGACGACGCGATCGAGGACGCGCGCGCGGACGCGGAGCGGATGGCGGCAGCCCTGCGCGAGCGGATGAACGCCGATCCGGTGCTCGAACCCATGGATCTCTTCGCCCATGTCTACGCGGAACAGACCACCCAACTGCGGGAGCAGGCCGCCCGCTTGCGTGTCGAGCTGGAGGCCGAGCAGGAACAGCACGGCCACAACGACTTGGAGGGAGGGCAATGACCACCGCAGCGGCGCCGGCCGGAGAGCGGACGGCGAAGGCCAAGCCGGCCACCATGGCGCAGGCGCTCGGGCGAGCGCTGCGCGACTCGATGGCCGAGGATCCGACGGTGCACGTGCTCGGCGAGGATGTCGGCACGCTCGGCGGGGTTTTCCGGATCACCGACGGTCTCGCGAAGGAGTTCGGCGAGGACCGTTGCACGGACACCCCACTGGCCGAGGCGGGCATTCTCGGCACGGCCGTCGGTATGGCGATGTACGGGCTGCGGCCCGTGGTGGAGATGCAGTTCGACGCCTTCGCCTATCCGGCGTTCGAGCAGCTCATCAGCCATGTCGCCAAGATGCGGAACCGTACGGCCGGTGCCATGCCGTTGCCGATCACGGTCCGGGTGCCGTACGGCGGCGGGATCGGCGGGGTCGAGCACCACAGCGACTCCTCGGAGGCGTACTACATGGCGACGCCCGGCCTCCACGTCGTCACGCCCGCCACGGTCGAGGACGCGTACGGGCTGCTGAGGGCCTCGATCGCCTCCGACGATCCGGTGGTCTTCCTGGAGCCGAAGCGGCTCTACTGGTCGAAGGCGGACTGGTCGCCCGAGGCGCCGGTGGCCGTGGAACCGATCGGACGGGCCGTCGTCCGCCGGACCGGGCGCAGCGCGACGCTGATCACGTACGGGCCGTCATTGCCGGTCTGTATGGAGGCCGCGGAGGCGGCTGTGGCAGAGGGCTGGGATCTCGAAGTCGTCGATCTGCGCTCATTGGTCCCGTTCGACGACGAGACCGTCGCGGCTTCCGTGCGGCGTACGGGGCGCGCGGTCGTCGTCCATGAGTCCTCCGGTTTCGGCGGTCCGGGCGGCGAGATAGCGGCCCGGGTCACCGAGCGTGGCTTTCATCATCTGGAGGCGCCGGTGCTGCGGGTCACCGGGTTCGACGTTCCGTATCCGCCGCCGATGCAGGAGCGGCACCATCTGCCGGGCGTGGACCGGGTGCTCGACGCGGTCGCCCGCTTGCAGTGGGAGGCGGAGAGCTGATGCCACGGGTGCTCGAATTCAAGCTGCCGGACCTCGGCGAGGGGCTCACCGAGGCGGAAATCGTGCGCTGGCTGGTGGAGGTCGGCGATGTCGTCGCCATCGACCAGCCGGTCGTCGAAGTCGAGACGGCCAAGGCGATGGTGGAGGTGCCGTGTCCTTACGGGGGCGTGGTGACCGCGCGGTTCGGCGAGGAGGGCACGGAACTTCCGGTCGGGTCACCTTTGTTGACGGTGGCTGTGGGGTCCGAGGGGGGCTTGGGGCCTGCGGGATCGGCGGGCTCGGGGGCAGGGGAAGGTGCGGGGGCTGGGGTGGTGGTGTCGGCGGTGGGGTCCGGGGCCGGTTCGGGCGGGGCGGGTTCTGGCTCCGGGGCCCAGGCCGGAGACGGGGCCGGTGAGGTGGAGTCGTCCGGCAATGTGTTGGTCGGGTACGGGACGGCTGCGCCGGCGGCGCGCCGCCGGCGGGTCCGGCCCGAGGCGGTGGCGGCGGATGCTGCCGCAGACATGACGGCTGCGGCTGCGGCATCTGCTTCTGTTCCGGACGCGGCGAAGCGGCCGGTGGCCGTTGTCTCCCCGCTGGTACGGAAGCTGGCGCGGCAGCATGACCTCGATCTGAGGCAGCTGGTGGGCTCCGGTCCGAACGGGTTGATCATGCGTGCCGATGTCGAGTCCGCGATCAGGGCGCTGGCGGAGGGGGCGGCGGCTTCTTCGCCGGACGCGGTCTCGGTGCCGGTGTCGGCGCCGGTGTCGAAGTCGGTTTCGGCGACCGAGCCTGGACCGGAGCCGCTTTCGGTATCGACATCGCTGCCTCAGGTGCGGCCGTCGGCGGCGCGGAGGGCCACGGGTCCAGCCGTGGAGCGCATTCCGTTGCGCGGTGTACGGGGTGCGGTCGCCGACAAGTTGGCGCGCAGTCGGCGAGAGATCCCCGATGCGACGTGCTGGGTCGACGCCGATGCCACCGAGCTGATGGCAGCCAGATCCGCGATGAACCGCGCCGGTGGCACGGCCGCCGGGCCCAAGGTGTCGGTGCTCGCCCTGCTGGCGCGTATCTGCACTGCCGCGCTGGCCCGGTTCCCCGAGCTCAACGCCACGGTGGATCCGGAAGCGCGGGAGATAGTGCGGCTGCCGGAGGTTCATCTCGGGTTCGCGGCGCAGACCGAGCGGGGCCTGGTCGTCCCCGTCGTGCGGGATGCGCAGGACCGGAACGCGGAGTCGATCGGGGCCGAGATCGCCCGGCTGACCGAGGCGGCCCGGACGGGGAGGCTGACCCCCGCAGAGCTGACCGGCGGCACGTTCACGCTGAACAACTACGGGGTGTTCGGGGTCGACGGTTCGACCCCGATCATCAACCACCCGGAGGCGGCGATGCTGGGCGTCGGCCGGATCGTGCCCAAACCGTGGGTGCATGAAGGTGAGCTGGCCGTGCGCCGGGTCGTCCAGCTCTCGCTGACCTTCGACCACCGGGTCTGCGACGGCGGTACGGCGGGCGGATTCCTGCGTTACGTGGCCGACTGCGTGGAACAACCGGCGGTCCTGCTGCGCACGTTGTAGGTGGATTCGGCTGCGGGCTCCCGTTTCTTCCCTGGCGGATCTGCTGAGTTGCGGACCGGGGAGGATCAACGGGGGGCCGTGGCCCGCATACTCGGAGCATGACCGCGTATGACGCCATCGTCCTTGCCGGAGGGGCCGCCAAGCGGCTCGGCGGCGCCGACAAGCCCGGGATCCGGGTCGGTGGCCGTGCGCTGCTCGACCGGGTGCTCGCGGCCTGCGGCGACGCCTCGACCACCGTGGTGGTGGGCGGGCGGCGGCCTACCGTGCGCTCCGTGACCTGGACGCGTGAAGAACCGCAGGGCGGCGGTCCGCTGGCCGCGCTCGACGCCGGCGTCCGGCGTACCGGCGCGGAATGGGTTCTCGTACTCTCCGCCGATCTGCCGTTCCTCGGGGAGAGCACCGTCGGAGCGCTGTTGGCCGCCGCCCGTGACGGTCAGCGGGACGGGGCCCTGTGCGCCGACCAGGATGGTCGCGATCAGCCTCTCGTCGCCGTCTACCGCGGCGAACCGCTGCGCCGCGAGCTCGCCCTGATCGCCACCGAGCACGGCGGTCTGTCCGGGCTTCCCCTGCGGTTGCTGACGAACGAGCTCGACCTTGCCCGGGTGGAGGCCGGCCCCCTCGCCTCCTTCGACTGCGACACCTGGGAGGACATTGCGTCGGCCCGGGCCCGTATCAGAGAGCATGGGACCGTGCTGGATGAATGGATCAACGCAGTCAAGAACGAACTGGGCATCGAACTCGACGTCGACACCGACGTCCTGCTCGATCTCGCCCGTGACGCCGCCCACGGCGTTGCCCGTCCCGCCGCGCCCCTGACGACGTTCCTTGTCGGGTACGCGGCGGCGAAGGCGAGCAGCGACGGCGACGGTTCGGCGGCGGTGGCCGAGGCCGCCCGCAAGGCCGCCGCGCTGGCCCTCCGGTGGGCGGACGAGAACGAGACCCCATGACGGCCCGCAACGACCGGTCCGACCCGCTCCCGGCGGCCGATGTCCCGTCGATGGGCGTTGCGCCGGTGGACGCCGGGTCCTCGGCGCGCGACAGTCCGGCGTCGGGTGAGCGGAGGCCGACCCAGGAGGAACTGCGGGCCGCCGAGGAGGACCGGGCCGTCGAACAGGCCCTGGCGCTGGTTGGGCGCCGGTCGTCAGGCGCACCTCAACCGTCACGTCGACCTCACTCTGTGGATCAGCGTCGGCCTGCGGATCGGTCCCACTCCATGGACTCCTGTTCCTCGGAGTCGTCGAACTCCACGGACCGGCCCCGCCCCACGGAAGAGCGCGCGTCCGTATCCCCGTCCGGGTCCCCGGCTCCGTTTCCTTCCCCGCCGCCGGACCAGGGCGCCGTCCGGCCGCACGGGCGTGACCGGCACAGCCGGGCGTACTCCTGGTGGGAGGCGCGCGCGCTCGCCGCGCGGTCGGGCCGTGACGTTCCCGTCCGTGCCCGGCGGTTCCGGCTCGACCAGGCACTCGGACACGTGCTCGCCGAACCGCTCGTCGCACTCACCGATCTGCCGTCCTTCGACACCTCCGCCATGGACGGCTGGGTCGTCACCGGACCGGGTCCATGGACCATACGCGAGGCCGAAGGAAGCGAAAGCGAGGAGGGCGACACAAGCCCACGTCCGAGCCAAGATCTGGGCATCCTTGCCGGGCACCGCGCCCCCGCCGCGCTCCCCGACGGGGATGCCGTACGGATCGCCACCGGCGCACGCATCCCGGCGGACGCCAACGCGGTGATCCGTAGCGAGCACGCTCGCGTGGACGAGTCCAAGGGGCTGCTCCACGCGACGCACCAGGTACATCCAGGACAGGACATCAGGCCCCGAGGCCAGGAGTGCCGTTCCGGCGATCAACTCCTGCCCGCCGGGGCCCTGGTGACGCCCGCAGTTCTCGGGCTGGCCGCCGCCGCAGGGTACGACGAGCTCGGCACCGTCCCCCGCCCCCGCGTCGATGTCCTCGTCCTCGGTGACGAACTCCTGACCAGTGGGCTGCCGCACGACGGGCTGATCCGTGACGCGCTCGGCCCGATGATCGGCCCCTGGCTGCGCGCCCTGGGCGCCGAGGTCTCCGCCCCGCAGCGCCTCGGCGACGACGCCGCGGCCCTCCGACACGCCCTCACCGCCTCCGACGCGGATCTGATCATCACCACCGGCGGTACGGCCGCCGGCCCTGTCGACCATGTCCACCCCGTCCTTGCCGAGATCGGGGCCGAGCTGCTGGTCGACGGCGTTGCCGTCCGCCCCGGCCACCCGATGCTGCTGGCCAGGCTCAGGGCGGAGGGACCGGATGGGGGCCCGTATCTCGTCGGGCTGCCGGGCAATCCGCTGGCCGCCGTCTCCGGGCTTCTCACGCTCGCCGAGCCGCTGCTCCGCGGGCTGGCCGGCCATGCGCCGGAGGCGCCGTACCGGGCCGTGGTGCGCGACGAGGTGCACGGGCACCCGCACGACACCCGTCTGGTACCCGTCGTCCACCGCGCGGGCGGAACCGACGACAGCGCCCGCATTCTCGGCGGTGCGGGAACCGGCAGCGGTGCCGAGTACGCCGTACCGCTGCATTACAACGGTCCGGCGATGCTCCGAGGAATTGCCGCGGCCGACGGACTGGCCGTCGTACCTCCGGGCGGGGTACGGTCCGGCACCGAGGTGGAGATCCTCGACCTACCGTGGGCCTCGGCGACGCCGTGGGCGGAAGGGTGTTTCACGTGAAACTTCCCGGCCATGATGCGATGGCCAGGCGCGCCGACGAGCATGTCGCGCCCACGCGGGTACAGCTCCCGCGCAGGGTCACCGAGGGGCCGGCGCGGCAGGTCGCCAAGCGGCTGATGATGGCGTTGCTGGTGCTTGCCGCCACTGTGCTGATCGTCTGGCTCGACCGCGGGGGATATCACGATGCCGCCGATGACGAGGTCGACCTGCTGGACGCGGTGTACTACGCGACGGTCACCCTCTCCACCACCGGATACGGAGACATCACCCCGTACAGCGACAGCGCCCGGCTCAGCAATGTGCTGCTCGTGACACCGTTGCGGGTGCTGTTCCTGATCATCCTGGTCGGTACCACTCTTGAGGTCCTCACGGAACGGACCCGGGAGGACTTTCGGCTGAAGCGTTGGAGAGCCAACTTGCGTGACCACACCGTCGTCGTCGGCTTCGGCACGAAGGGCCGTTCGGCCATCCAGACCCTGCGCGCCACCGGCCTGAGCAAAGAACAGATAGTCATCGTCGATCCGGCGAGCAAGGTGATCGAGATCGCCAACGCCGAAGGGTTCGTGGGTGTGGTCGGCGATGCGACGCGCAGCGAAGTTCTGCTGCGTGCCGAGCTCCAGAAGGCGCGTCAGATCATCATCGCCACCCAGCGCGACGACACGGCGGTGCTGGTGGCGTTGACGGCGCGGCAGCTCAACCGCGGCGCGAAGATCGTCGCCGCGGTGCGCGAGGAGGAGAACGCCCCGCTGCTCCGGCAGTCCGGCGCCGACGCGGTGATCACCAGCGCCAGCGCCGCGGGCCGGCTGCTCGGCCTCTCCGTCCTCAGTCCCAGCGCGGGCACGGTGATGGAGGATCTGATCCAGCAAGGCAGCGGTCTCGATCTCGTCGAACGGCCGGTGATAAAGGCCGAGGTGGGCAAGAGCGTCCGGGAGACCGAGGATCTCGTCGTCAGCGTGTTGCGGGGGCATCGGCTGCTCGGATACGACGATCCGGCGGCCAGTCCCCTGCAGCTGACGGACCGTTTGATCACCATCGTGCGTGCCTCGAACGAACCACCGCTGAGCCACCCGGCGCCAGGCGCGCCGCGCTCGTAGCCGGGCATCGCGCGGGCGTCGCGCTCGTCATCGGGCGCCGCCGGTACGGCCCGTCGCGTCATGGAGTCGCCCTCCGGCGTTGCGGTGTCACTTCCCGCCGCCGCGTGGTTGTCCGTCCCGCGCCACGACTCCGGCCGTCCCGTGCCACGGAGTAGCCTCGCCGCCATGTATGCGATCACGATCCCCGAACCCGGTGGCCCCGAGGCGCTCGTATGGGCCGAGGTGCCCGATCCGGTAGCCGGCGAGGGCGAGGTCCTCGTCGATGTCGTCTCCAGCGCGGTCAATCGCGCCGATGTGCTGCAGCGGCAGGGGTTCTACAACCCGCCGCCCGGTGCTTCCCCGTACCCGGGCCTGGAGTGCGCGGGCCGCATCTCGGCGGTCGGGCCCGGCGTCAGCGGCTGGTCGGTCGGCGACGAGGTGTGTGCGCTGCTCGCTGGTGGCGGTTACGCGGAGAAGGTCGCCGTACCCACCGGGCAGTTGCTGCCCGTACCCGGCGGAGTCGACCTGACGCTGTCGGCGGCACTGCCCGAGGTGACGGCCACGGTCTGGTCGAACGTGTTCATGGTGGCCCATCTGCGCCCCGGCGAGACGCTGTTGGTGCACGGTGGGTCCAGCGGCATCGGCACGATGGCGATCCAGCTCGCCAAGGCCGCGGGCGCACGGGTCGCGGTGACCGCGGGCGGACCGGAGAAGCTGGCGCGCTGCGCGGAGCTGGGCGCCGACATCCTGATCGACTACCGGGAGCAGGACTTCGTCGAGGAGCTGCGCAGGGCTACGGACCGCGCCGGTGCGGACGTCATCCTCGACATCGTCGGCGCGAAGTATCTGGACCGGAACGTGAAGGCACTCGCTGTCAACGGCCGACTGGCCATCATCGGCCTCCAAGGCGGCGTCAAGGGTGAGCTGAATCTGAGCGCCCTGCTGAACAAGCGGGCCGCCATCACCGCGACCTCACTGCGCGGCCGTCCGCTCGCCGAGAAGGCCGCCATCGTCGCCGCCGTACGCGAGCATGTCTGGCCGCTGATCGCCGACGGTGTCGTACGGCCGGTCGTGGACCGCATGCTGCCGATGCCCGACGCCGCCGAGGCCCACCGGGTGCTGGAGTCCAGCGCGCACATCGGGAAGGTGCTTCTGCGGACAACCGCGGGCTGACCTTCCGCCCCTGCCCCCGCCATCGGGCAGGTACCGCACACAACGGGGCCCGGCACACAGGTCGTCGACCATGCGTGCCGGGCCTTGGTGTTGCTGCGTCATCGGAACGTACGGACCAGAGCGGCGTACGGACCAGAGCGGCGTACCGACTACAGATACGGCCCGGACCGGATGGCCCCGTGCTGGTCCCCGCTGCCGTCCTCGTCCTCGTGTCCGCTCCCCGGCGGAAGGGCGCGGCGCATCTGCTCCAACTGGGCCCGCGCCGCCATCTGCTGGGCGAACAGCGCCGTCTGGATGCCGTGGAAGAGGCCCTCCAGCCAGCCCACCAACTGGGCCTGCGCGATCCGGAGTTCCGCCTCGGAGGGCACCGACTCCTCGGTGAACGGCAGGGAGAGCCGCTCCAGCTCCTCCACCAGTTCCGGCGCGAGGCCGTCCTCCAGCTCCTTCACGGAGCTCGCGTGGATCTCCTTGAGCCTGACCCGGCTCGCCTCGTCGAGAGGAGCAGCCCTGACCTCCTCCAGGAGCTGCTTGATCATGCTGCCGATGCGCATGACTTTCGCGGGCTGTTCGACCATCTCCGTCACTGGGACCTCACGCGACTCGTCGTCAGTGCCACCGCCGCCGATCGCCATGCCGTCCTGCCCCACCACGAGGACTTGGGGGTGCTCCTGCGACCGTTCATTCCTCGGCATCTCCATGGCGCCATTGTCTCGCACACCTGCTGTACAACACGGTGGTGCCCCCGAGAACGGTTGATCCACCGTTTTCGAGGGCACCGAAACAGCCGGTCAGGCCACTGACCGCACCGCCCGTGTCATCATCCGGCCCGCCGCGCCAGCGCCAGGCGCGACCGCGTGAACGCCGCCGCGAGCGCGCCGGCCAGCAGCGGAACGCACACGACGAGCAGACCGATGGTCGCCCAGGGCAGCACGATCGGCGTGTACGCCGACTGCGTGGGATCGAGCCGCATCGACTTCAGCGCTTCCCGCAGATCGATGAGGCGCAGCGCCACCGCGGGCACCAGGCCCGCCAGTGTGCCGAGCACCACCCCCGTGAGCGCCACCACCACGCATTGGAAGCCGGACAGCTTCCGCCGCACGCTCGGAGGCGCACCCACCGCGCTGAGGGTGTTGAGGTCGGCTTCCGCGTCCGCCTTGGCCAGGCCCGTAGTGATCGCGGCCGCGCCCAGGGTCACCACGCCGGCGAACAGGGTCAGGATCAGCAGGGTGGTGTCCTGTTCCTGGCCAGGGCCGTAATCGGACTGCACCCAGATGCCGCCGCCGGCCTGTTCGATGGCACCGGCAACCCGCTGGTGCTCGGCGGCCTTCGGCGCATGGGCGACCGCATACACGCTCCCGGACGCCCTGGTGTGCAGGCCGAGCCGCTCTGCGGTCTTCTCCGGAAGGATCATGCGGATTCCGGGGGTGGCGGCGTACTTCGCGGGGGCCACGTACACCTTCAGCTTGTCCATGGTGGTCCGCGCCTTGCCCGGGTGCTGCGTCCCGTACTCCTTGTCCTTCTCGCTGTACCGGTGGACCGCCTTGACGGTGACCTCGCCGTTCTCCGCGTACACCGGGTTGAGCAGCACAGGAGTGCCCGCGGCCAGTGCCTTGGCGGCTGCGGGGTCGTCGAGCTTCACATACGTGTCGAGCAGGTCCGCGTCCGCGACGACGATGTTGCTCTCATCGGTGTTGAAGACACCCGACGCCATCAGGTCGCTGAGGCAGGCGGGGGAACGCATCAGCTTCTTGTGCTCGTCGGCGGAGAGCCGTGCGGCGAGTTCCTTGGCTCCCTTGCGGGTGAGCGGGCAGCTGTGGGCCTTGCCGGTGGGCTTGACCAGTTCCAGCGAGCCGCATCGGTTCTCCTCGTAGTTGTTGCAGTCGCTGCCTGCCCAGACCCGCCGGAAGTCCGCGTGCCCGCTGGTGACGGCCATGTTCCGCTCCACCGCCGTCCGTGCCAGCGGGAGGTGTTCGGCCGCCTTCTCGTCGGAGGACGAGACGACGATCGTGCCCGTGGCGAGCGAGGGGAGGTAGTTGTACTCGTACTCGGCAGTATGGCTGGACGTATACGTGGCGATGGCCACCGAGCCCGCGACCGCCGCCATCACCGCGGCGACGGCGGGAGCGGTACGACCACGGTTGCGGGCCGCGTCACGCAGCGCCATCCGGGGCGAGAGGGGCAGCCTCCTGCCGAGCCGTCCGAGGAAGCCGACGATCACCGGGATGCAGGCGAGCAGACCGAGTTCGGCGACGATCGATCCGCCGGCGACCAGTGTCGAATTCCCGCTGATGCCCCCGTAGCCGGCGATCGCGGCGCCGAACGCCAGCACGCAGGCGCCCAGGACGGGCAGAACCCGTGAGGAGCGGCGGACGCCGCGTCGTCCGGTGAGCGACTCCAGTACGGACTGCCGACTCGCCACGATCGCCGGGGCGAACGCCGCCAGCAAACCGGTGATCAAGCCGATCGCGGCGATGACCAGCAACTCCAGCGGCGGCATCGAGAGAGAGCCGAACCGGTGTCCGGCCCAGTTCTCGATCACGGGCTGGAGGGCCGCGGTGAGCCCGAGACCGACCACGACACCCGCCACCGCTCCGATGCCACCGAGCACCAGACCGCCACCGAGCACCACGGCCCTGACATGGCGCCTGTCTCCGCCGCAGGTGCCGAGAAGGCCGAGCTGGCGGCGGGAGCGGCGCGCACCGACTGCGAAGGCCGGTCCGGCGAGAAGCACGATCTCCAGGACCGCCATGGCGATCACGGTGACGAGTGCCGTGCTGAGCTCTCCGGAGCCGCTGTCGGCGATGTGCGGGTTCCTGGCCATCAGCGGGACCTCGGAGTCCGGCGGCGGGTCGAGGGCGACCTGCCGGGACGTGACGAGCACGCCCGACTTATTGGCCTCCATGATGTGCGGCCAGGTCACGCCTACCCCTGCGGGGCCTTTGACCAGCCAGTCCGTGGACCCGGCGTTCGGCGGAAGCACCTTCTTGTCGTGGTCGGCCCTGTTCTTCCACGGCGCGATGACCGCACCGGGGTCGGCGTAGAGCGCCTCGGTCTTCAGCTCGCTGGGCAGCTCGACCGCGCCGGTGATGGTGTACGTCCGGCCGGAGTTGCGCACGGTGGTGGTCGACCCGACGTGCAGTCCGGTCGCCTTCAGGAACGGCTCGGTGGCGGCCATCTCGCCCGTGCCGTGCGGATAGGCGCCGCGCACGAGGTCGATCTTGCCGCGGACCATCGTGTCCGACGTCCGGACCTCGACGATGTCGGTGTTCGTGATGCCGTACCGGGTGGTGACACTCGCCGGGACGGACTGGATGCTGATCGCCCGCGACCCCTTGGGGAACGTCGTCCTGATGTCGACCGGGGCGACGTCTTCCACGGGCGGCGTGTCGTCCACGCCCATGTAGATGTGGCTCACCGCTCCATCGGGGAGTTGCTCGATGGGCCCCATCATCTCGTCACTGAACAGTGCGTCGGCGGAGCCCATTTTGCTGGTCAGCTGCTCGGCGACGCTCGGCGTCATGCTGCGGTACGTCACATCGAGGGCCGTGACGCCGAGTACCGGTATCGCGATCATCGCGACCACCAGTGCGCTGCGGCCCTTGGCGCGCATCGCGTCGCGCCTGGCTATGCGGAGGGAGGCGCGCCAGCCCGTGAAGAGGCTCACTTGGCGCCCTCGGCGGCCAGCAGCGAGTCGGCGCCGGCGGTGAGCGTCTGGTCGACGAGCGAACCGTCCCGGAGGAACACGACCCGGTCCGCCCAGGCGGCGTACCGCGACTCGTGCGTCACCATCACGCCGGCCGCGCCCTGGTCACAGCGGTTGCGCAGCAGCGCGAGCACGGCCTCGCCCGTCTCGGAGTCGAGCGCCCCGGTCGGTTCGTCGGCGAGCACGAGGCGCCGGTCCCCCACCAGTGCGCGGGCGATCGCGACGCGCTGCTGCTGGCCGCCCGACATCTCGTCCGGGAACCGGTCGGCGATCTCCAGGAGCTTCATCTCCTCCAGCGCCGTCCGTGCCTCCTTGCGCGCCTTGCGCACGGAGACTCCGTCGAGCTCGCGCGGCAGGGCGATGTTCTCGGCGGCGGTCAGCGCCGGGATCAGGTTGTAGTCCTGGAAGACATAGCCGACGCTGCGGCGGCGCAGGGCTGCGACGCCCTTGCGGCCGAGGCCGGATATGTCCTGGCCCTCGATGATGACCTGGCCGCTGGTCGCGGTGTCGAGACCGCCGGCGATGGTCAGCAGGGTCGACTTGCCGGAGCCGGAGGGGCCCATGACGGCGACGAGTTCACCAGGGTGCACGGCGAGGTCGACGCCGCGCAAGGCGTGCACCTCGGCGACGCCGGTGCCGTGGGTGCGGGTGAGCGCTCGGAGTTCGAGCACCGGTGCGTCGACCGACAGCGGTGCGCCGGACGAGGACGCGGATCGGGACGGGGCGCGCGAGGACATGGTGGGTGGTTCCCCCTTGGAACGGGTCTGTGGGCCGACGGCGGCCCCGGGAGCGGTCCGTGGCCGGCACCGGGTGCGTGCGTGGACGGTCCGGGGTTTGTGCCGGGTGCCGGGTGGTCCGGGTATGTGCCGGGTGTACGCGGGTGGTTGGTGGTCAGCGCCGGCTGCGCGGACGGGCGATACGGGCAGGGGTGCGGCCGGCCGGGGTGCGGCCGGCCGTACGTACCTCGGGTTCCGGCTCCGTGGCGGCGGTTTCGGCGAAGCGGACCAGCCGGGACTCGCAGTGGTCCAGCCAGCGGACCTCCGCCTCCGCCTGGAAGATCAGCTGTTCCAGTACGAGCAGCCAGGCGACCTCGTCGCGGTTGGCCGGGACATCGGCGAGGGCCTGCGCCTTGAGGCGGGTGTAGTCCTGCATCGCCTTGAGGGTGTGGTGGCGCTGGGACTGGATGACGGCCCGGATGTCCACACCGGGCGCGCCGACCGCCATGGCGAGCTTGATGGCCAGCTCGTCACGGGGCGGACTGCTGCGGTCGACGGGCGTCTCGAACCAGTTGCGCAGCTCGGTGCGGCCGTCGTCGGTGATGGCGTAGAGGGCGTGTCCCTGGTCGTCCTCGTCGTCTTGGACGACCAGGCCGTCGCGCTCCAGCCGGCTCAGCGTCGTGTACACCTGGCCGACGTTCAACGGCCAGGTGGAGCCGGTGCGCGACTCGAATTCGGTGCGGAGCTGGGAGCCGTATCTGGGCCCCCCCTCCAGCAGGGCCAGTAGCCCGTGACGGATCGACATACTGAGTATGTATACCCAGTATGTTGCTCGGCGCAAGTCACGTTCGGAGTGCCTGCGCGCTGGTTGCGGGCCCGTGGTTCTCAGGCCGAGCGGCGCATACGGCGCATACGGAACGCGAGGAAGCCCAGTCCCAGCCCTATCAGCGCGATTCCCGCGCCCAGGGACACCTGCTGCAGGCGCCGTACGGCCGGCCTGTCGAGGGCCTGCGGTGCGGGTCGGCCGGGCTCCGGGGACGTGCTCGCCGCGGGTATCGCGGCGGGGACCGGCCCCGGATCGGTCGCCGTGGGCCGCATGTCGGACGTGTCGGGTACATCGGACCGGACGGGTTCCGCAGGTTCGGCGGGTTCGGCGGACGAGCTGCCCGCGGGTGCGAGCGGCCGCCCGGGCCGCAGCCGCCCCTCCCCGGCCTCGAATCCGGCGAGCGGGGACTGCGCTTCGCGGGGCGGCGACTCCGTGTCCGCGGCGGCGGAGGGCGACGGGCCGGAGGGGGAGGCCGAGGGGGAGCCGGATGCCGGGGAGGAGGGCAGGGGAGGCGCCGGGGGTGCGGGGGCGGCCGAGCTGCCGTCCGAGGGAGCGGCCGTCGGTATGTCCGAGGGTTCGGCCGAAGGGGTGGTCGACCCCTTGCCCGACGGCTGGGCACCCGGGGCGCCGGGGCCGGTGGAGGGGCGGGCGGAAGATGCGGCAAAGGTCCTTGCTGGAGGCGTCACCGAGCCGCCGGCCGCCCCCGGCGCCCCGCCGGGGGTGCGCCGGTCCGCGTGTGCCTGGCCCGTTGCGGCCCCCAGTGCCGCGCCCGCCGAGAATATGAGGCAGACCACGCACCTCGTGGACCGCGATGGAAGAAGTCCTTGAGCCATGGGGTCAGCGTCACATGTGACGATATGACCGGCATCTCGGATATGTGACGCCCCCGGGAGGTCGCCCGCGCCCCGCCACTGCCGCGCACGCGCGTACCGCGTCCGCTCAGGCCGGGTCGCCCGTCGCGATGCGGAGTTCGAAGTGGGCGCCCCTCTTGGGCACGGCGGTTCCGGAGGTCGGGAACTGGTCGATGACCTGGTCCTCCGCGTAGGTGTTCCCCGGCACCTTGATCTGCTTGATCGTCCAGCCCGCCGCATCCGCGCACGCCTTCGCGGAGAGGATGTCCTTGTAGAGGAAGCTCGGTGCGTCGACCATGTTCACGTCGTCGTTTTCCATGGGGTCCGTGCAGGCATCGGTCTTCATCGTCCGGTTCCGTTCCGGATCCTTGTGCTCGCTCGACGCCGACGACTCGCTCGGCGAGGCGCCCTTCGAACCCGGGTCGTCCTTCAGCGAGAGCACCGTGATCAGCCCGCCGATCGCGATCAGCGCGACGACGATCGAGCCGACTATCACCGGCATGTTCCGCCTGGCGTCGCCCCGGCCGGAGCCGCCCTGCGTCTGCGGCGTGATCGTGTACGGCGGCGGGGTCTGCTGCTGCATCGGGGACATGGGGGCCATCGGCGCCTGGCTCTGGTAGGCCGGAGCCGACTGCGGATAGCCGTACGACGGGGCCGGGGTGGGCGCCGGGGTCGGCGCACCGTACGGCCCCGACTGGTACGGGCCCTGCTGGTAGGGCGTCTGGACGTTCTGCGGCGTCGGAGTGGACTGGTCGACCGGCGGGAAGACCGCCGAGCCGACGCCCGAACCGCTGTTCGCCGGCGCGCCGCCGCCCGCGACGATCACCGGGGCACCCGTCTGCCCGCCCGCGTTCAGCACGCGCGCGATCTCGTCCTGCATCGCCGCGGCGCTGGGGAAGCGCTCGTTCGGGTTCTTCTTCAGCGCGCGGGCGACGAGCGCGTCCATCGCCGGGGTGATCGAGCGGTTGATGGTGGAGGCCGCGACCGGATCTTCTTGGACATGCGCGTACGCGATGGCGAGCGGCGAGTCGGCGTCGAACGGGATGCGCCCGGTCAGCAGCTGGAACAGCATGATGCCGACCGAGTAGAGGTCCGAGCGCGCGTCCACCCCGCGGCCCAGGGCCTGCTCGGGGGAGAGGTACTGCGGGGTGCCGACGACCATGCCGGTCTGCGTCATCGAGGTGACGCCCGACTGCATGGCGCGGGCGATGCCGAAGTCCATGACCTTCACGACACCGCGCTTGGTCACCATCACATTGCCGGGCTTGATGTCGCGGTGGACCAGGCCCATCTCGTGACTGGTGTCCAGCGCCGCCAGCACATCGGCCGTCACCTTGAGCGCCTTGTCGGCCGGCATCGCCCCGTAGTTCTGGATGTCCGCCTGGAGCACGGAGCCGAGCGGCTGCCCCTCCACGTACTCCATGACGATGTACGGCATCAGCGCGCCGCCGAGCTCGTCCTCGCCGGTGTCGAAGACCGAGACGATGTTGGTGTGCTGCAGTTTGGCAACGGCCTGTGCCTCGCGCCGGAACCGCTCGCGGAACGACTGCTCGCGGCCCAGTTCGGTGTGGAGAGTCTTGATCGCGACCTGGCGGTCCAGAGCGGCGTCGTACGCCAGATATACGGACGCCATCCCGCCTTCGCCGAGGAGGTCGCGAAGCTGGTATCGGCCGCCGGCGACCGAACCGCCCGCGTAGCGCCCCTGAGCGCCGTGTGCGCCGTCCTGGCTCATGACTTGCTTCCCCCTCGGCGCGCGACTGACGGGGTGATCCCCATTTACGCGCCAAGTCTGCCCGAGGGGTACGACACGTCAAGCCGGGTGCCCGTTCCGTGACCCTACGCACAAGAAGCGTCTCGGAAGCGTTACAGGATCCGCATCGAATTTGCGTGGGCGGCGCGCCGGGCGGTTGGATGACCGGTCCCTCTCGGGAACGGTGTGTCCGGCAGAGGCTGTAGCGTGACGTGGCAATGCAGCTAGACACCGTGAGAACCCGCGGACGCGCGGACAGATACGACGGCGAGGACTGATGGCACCCGATTCCGAAGCAAACGGCGGCGGAGTTTCGGATGGCACCGACTCCTGGGGCATCGGCGGCGTCGTCGGTGACGGGCGTTACCGGATGACCCACCGGCTCGGCCGGGGCGGCATGGCGGAGGTCTTCGCGGCCGAGGACGTCAGGCTGGGACGTACGGTCGCGGTGAAGCTCCTGCGTTCCGATCTCGCCGAGGACCCGGTCTCCAAGGCCCGGTTCACGCGCGAGGCGCAGTCGGTCGCGGGCCTCAACCACCACGCCATCGTCGCCGTGTACGACTCCGGCGAGGACGTGGTGGGCGGCCAGACCGTCCCCTACATCGTGATGGAGCTCGTCGAGGGCCGTACCATCCGCGATCTGCTCCTCAACGCCGAGGCCCCGCCGCCCGAGCAGGCCCTGATCATCGTCTCGGGCGTGCTGGAAGCCCTCGCGTACTCGCACCAGCACGGCATCGTGCACCGTGACATCAAGCCCGCCAACGTGATCATCACGAACTCGGGCGCGGTCAAGGTGATGGACTTCGGCATCGCCCGTGCGCTGCACGGCGCACAGTCGACGATGACGCAGACCGGCATGGTCATGGGAACGCCGCAGTACCTCTCCCCCGAGCAGGCGCTGGGCAAGGCCGTCGATCACCGCTCCGACCTCTACGCCACCGGCTGCCTGCTGTACGAACTCCTCGCGCTGCGGCCCCCGTTCACCGGCGAGACGCCGCTCTCCGTCGTATATCAGCATGTGCAGGACATTCCGGTCCCGCCGTCCGAGGTGCTGGACGCGGTGCCGCCGGAGCTGGACGGGCTGGTCATGCGCTCACTCGCGAAGGACCCGGACGACCGGTTCCAGAGCGCCGAGGAGATGCGCGGCCTCATCCAGTACGGCCTGCAGATGCTCCAGGTGCAGGGCGGCCACACGGGTACGTGGAACACCGGCCCGGTCGCGATGCACGAAGGCGGACACACTCCGGCCATGGGTATCGCCGGGGGCACGATGGCGATGGGCCACCCGCAGCACGGGGACACCTCGCAGGGCCCGATCCTGCCGCCGATGAACCCCGACGACGGTGGCTACGAAGGCGGACACCAGGGCGGTGGAGGCCGCGGCAAGCTGTGGCTGTTCGTCGTGCTCGCGCTGATCGCGATCGGCGCCGGTGTCGCCTTCGCGGTCAGTGCGGCGAACGGCGGCGGCACGAAGCACGAGAAGACGCCCGCGACGACCTCCAGTTCACCGTCCTCGCCGGAGAGTTCGCCCGCGCCGAGCGACCAGCAGAGCGAGCAGAGCCAACCGGAGAACTCCACCGGCAACCAGCAGGAATCACCGCCGAAGAAGCACTATTCCCCGCCCGTCACGCCGAGCCAGTCGTCCGAGGTGCCGTCGACCGAGCCGTCGAATCCGGCTACGGGTGGCAGCACCGACGGTGGCGCGGGTGCGACCGACGGTGGTACCGGGGCGACCGACGGTGGCACGGGTGCGACCGACGGTGGTACCGGGGCGACCGACGGTGGCACGGGTGCGACCGACGGCGGTACCGGGGCGACCGACGGTGGCACGGGTACGTCGAGCGGAACCTCTGCGGGCGCGGCCGGTTCAGCCGGCACCACCGCGGGCACCACCGCGGGCACCACCACCCAGTAGCCCCGCAGCGTTCACGGCGCGATCCCACTCCGTGAACGCGCGGGGTCTCACCCCGTGAACGCCTCGCACACCGCCTCGTACTCGCGGGTCCACCAGACCGCCAGGGCCGACACCGCAGGGAACTGCGGGTCGGCCCTTCGGTCGTGCAGGCAGTACCGCCAGCGCAGTATCCAGAAGTCGTTGAGCCGCTCCCACCACACGCGGTGTACCGCCGCGGCCAGTTCCGCCGCCCCCGCCCCGGCCGCCCGCCGGTAGGCCCCCGCGTACTCCCGAACCTTCTCCAGTTCCAGTTTCCCGGCCGGCTGCACGAAGAAGATCGCCGCGGCCCGCACCGCCTCCTCCGCGCGAGGCTGGACCCCCAGCCGGTCCCAGTCGAGGATCGCGACCGGCTCCGTGCTCCGGTAGAGGACGTTCAGCGGGTGGAAATCGCCGTGCACCCACCCGGTGGCCGGGATGTCGGGGGTGGGCGGCCTGCGGTCCGCATGCTGTTCCAGCAGGGCCCGCCGCTCCAGGAGGCGGTGTTCGGCCAGTTCGTCGAAGGAATCCCGGGGGCGGCGGCCGCGCGCGGCCGCCAGCAGGTCTTCGATCAGCGTGAACGTGTCGGCGGGGTCGGGGCTCCGGTACCCGCCGGACCGCCCCGCGAGTCCCGTGCCCGCCTCCATGACCTGTTCGAGCCCGGTGTGCACGGCCCCGAGCAGCGCCCCGAGCCGCTGCGACTGGGCGGCGGTGAGCTGGGCGCCGGCCCGGTGCAGCCCGTCGACCCAGGGGTGCAGGGCGTAGCAGCGGCCGCCGATCTCCGTCACCGTGTCGCCCTCGGTGTCCTCCACGGGCGGGGCGACGGGCACGCCGAGTGACTGGAGCCGCTGGGTGGCGCGGTGCTGGCGGACGATCGTGGCGCGGTCGCCGGTGGAGTCGTCGAGGTGGTGCTTGAGGAAGTAGTGGCCGCGGGTGGTGGAGACGCGGTAGCCGTGGTTGAGGAGGCCCTGGGTGACGGGCTTGCAGGTGAGGGGCTCACCGGCATCCGGGTAGCGGCGCAGCACCTCGTCCACCGGAGGAACGGGCGGGCGGGGCACTGCTGAACGGGGCGCGGAGGAGCACAGCACCTCGCCGACCGGCGGAGCAGACGGAAGGGTTACAGATGAGCGCGGCACTCACCAGATGTTAGATCACGCTGCGTTGCGGCTCGGCTGACTTGCGTGGGAGGCCCAGAGTGTGCACGGAGACGAAGTACGGGTCGACCCCGAGGTAGGCCGGGGCGAAGGGCTCCCCGTTCATCCGGGTGGGGGCGGCGCCGAAGCGCTCCCGCTGCTCGGGGGTCGGGTGCACGATCTCGGCGGGGCCGGTGAACTGCACGGACCACAGTTCGCCGTCGTCCTCCGAGGGCGTGGTGTTGAAGTTGTCCGCTCCGTACGCCACGACCGTGCCGTCGCAGGCCTCGTGGTAGCCGAGGCCGCCGTGCATCCGCAGCACGACGCGGCCGTCGACCACGATGTGGCGGGCGATCGCCAGTATGGGGAGGGCTCGCATGCTCGTCGCCAGCCGGCCGTACGGGACGCGGCCGAGCAGATCGATCGCGTGGAGTTCCTCAGAGGACATGCCCACCACTCTCCGCCACCGGGGAGACCGTAGAAAGAGGCCGCGGCCCCAGGTGGTCCGGGACCAAAGTCCCGGAGATCACCGAGGACCACGGCCGCTCCGTGCGCGTCTTGGTTCTTCCGGCGTACGGCGCCGGCCCGCCGTTCAGCCCTTCTCGGCCTGCAGCCTGGCCACGTACGCGGCGGCCTGCGAGCGCCGTTCCATGCCCAGTTTGGAGAGCAGACTGGAGACATAATTCTTGATCGTCTTCTCGGCGAGGTGCAGCCGCTCGCCGATCGCCCGGTTCGTCAGCCCCTCCCCGATCAGATCGAGGATCTTGCGCTCCTGATCGGTGAGACTGTCGAGCTTGTCGTCGCCCCGGCCCTTCTTTCCATCACGCAGCCGCTCCAGCACACGGGCGGTCGCGACCGGGTCCAGCAGCGATTTCCCGGCCGCCACATCCCGTACCGCCCTCAGCAGTTCGTTGCCGCGGATCGCCTTCAGCACATACCCCGAGGCGCCCGCCATGATCGCGTCGAACAGCGCCTCGTCATCGGCGTACGAGGTCAGCATCAGGCATTTGATGCTCTCGTCCTGGGAACGGATCTCCCGGCAGACCTCCACTCCGCTCCCGTCCGGCAGCCGTACGTCGAGCACCGCCACATCGGGCCGGGTCGCGGGGATGCGGACCAGCGCGTCCGCCGCCGTGCCGGCCTCGCCGACGACCTCGATGTCGTCCTCGACCGAGAGCAATTCATGGACTCCGCGCCGGACGACTTCGTGGTCGTCCAGCAGAAAAACGGTGATTTTTCCTTGTTCGCGCACAAAATGCAGTCTCACACACTCGCCTCTTCCCTGCCGCCGAACGGCGGGATAACGTGCCGTTGTTCCGGCGGCCTGCAAGGCTGTTCCCAGTGCTGTGACCAGCGAGAGTTCCCGTCTTTTTCGATTTACTTGGAAATCCAAGCAAAATCGCAGGTCAGATAGGGTTTCGCAGTTATGCGGCGTACTGGGTAACGTGCTTTTGGCAGGGCGCTCGCCGGGGCACCTGTCACGCCTGTTCCCGGACCGAGCGGCACCCACCCCGTGCACGGGTACGGACACAGGCGAGCCGCACTGGCTTCCCGGCAGACCCCGGGGGCCGGACCGACGGAGGAGCACGCACGTGACCGTGGAGAGCACTGCCGCGAGCAAACCGCGACGCAGCAGTAAGCGGACCAGCGCCGTGAAAACGCCCGCTAGGACGTCCGCCAAGACGCCCGCCAAGACGCCACAGAGTTCCGAGCCCGAGCTCGTACAGCTGCTGACGCCCGAGGGCGAGCGCGTGGAGCATCCGGACTACGGGATCGATCTGACCGCCGAAGAACTGCGGGGCCTGTACCGGGACATGGTCCTGACCCGCCGATTCGACGCCGAGGCCACCGCCCTGCAGCGCCAGGGCGAGCTGGGCCTGTGGGCCTCGCTGCTCGGCCAGGAGGCCGCCCAGATCGGCTCCGGTCGGGCCCTGCGCGACGACGACTACGTCTTCCCGACGTACCGCGAACACGGCGTCGCCTGGTGCCGCGGGGTCGACCCGACCAATCTGCTCGGGATGTTCCGCGGTGTGAACCACGGCGGCTGGGACCCGAACAGCAACAACTTCCACCTGTACACGATCGTCATCGGCTCGCAGACCCTGCACGCCACCGGCTACGCCATGGGCGTCGCCAAGGACGGCGCGGACTCGGCCGTGATCGCGTACTTCGGCGACGGCGCCTCCAGTCAGGGAGACGTCGCCGAGTCCTTCACCTTCTCCGCGGTCTACAACGCCCCGGTCGTCTTCTTCTGCCAGAACAACCAGTGGGCGATCTCCGAGCCGACCGAGAGGCAGACCCGCGTCCCGCTCTACCAGCGCGCGCAGGGCTTCGGCTTCCCCGGAGTCCGGGTCGACGGCAACGACGTACTCGCCTGCCTGGCCGTCACCAGGTCGGCGCTGGAACGGGCCCGCCGGGGGGAAGGGCCCACGCTCGTCGAGGCGTTCACCTACCGGATGGGCGCGCACACCACGTCCGACGACCCGACGAAGTACCGGGCGGACGAGGAACGCGCCTCCTGGGAGGCCAAGGACCCGATCCTGCGGCTGCGTACCTACCTGGAGAAGCAGGGCAGCGCCGACGAGGCGTTCTTCACCGCCCTGGAGGAGGAGAGCGAGGCCCTCGGCAAGCGGGTGCGTGAGGCGGTACGGGCGATGCCCGATCCGGACCGGATGGCGATCTTCGACCACGCCTACGCCGACGGGAACCCGCTCGTCGACGAGGAGCGCGCCCAGTTCGCCGCCTACCAGGCATCGTTCGCCGATTCCGACTCCGCCGAGGAGGGCAAGTAGCCATGGCCATGGAAAAGATGTCCATTGCGAAGGCTCTCAACGAGTCGCTGCGCAAGGCTCTCGACACCGACCCCAAGGTCCTCATCATGGGTGAGGACGTCGGCAAGCTGGGCGGAGTGTTCCGGATCACCGACGGACTCCAGAAGGACTTCGGTGAGGACCGGGTGATCGACACCCCGCTCGCCGAGTCCGGCATCGTCGGTACGGCGATCGGACTGGCCCTGCGCGGCTACCGGCCCGTCGTGGAGATCCAGTTCGACGGTTTCGTCTTCCCGGCGTACGACCAGATCGTCACGCAGCTCGCGAAGATGCACGCCCGGGCGCTCGGCAAGATCAAGCTGCCGGTCGTCGTCCGGATTCCGTACGGCGGCGGCATCGGTGCCGTCGAGCACCACAGCGAGTCCCCCGAAGCCCTGTTCGCGCACGTCGCGGGCCTGAAGGTGGTCTCGCCGTCGAACGCGAGCGACGCGTACTGGATGATGCAGCAGGCCGTCCAGAGCGACGACCCGATCATCTTCTTCGAGCCGAAGCGCCGCTACTGGGACAAGGGCGAGGTCGAGACCGACTCCATCCCCGGTCCGCTGCACCGGGCCGCGGTGGCGCGTACGGGCTCCGACCTGACGCTCGTCGCGTACGGGCCGATGGTGAAGGTCTGCCTGGAAGCGGCCGCGGCCGCCCAGGAGGAGGGCAAGTCGATCGAGGTCCTGGACCTGCGCTCGATGTCCCCGATCGACTTCGACGCCATCCAGACCTCGGTCGAGAAGACCGGCCGGCTCGTCGTGGTCCACGAGGCGCCGGTGTTCTACGGCTCCGGGGCGGAGATCGCCGCCCGGATCACCGAGCGCTGCTTCTACCACCTGGAGGCACCGGTGCTGAGGGTCGGCGGCTACCACGCCCCGTATCCGCCGGCGCGGCTGGAGGACGAGTACCTGCCGGGTCTCGACCGTGTGCTCGACGCCGTCGACCGTTCGCTGGCGTACTGAGGACTGGGGCGTGACAACGATGACCGACACTTCCAACGCTGCTCGCTTCCGTGAGTTCAAGATGCCCGACGTGGGCGAGGGACTGACCGAGGCCGAGATCCTCAAGTGGTACGTCCAGCCCGGCGACACCGTCACCGACGGCCAGGTCGTGTGCGAGGTCGAGACGGCGAAGGCGGCCGTGGAGCTGCCGATTCCGTACGACGGGGTGGTGCACGAGCTGCGCTTCCCCGAGGGCACGACCGTCGACGTCGGCCAGGTGATCATCGCGGTGGACGTGGCCCCGGGCACCGGTGACGCGGCCTCGGCGCCCGAGCCGGCCGCGCGGCCGGAACCGGAGCCCGAGGCTCCCAAGGGCCGTCAGCCCGTCCTCGTGGGGTACGGCGTCGCCGAGGCCTCCACGAAGCGGCGCGCCCGCAAGGGCGCCGAGGCGCCGACGCCCGTCGCGGCAGCCGCGATCCAGGGCGAGTTGAACGGCCACGGCGCCATGGCCGTCCGGGAGAGCAGGCCGCTCGCCAAGCCGCCGGTGCGCAAGCTGGCCAAGGACCTGGGCATCGACCTGGCGACGGTCGTCCCGACCGGCGAGGGCGGGATCATCACCCGCGACGACGTGCACGCTGCGGCCGCGCCCGTACCGGCCCAGGCGCAGGCCCCCGTCATCCCCGCACCGGTGCAGGGCGCTCCGGCCCCCGAGGCACCGGCCGCCGCCGCGGGCGCGCGGGAGACCCGTATCCCGGTCAAGGGCGTACGGAAGGCCATCGCCCAGGCGATGGTCGACAGCGCCTTCACCGCGCCGCACGTCACGGAGTTCGTGACCGTCGACGTGACGCGCACGATGAAGCTGGTGGCGGAGCTCAAGGAGGACAAGGACATGGCAGGGGTCCGGGTCAACCCGCTCCTGATCATTGCCAAGGCGCTCCTCGTCGCGATCAGGCGCAACCCGGAGGTCAACTCCGCCTGGGACGAGGCGAACCAGGAGATCGTGCGCAAGCACTACGTCAACCTGGGCATCGCCGCCGCCACCCCGCGCGGTCTGATCGTGCCGAACATCAAGGACGCGCACGACAAGACACTGCCGGAGCTCGCCGCGGCTCTGGGCGAGCTGGTCTCCACGGCGCGTGAGGGCAGGACGTCCCCGGCGGCCATGGCGGGCGGCACGGTGACGATCACCAACGTCGGCGTCTTCGGCGTCGACACGGGTACGCCGATCCTGAACCCGGGCGAGTCCGCGATTCTCGCGGTCGGCGCGATCAAGCTCCAGCCCTGGGTCCACAAGGGGAAGGTGAAGCCCCGCCAGGTCACCACGCTGGCCCTGTCGTTCGACCACCGTCTGATCGACGGCGAACTCGGCTCCAAGTTCCTGGCGGATGTCGCCGCGATCCTGGAGCAGCCGAAGCGGCTGATCACCTGGGCGTAGGGGTTTTGGCGGTACGTGTGTCGAGTGGGCCCGCGCGATGTTCGCGCGGGCCCACTCGCGTGTCCGGCGCCGGTCGCCGCACGGCGAGTTCGGCGAAGACGGTCTTGCCGACGGTGCGGGGAACGGGTCCTGGGACGACCCCGATGAGATCGAACCCTTCGTCGAGTCCAGGATGACGCGGCAGGCGCGGTCGAGTGGCGTTCGGGATCGTGGCCGGGCGCGCGACTGCGGAGTCCGCACTCGCCGCGCGAGGCGGGTCGAGGAGGGCACGCCACCGGTTGTGGTCAAGCTCCGCCGGGTTACGGGTCTGTCCCGGCGGACGACGGCCGCGAACAGGTGCGGAACGGTGGCGGGAACCGCCGAGCCGGCTGGCCGGCGGCGTGCCCCGGCGCGGTGCGCCCGGTGGGGGGTGCGCGTTGTGCCTGGCTGTGCGTGTAACAGGCCTGTATTAGGGGTGGTTGGGCGGAACGGTTCACCGGGCCGGGCGGGTCTTGGCAATCACAAACGCTCGCTCGTACAGGCTCGTACCGAGCAGCCCGTACCCCCCACCGACATTGAGGAAGAAACGATGCGCGTTCGCAAGCTCACCTTCGCCGCCCTGGCCGTTGTCGCGGGTCTCTCGCTCACGGCCTGCCAGAACGGCGACGAAGACATGGGACAGACCGACTCGTCGTCCGCGTCCAATGCGTCTTCCTCGTCCTCCTCGGGCGGGGGTTCGGGCTCGGGCGGTTCGGATCAGGGCGACGGGAAGGACTCCGCAGGGAAGAGCACGGGCGGGCAGGGCACGGCCGCCGGGACCGGTTCCAACGAGAACGGCAAGGTCGGCAAGTGCCGCACCGACGAGCTGGAGATCACGGCGATGGACAGCACCATCGACGGCGACTCCGATGGGACCGTCGCGGTGGAGCTGAAGAACGGCGGCGGCCGGGACTGCGTGCTCTCCGGGTACGCGGGCGTCGACCTGAAGACCAGCTCGGGGTCGCTGTCCGCGACGCGCACGGGTGAGAAGGCCACCCCGATGACCCTCAAGGACGGGAAGTCGGTGTACTTCGGCATCAACTACCCGATCAACAAGTCGGGAGGCTCCGGGGTCCGCATCACGGGGCTGGTGGTGACGCCGCCGGACGAGACGAAGTCGGTCACCCTCGACTGGCCGGGCGCCGCCACGCTGCCCGTCACGGACGGCTCCGGCTCCCAGGTGAAGGTCGGCCCGATGGGGAGCGCCGGTCAGGGCGGCTGACCCGCACGCCCCGGTACTCCGGCCGGACTTCGGTGTATGTCCCCAGGAGCCGGCCTCGCGAGTCGGCCGGATCCACCTGGCGGTACGCGAAAGGGCCCGGCGCACGTCAAGGTGATGTGCGCCGGGCCCCTCTTTGCCCGCAGTCGGGCGGGACTACTTCTTGAAGCTGTAGTCCATGATCTTCTTCATGTCCGCGGTGCGGGTGGTCGCGCTGGTGGAGGTGAGCACCGTGCCGATGACCGTCTTGCCGTTGCGGGTCGCGGCGAAGACCAGGCAGTACTTGGCCGTCGGGCCGGAACCGGTCTTCACGCCGATCGCGCCGCTGTAACTGCTGAGCATCGTGTTGGTGTTGGACCACGACATGTAGCGGTAGCCACCGCTCTTCGTGGTGACCTTCTGCTTGGTCGACTTGGTCTTCACGACCGCGCGGAACGTGGAACTCTTCATCGCGTTGCTCGCGAGCTTCGTCAGATCGCGCGGCGTCGAGTAGTTCGAGCCGTTCCCTATGCCGTCGAACGAGTCGAAGTGGGTGTTCGTCATTCCGAGGGACTTGGCCTGGGCGTTCATCTTGCCGATGAACGACGTCACGCGGGCCGCACGGGTGGTGCCGGAGCCGAACTTGTCGGCCAGCGCGTACGCGGCGTCGCAGCCGGACGGCAGCATCAGGCCGTAGAGCAGCTGGCGGACGGTGACCTTGTCACCCACGATCAGGTGGGCCGACGAGGCGCCCTTGGAAACGATGTAGTCGCTGTATGCCTTCTGGATCGTGACCTTGGAATCCAGGTTGAGATTCTTCTGTGCCAGGACGACCTTGGCAGTCATGATCTTGGTGGTGGAACCGGTGGAGCGACGGGTGTCCGCGGCCTTGGAGTACAGGGTCTTCGCGGTGCCGTTGTTCATCACGTAACCGCCCTTGGCGGTGATCGTGGGAGTGGGCAGCGTCGCGGCCTGTGCCGTGGAGGCGAACGCGCTGCCCGCGATGACAGCACCCGCGGTGAGGGCCACGGTGGCAGCGGCCGAAACGCGGTTTATGCCCTTGATTCCGATTTTCAACTTGAATGCTCCAAATGCCCCTGGAATGCGGCCACATGAGGGTGCCGCTCGGTGATGAGACTCATGAGACCCGGCGAAGGATGTGCTGATTCCTGGGGCAATTTCGGGGCCACGGGTGGTTCGGGACATGGGTCGGCGCGCCACCCGGTGCGACGCCGCCGGAGCGGAGGCAGGTGTGCGCGGTGCGGGTTTCATCACTTCGGGGAACGGTGTCGAGGTTTCGCCTGTCCAGATCCCGGACGGGTGTCATCATGCACGCATCTTGTATCTATGCTGTGTACATGCCTGCCGCGCCCCCAGCCGTGAAGCCCCGTGTGAAGTCAGCCGTGAAGTCCACCGAGAAGTCTTCCGTCAAGCAGCCCCCCGCCGCCGAGCGCGTCTACGCCCATATCAAGGAAGCCGTCCTGGAGCGCCGCTACGAGGGCGGCACGCTTCTCACCGAGGGTGATCTCGCAGAGGCCGTCGGAGTCTCCCGTACGCCCGTGCGCGAGGCACTGCTGCGGCTGGAGGTCGAGGGGCTGATCAAGCTGTATCCGAAGAAGGGGGCTCTCGTGCTCGCCGTCTCCGCCCAGGAGATCGCGGACGTGGTGGAGACCCGGCTGCTGGTCGAGGAGTTCGCGGCCCGCAAGGCCGTGCCCGCCTCCGCGCAGCTGATCGGGCGGCTCGAAGAGCTTCTCGAAGAGCAGCGGCAGCTGGCGGAGGCCGGGGATCTGGCCGCCGTGTCCGTGAAGGACCGCTGCTTCCACGCCGAGATCGTGCGCAACGCGGGCAACGAAATCCTCTCGCGCCTCTACGACCAGCTGCGCGACCGGCAGTTGAGGATGGGCGTGGCCGTGATGGAGGCGCACCCGGACAGGATCGCCGCGAACATCACCGAGCACGGTGAGCTGCTGGAGGCCATCAGGTCCGGTGACGCGGACAGTGCCGCGCAGGTCGTACGCCGCCATGTCAGCCGGGTCAAGGTGCTGGTCCGGGGTGAGGACCGGTGAGTTCCGCCGCCGCTCCCACCCTGTCCCTGCCCGGCGATCCACCCGGCGGCCGGCGTGCCGTGTGGGTCTGGGGCATCGGCGTCGCCGTCTACTTCGTCGCCATCATCTTCCGCACCAGCCTGGGGGTCGCCGGACTCGACGCCGCCGACCGGTTCCACGTCAACGCCTCCGCGCTCTCCACGTTCTCCATCCTCCAGCTGCTCGTCTACGCGGGCATGCAGATACCCGTCGGCCTGATGGTCGACCGGCTCGGCACCAAGAAGGTCCTCACCCTCGGGGCCGTCCTGTTCACCCTGGGGCAGCTGGGCTTTGCGCTCTCCCCCTCGTACGGCATGGCGCTGGCGTCCAGGGCGCTGCTCGGCTGCGGCGACGCGATGACGTTCATCAGCGTGCTGCGGCTCGGCGCCCGCTGGTTCCCGGCCCGGCGCGGTCCGCTGATCGGGCAGGTCGCCGCGCTCTTCGGGATGGCGGGCAACCTCGTCTCGACGCTCTTCATCGCACGGGCCCTGCACGGATTCGGCTGGACCACCACCTTCGTCGGCAGCTCCGCCGCCGGGGTTCTCGTCCTCGTACTCCTTCTGCTGTTCCTGAAGGACCACCCCGAGGGCCACGAGCCGCCACCCGCCGAGCACGCGGGCGCCGCCTACGTACGCCGGCAGATCGCCGCCGCCTGGCGGGAGCCCGGCACCCGGCTCGGTATGTGGGTGCACTTCACCACGCAGTTCCCGGCCATGGTGTTCCTGCTGCTGTGGGGGCTGCCGTTCCTGGTGGAGGCGCAGGGGCTGAGCCGGTCCACCGCCGGTGAGCTGCTCACCCTGGTGGTGCTCTCCAACATGGCGTTCGGGCTGGTCTACGGGCAGATCATCGCCCGCCACCACGCGGCCCGCGCGCCGCTGGCCCTCGGGACGACCACGGTCACGGCGCTGCTCTGGGCGTCGACCATCTTCTACCCGGGCGACCACGCACCGATGTGGCTGCTGATCGTCCTGTGCGTGGTGCTCGGCGCGTGCGGTCCCGCCTCGATGATCGGCTTCGACTTCGCGCGGCCCGCCAACCCGCCGGAGCGCCAGGGCACCGCGTCGGGCATCGTCAACATGGGCGGCTTCATCGCCTCCATGACCACGCTGTTCGCCGTCGGCGTGCTGCTGGACGCCACCGGGGACAACTACCGGATCGCTTTCGCCTCGGTCTTCGCACTTGAGGCACTCGGCGTCGTACAGATCCTGCGGCTGCACTCCCGGGCCACGCACCGCGAGCGGGACCACCATGTGATCAGCCGCGTGGAGGCCGTGCACGTACCCGCATGACGCGCCCGTCGCGCCGGATCGGCGGCGGGGCCGTCCTCGCACGACGGGCGCCGCCGATCACGGGGGCGCGGCGCCGGGGCGCTACGGCCGCAGAGCCTCGGAGCCTCGCGGCCTTACGGCGTCACGGCGAAGTTCTGCAGGATCGCCGCCGCCAGGTCCGGGTCGCCCTCGATCTTGATCCGGTCCGCGACCGCGGCCGCGCGCACCCGCCCGCAGGCGAGCCGGTAGTACGTCTCCCAGTCCATCGCCAGCGTCACCGCGGGCCCGAGCGACGGCGAACCGTCCACCGAACCGCGGCCCTCCGCATCGACCCTGACCGTGCGCAGGAACTCCAGTGCTCCGTGCACATCGAGCACGACCGCCGAATTGGCCGGTGCGCCCGCGTCCTTGGCTACCACCTTCGGCAGCGCGGCGAGCAGGGTGTCCCGGACGACGGTGGCGCCGGGGGAGTCCAGATTGCCGGGCTGCCCCAGCGTCGCCCGCAGATCCTGCTCATGTACCCAGACGTCGAAGACCCGCATCCGCAGCGCCAGCTCGAGGGTCTGCTCGGCACCGAGCGGCGCGCGGACCATGGTCTCGGGGTCACGTGACTCGTTGCGCAGCTGACGTGCGCGGCGAATGATCGTGTACTCCAGCTCGGAGGTCATCTCCGGCGCGGTGTGGTGGCGCCGTACATCGACCTGCATCTCCATGTAGCGGGCGAAGTCGTTCTGCACGTGGTACAGATCGCGCGGCAGCGTGTGGATCGGGCGTGGGTCGCCGAGCTGTTCGCACTCCATGCCGATGATGTGCGAGACGATGTCGCGCACCGACCAGGCGGGGCACGGCGTACGGCGGTTCCACTCTCCTTCGGCGAGCGGCTTCACCAGCTCGGCTATCGACTCGATGGAGTGGGTCCAGGCATCGGCGTAGGTCTGGAGGCTGGGATGGACGGTCACGGGACCCCTCGTGCGGTTCTGCGGTGCATGGGCTGGAGTGCTTGGGCGCGGGCGGCGGACTGCGTGGGAGGTTCGATCGCTAAGTTACGCTGCGAGCAGGCACCCCGGCAGTGCTTTCGTGTGACGATCGTAGGCCCGTGTTGACGGCTCGAATGCCAGGACGGTGGTAGTGTGCGCGCCTCCCTCATCCAGATCGCAGTAGACCCGGACGAATCGGTCAATTTCCGTAGGCAGCGCGCGGCTTCGCTGATCGCGGACCAGCGCGGTGCGGATCTGGTGGTTCTACCAGAGCTCTGGCCGGTCGGCGCGTTCGCGTACACCGCCTTCGCCGACGAGGCCGAACCGCTCCAGGGGCCCACTCACGACATCATGGCCAAGGCCGCTGCCGACGCCGGGGTCTGGCTGCACGCGGGCTCCTTCGTCGAGCGCGCGGCCGACGGCACCCTCTACAACACCGCGCTCGTCTTCACGCCCGAGGGCGAGCGGGCCGCCGCGTACCGCAAGGTCCACCGCTTCGGCTTCGACAAAGGCGAGGCGGTCATGATGGGGGCCGGGGAGGACCTCGTCACGGTCGCCCTGCCGCAGACCACCCTGGGCCTCGCCACCTGTTACGACCTGCGCTTCCCGGAAATGTTCCGCGGCCTGGTCGACGCGGGCGCCGAGACGCTGATCGTCGCGGCGGGCTGGCCCGAGCGGCGCCGCGCCCACTGGACGCTGCTGGCCCGGGCCCGCGCTGTCGAGAACCAGTCGTACGTCCTGGCCGTCGGCACCGCGGGCACCCACGCCGGAATCCAGCAGGCCGGACACAGCACCGTCATCGATCCGTGGGGCGAGGTGCTCGCGGAGGCGGGTGCCGACGAGGAGGTGCTGAGCGTGGAGTTCGACCCGGCGAAGGTCGCCGCCACGCGCGAGCAGTTCCCGGCGCTCAAGGACCGGCGGCTGGGACTGGCCCCGCCCGAGACGGGCGAGTAGTCACGTTTCACGTGAAACCGGGTGTCATGTCATCGCCGGCCCACCCGCCGGTCGTTCCGTCCTCAATCTCCCCCATAGCCTTAAGAGGAGCTCACAAAATGGGCGCCCGGCTCGCGACGCCTGGCACGCACGCTCGCTGCGTTGCCGAAATGCCCTAGTAGCTCCTTCCCCAAGCTCTCAGCTTCGTTCGAGCAGGGGAGACCCCATCCGAGGACCTTCCGACGCCTTGCGATCGCACGCACCAGACGCCGCGAGCTGATCGGACTCCCATTTTGTGAGCTCCTCCAAGAGCATGGGGGGACTCCTCGACGGGCTTGATTTCGAGCTCGTCAGTTCTCGTGCTCCTTGTCGGCGAGCACGATGACGCACACCGATACGGCGATCAGCAGCGCCATGTCGGCGTCCTCGCGTACGACGTCGATGCCGTACGTGTCCCGGACGGTCAGCCACCGCCGCGAGATCTGGGCCAGCAGCTCCCCGTCGTAGTCGATGGCGAACTCGCGGTCCAGGATCTTTCCGCTGACATCGAGCTCGGTGCCGTCCACCAGCGTGACCCGGTAGTGGTTGCGCAGCAGCGACAGCCGCTTGCGCTTGACCTTGGCGAGTTGCTCGCCATCGCGCTCGATGAGCATCGTGTCGCGCAGGCTGAGCAGCTTCTGCCGGATCTCGACCAGGATCCGGCCCTGCGCGTCCTTCAGCTCGAAGGTGTCACGCACCCGCAGGGCCTTGCCGTCGACGAGGAAGACCTTGCGGCCGTCCGCGTCCTCGATCCAGTAGTCGTCACCGACGGCGAAGAGGCGTTCACGCACCAGGAATCTCATGGCTCACAGGTTCCCCCAAGACCGTCCGGAATACATGGACCCTCCGCCCTCGCTGACCTGCGAGGACACATTGTGATCCTGGATTTTTGAAAATAGACAACAGCGCACCGAACTTGTGGTCACACTGAGTGTGTGCACCAAGACACGATCTGCGACCTCTACCTCCGCCTGTCTCTCGATCGGGACGGCAAGACTGCGATCGAGCGGCAGGAAGCCGACTGCCGCGCCTGGGGCGAACGCAACGGACTGACTGTCCGCAAGGTCCACATAGACAGAGGGCGCTCCGGCTACAAGACCGTTGAGCGCAAGGGCTTCGACGCCGCGCTTGCGGCAGTCACCGCCGGTGTTGTCGGCACACTGATCGTCTGGAAACTGGACCGCCTGTCCCGCAAGGGCATCGGCCAGGTGGGCAAGGTGCTGGCCGACATCGAGAAGGCCGGCGGCCGTCTCGTCTCAGTCGTGGATGGTCTCGACACGTCGAACGACTCAGCGCGCGTGGTCGTCGCGATGCTCGCTGAGCTCGCCAGGTCCGAGTCGAAGAATCTCGGCACGCGCGTCGGCCACGCCAAGCGCTACTTGCGCAGCAAGGGCCAGTGGATCGGCGGGCAGCCTCCGTACGGGCTGCTCATCGACCCGAAGACGAAGAAGCTTGTCCACGACCCGGAGTACGTCGTCTACGCCCGTCTGATCGCGGATGAAGCGCTTGCAGGGACATCGTTGGTCAAGATCGCCCGACTCCTCAACGAGTACGAGATCCTGTCGCCCAGGGGCGGGCAGTGGAACGCAGCCAGCATCATGCAGCTCCTGCGCTCCCCGGCGTTCGCCGGCCTGATGCCGGAGACCGAGACCGTCGAGACGGACGACGGTGAGCGGAAGTACACGGGCAGGGTCTTTCCGTACCGCGATCCCCAAACGCTCGACACAGTCGGGATCGGCGAGGGGATCATCACGGTCGGAGAGCGTGAGCAGATCATCCGCACCCTGGAATCCAGAACATTCGGGCACGCAGGAAAGCGGCGGCCGAAGCCCGAGGGGACGGCGCTGCTCACCGGACTCGTCCACTGCGCGGTTCCTGGCTGCGGGCGCCGGATGCACCGTGTGGGCGGCAGCTACCAGTGCATGGCTCGCCGTGCGGGCAATCAGTGCATCGGAGCGTCGGCGCTGGCTGAGGCGGTCGACCAATACGTGACGGAACAGTTCCTCACCAAGCTCCCGGCGCTCGAACCGGACGATCCGCTGCTTGTCGCGATCGTTGATCGCTGGGTGCACCGTGTGGATCCTGAGACCTTTGTGAAACGTGATGCCCTCACTGCGGAGATCCAGGACGAGGAAGCTCGCCTGGCTGATCTGGAGGACGCACGCTACGTGCGTGGTGAGTTCAATGGCGCTGCAGCCGTGGAGCGCTACAACCGGCTTTCAGCGCGCCTGAGGGGGCGAATCGACGGCCTCCGCGGCGATCTCCACAGGCTTCCGATGCCGACCGTGGATGTGTGTCCGATACTCGATGGCGTCACCCTGCGAGAGACGTGGGCGGATGCGACGAACGAAGACAGGCGTGAACGGCTTTCGCTCGCCATAGACCGCGTTGAGGTGAGCAAGGGGGTGCGCGGGCAGAGGATCATCCCCGAGCAGCGAATCCAGATCCATTGGGCGAAGCCGGCGGGTACCGACACCGCGGCGTGAGCCCACGGCCACGGGCGTGCCTGAACCCGGACCGCCAATGGACCTCCGAGCCGCACCGCGCGGCGCCCGCCCGCTCAAGGTCTGTGCCCGTTCGCAGGTACCCGGGCAGCGCGGCTTGCACGCGCACGTGCCCGAAGGCGTTCAGAGCCGGCTCGATGAACTGACGGTTGAAGCTCGGGCCAGGGGCGTGGACGGCCGCCCTGACCAGTGCGTCGAAGGACTCCTCGGAAACCGTCGTGCCGTGTCGGCAGGCTCGCGCAGTGCCGCACGGACGCGGTGCACCCAGGTCCGCCGATCGCCGGGCTCCGACTCGGGAACGACGTCGAGCGAGAGGGCACGGACGACGTCCGCCAGGCACTCGGCGAACGCCTCCTGCCGGTCCTCCATACGTCTCGGCAACGCCATGAATCCCTGTGCCGCCTCCGCCACCCCGTCGGCCGTCGTTTTGTTCCCGTCCACAGCCAACCGTTGCTCCTGCACTGGCGCACGTGCGTGATTCGCCGTTCATACCAGGATGGCAAGCTTGAAGCATGAACGATGCCGTCTCGGCGCACACCCCCGCGCCCCGCCGAAATGCCCGTGTCCGTGCCCCTGAGCTGATCGGCAATGGCGGCTGGCTGAACACCGGAGGCAAGGAACTCACCCTCGCCGACCTGCGAGGTAAGTGCGTTGTTGTTGATTTTTGGACCTTCTGCTGCGTGAACTGTCTGCATGTTCTCGATGAGCTGCGCGAGCTGGAGGAGAAGCACCGCGACACCGTCGTGATCATCGGTGTGCACTCGCCGAAGTTCGTCCACGAGGCCGAGCACCAGGCAGTCGTCGACGCCGTCGAGCGGTACGAGGTCCACCACCCGGTCCTCGACGACCCTGAGCTGGCGACCTGGAAGCAGTACGCGGTACGCGCCTGGCCCACGCTCGTCGTCATCGACCCCGAGGGTTACATCGTCGCTCAGCACGCGGGCGAGGGACATGCGCACGCCATCGAGAAGCTGGTCGAGGAGCTGGAGGCCGAGCACGGGGCGAAGGGCACGCTGCGCCGTGGCGACGGCCCCTATGTCGCGCCCGAGCCGGTCGCCACGCATCTGCGCTTCCCCGGCAAGGCCCTGCTCCTGCCCGACGGCGGTTTCCTGGTCTCCGACACCACCCGGCACCGCCTGGTCGAGATCGAACGTGACGGCGAAACGGTCCGCCGTCACGTCGGAACGGGCGACAGGGGATTCGCCGACGGCGGGCCCGACGAGGCCCGGTTCTCCGAGCCTCAGGGACTCGCCGTGCTGCCCGACGGCCGGATCGCGGTCGCCGACACGGTCAATCACGCCGTCCGCGCCCTCGACCTCACCACCGGGATCACGACGACCCTCGCCGGCACCGGCCGCCAGTGGTGGCAGGGTTCACCGACGGCCGGCCCGGCCCGCGAGGTAGACCTCTCCTCCCCCTGGGACGTCGCCTGGTTCGCGGACCGGCTGTGGATCGCCATGGCGGGCGTGCACCAGCTGTGGACGTACGACCCCGGGACGGGGACCGTGCGGGTCGCGGCGGGCACGACCAACGAGGGCCTGGTCGACGGGCCGGCCGACGAGGCCTGGTTCGCCCAGCCGTCCGGCCTCGCCACGTCGGCCGACGGGGAGCGGCTGTGGGTCGCCGACTCGGAGACGTCCGCCCTGCGGTACGTCGAGCGGGAGGGCACCGGGTTCGTCGTCCGTACCGCCGTCGGCACCGGACTCTTCGACTTCGGACACCGCGACGGCGGAGCGGAGCAGGCGCTGTTCCAGCACCCGCTGGGCGTGACGGCGCTGCCCGACGGGTCCGTCGCCGTCTGCGACACGTACAACCACGCGCTGCGGCGCTACGACCCCGTGAGCGGCGAGGTCACCACCCTGGCCACGGATCTGCGCGAGCCCAGCGACGCGGTGCTGGTCGACGGCGATCTCGTCGTCGTCGAGTCCGCGCGGCACCGGCTGACCCGGCTGCGGCTCCCGGAGGAGGCCGTACGGGTCGCCGACCGGGCGCACCGCACACAGCGCGCGGCGACCGAGATCGCACCGGGCACACTGCGGCTCGATGTGGTCTTCCAGGCGCCCGCCGGGCAGAAGCTGGACACCCGGTACGGTCCCTCGACCCGCTTGCTGGTCTCGGCGACCCCGCCCGAGCTGCTGGCGGAGGGCTCCGGTCCGGGAACCGATCTCTTCCGCGACCTGGTCCTGGCCGACGGCGTCACCGAGGGGGTCCTGCACGTGTCCGCGATGGCGGCGTCCTGCGACGACGACCCTGCGAACGAGTACCCGGCCTGCCACGTCCACCAACAGGACTGGGGCGTCCCCGTCCGCGTGACCACGGAGGGAACGCCCCGGCTGCCGCTGGTGCTGGCAGGGATGGACGAGTGGGCCTGACGGCGCGCGGAGCCCCGGATACGGGGGCCTTCTGCGCCGGGTGCGGTGTGTGCGGCGGGGTAGGGGCCGCATCCCGCGGGGCTCGTCGTACGGCCCGGCTCAGCGGGTCAGGAGGTGCCCGCCTGCTTCATGGAGCTCACCGCTTCGGCGACCGTGCTCCGGTACAGGCCGAGCTTCGGGTCGCGCACCTTCACATCGGGGCCGAGCTCGAAGTTCTGCGTGTCCGCGTTGGGCATGTGGTCGCCGTCGGCGAGCACGTTCATCTCGTTGATCCAGGTCAGACCGTTCGCACCGCTCGGGTTGAGGTCGATCACCGCGATGGCGGCCGTCTTCGGCTTGACCGGGTAGGCCGGTGCGCCGCCCAGGCCGCCGGGAACCGCCGGCCGGACGTCCCCGCTGTGGTCCGAGGCCTTCGCGGCGCCCAGGCTGACCCGCGGGAAGTAGCTCAGGCCGCAGGAGTTCGCGCCGGTGTTGTTGACCTCGATCACCTGCTGGGTGGCCGAACCCTCGCGGGGGTACACGCGCACCGACAGGTCCCCGCTCTCGCACGGGTGCTTGTAGGCGTAGCTGTCGCTGGTGTTGCCGCCCGTCCCGGTGCTGCCGTTGGACGTGCCGGTCTTCGAGGTGCCCGTCTTGGTGGCTCCGGTGTTCTGCGCGGCACCGCCGTTCTTCGCGGTGCTCGCGGTCGTCGCGTCGGTGGCGGGCTGGGAGGCGTCCGCCGAAGCGGCGGCCGCTGCGGCGTCGTTCGCCGGGCCGGCGGACTTCGTACCGGAGTCGTCCCCGCCGCAGGCGGTGAGGGCCAGTGCGAGCACGGCGGTGGTCGCGGCGGCGAGGACGGTGGTGCGGTTGCGGAGCGTACTCATGGAATTTCCCCCGAGTGTGACGGTGCGGCGGACGCCTGGTCATTGGCGAGCGCCCCTGACCTGCTGACATGCATGACTCTGGGGTGCGTCGCTCATGTTCTGCTGACGTCCCACTGACGTCCCGCTGATGTCCGGGACCGGCGCTCTGACGTCACGGCACGGGCGTCAGGCTCTCAGCCGTCTTCGGTGAGCCGCCGGACCGCCTCTTCGTACCGTTTGCGGTACTCCGTCCGTGCCGTGACGCGGAGCAGTGCTTCGAGGGCCCGGACCGCGCCCTCGTCGTAACCGGCGGCTTCCGCCTCCCCGGCCGCCAGGTCCAGCAGCCGGATGCCGTCGTCCTCCTCGCCGAGTGCCAGCCGGGCCTCGCCGCTGACGGTCAGCAGCAGCACCCGGCGTGCGGCCTCCTCGTGCTCGGGCCCGAGGTCGAGCGCCGTCCGGGCGGAGTGCAGGGCGTCCTGCGGGCGGTTGGCGGTGAGCTGCATCCGGGCGAGGTGCTGCAGGGCGAGCATCTCGGTGCGCGCGTCGGATTCCTCGCGGGCCAGGCCGACGGCGCGTTCGCAGCCCTCCAGCGCCATGTCGAGCCCGCCCTGTTCGGCCTGGACGATGGCCAGGTTGATCAGCGCGGTCGCTTCACCGAGCCGGTCTCCGGCCTGCCGGGCAAGAGCGGGCGAGCGCTCCAGCAGGGCGATGGCCTCAGCGTTCCTGCCCTCCTCGGTCAGCACCCAGCCCAGCAGATTGAGCACCCGCGATTCGGCGTACGGATCGTTCTCGGTGCGGGCGGAGTCCAGCGCCAGTTCCAGCAGCGGGGCCCAGCCGTCCCGGACCCGCCACACCACCTGCGGCCACTGGAGCAGAATGATCCGCCAGGCCCGGTCGTCGAGCCCGGCGGTCCGGGCCGCGACGGCGGCCAGGGCCAGATCGTCGCGTTCGGCGGCCAGCCAGCTCATCGCCGCCGCCCGGTCGGTGAAGTCCCTGACGGCGGAGGGGCGGTGGTAGCCGTCCGGCAGGACGAAGCAGGGCTCACCGCCGGGTTCGGCCGTGTCGGCGGCGGCGAGCGCGGTGGCTATGTAGTGGTCGAGGACGCAGAGGAGGGCCTCGGGTCCGGACGCGGGGTCCAGGCCGCGGGCGTAGAGGCGGACCAGATCGTGCAGCACCCAGCGCCCGGGTGCCCTCTCGGTGACGAGGTGGGCGGTGGCGAGCCGTTCCAGCGCCGCGGCGGCGGTGACCGGGTCCGTGCCGGCGAGTGCGGCGGCGGTGTGCGGGTCGAAGTGGCTGCCGGGGTGGTGGCCGAGCCGGCTGAACTGGTGGACGGCGTCCGGCGGTAGCTGCTGCACGGTCAGCCGCAGCGCGGCCGAGACACCGGTGTCGTCCACGTCGAGGTACGTCAGGCGGCTGTGTTCGTCGGCCAGTTCGTCGGCCAGCCCGGCCAGTGTCCGCTGCGGACGTCCAGCCAGCCGGGCCGCGGTGACGCGCAGGGCGAGCGGCAGTCCGCCGCAGAGCCCGGCGAGCCGGCGGGCCGCCACGGGTTCGGCGAGGACCCGTTCCTCGCCGAGCACACCGGCCAGCAGGGCCGTGCCGTCGTGCGGTTCGAGTATGTCGAGCGGGACGGGGCGGGCCGCGTCCGAGGCGATGAGTCCTTCCAGCCGGTGCCGGCTGGTGACCAGCGTGACGCAGTCGGTGCCGCCCGGCAGCAGGGGCCTGACGGTGGCGGAGTCACGGGCGTTGTCGAGGACGACGAGCAGCCGGCGCCGGTCGGTCAGGGACCGGAAGAGCGCGGCCGCGGCGCGCACGGACTCGGGGACGCGGCGTGGTGCGACACCGAGCGCCAGCAGGAACTCGCGCAGGACCTCGATGAGCGCCGGCTCTCCGGTGTCGCTGAACCCGCGCAGATCGGCGAAGAGCCGTCCGTCCGGGAAGGCGGCGGGGTTGCGGTGCGCCCACTGCAGGGCCAGCGCGGTCTTTCCCACGCCGGCCGGTCCGGTGACCAGACAGACGGGGGCCTCGCCCGCCGCGGCCCGGGTGAGCGCGGCCAGTTCGGGGACCCGACCGTGGAAGCCGCGAGGCGCGCGGGGCAGCAGATCGGTGGGGTGCGGCTCGCCGACGAGGGGCGGTGGAGCCAGGGGACGGGGCGAAAGCGGCGGGCCGGGCGTGCTGTCCGTACGGGCTCCGGCCCCTGCCCTGATCGTGCTTTTCCCGGTACCGCTGCTCAAGTCCCCCGAGCCGTCGGCCGGTTCGGCGCGGTCCTCCGGCCCTGGCTCGCCGCGCAGGATCAGCGCGTACGCGTCGGCGAGTTCGTGTCCCGGGTCGATCCCCAGCTCATCGGCGAGCAGCCGCCGCGTGCGGTGGAACCAGTCCAGTGCCTCCGACTGACGCCCCGCCCGGTACAGCGCCGTCATCAGCGCCGCCGCCAGCGACTCCCGCATCGGATGGGCGACCGCTTCCGCCCGCAGCACCGACGCCGCCCGGCTGTGCTCCCCCAGCGCCGCATAGGCGCAGGCCAGTTGCTCGACCGCGGCCAGCCGCGACTCCTCCAGGGAGTGTGCGGCGGCCTGGAGCGGCGGGCCGGCGAACGCACCGGTGAGCGCCGGGCCCTGCCACAGGGACAGGGCCTCCTTGAGCATCAGCACGGCGTCGGCGGGGCTGCGCTGCTCCCGCGCCAGGACCAGCAGCTCCTCGAACCGCTGCGAGTCCAGCAGGGTCTCCGGCACCCGCAGCACATACGCGTCGCCGAGCGTGATCAGTTCCACCCCGTACGCCTCCGCGTCCGCGCCCACCAGGAGGGCGCGGAGCCGCGACACATGTCCCTGGATGACGCTGCGGGCATGCAGCGGCGGCTCGTCGTCCCACAGGGAGTCCGCCAACCGGCTGACGGATACGGGTGTGTTGGCGGACAGCAGCAACGCGGCCAGCAGGCTGCGGCGTTTGGCCGGGCCGAGCGGCAGCGGCCCGGTGCGCGTGTCCACGGAGACGGTGCCGAGCAGCCGGAACTCCACGTACGGGTTCCCTTCCGGGCGAGGTGCACCCGAGGTGGGGGCACGGGCAATGACCCAGGATATCGGGGGTGCCGTGGAGCCGGTGAAGGGTTGCCGCCCGGTCGGCGCGGCCGGAGGGCTCAGCCCGCCAGGAACGCCGCCACCGCGTTGGCCAGCAGGTACGGGTCGTCCGCGCCGCACAGTTCACGGGCGCTGTGCATCGACAGGATCGCGACGCCGATGTCCACGGTCTGGATGCCGTGCCGGGCTGCGGTGATCGGGCCGATCGTGGTGCCGCACGGCATCGAGTTGTTGGAGACGAACGTCTGCCACGGCACGTCCGCCTTCCGGCACGCCTCCGCGAACACGGCCCGGCCGCTGCCGTCGGTCGCGTACCGCATGTTGACGTTGACCTTGAGGATCGGTCCGCCGTTGACCACCGGGTGGTGGGTCGGGTCGTGGCGCTCGGCGTAGTTGGGGTGGATCGCGTGGCCGGTGTCGGAGGAGAGACAGACGGTCCCGGCGAAGGCCCGGGCGCGGTCCTCGTACGTGCCGCCGCGGGCGAAGACGGAACGCTCCAGGACCGTGCCGAGCAGCGGTCCGTCGGCGCCGGTGTCGGACTGGGAGCCGTTCTCCTCGTGGTCGAAGGCGGCCATGACCGGGATGTACGGAAGCTCGGAGTCCGGCTGCCCGGCGACGGCGGCGAGCGCGGCGGTCGCCGCGTGCACGGAGAGCAGGTTGTCCATCCGGGGCCCGGCCAGCAGCTCGCGGTCCCGGCCCAGGTAGGCGGGCGGCTCGACGGGGTGCGGCATCAGGTCCCAGCCGGTCACGTCCGCGGCGTCGACCCCCGCCTCCTCGGCGACGAACCGGATCAGGTCGCCCTCCTCGACGTCCCCGAGCCCCCAGATCGGCTGCATGTGCTTCTGCCGGTCGAGCTTCAGACCGTCGGTGTTGGACGACCGGTCCAGATGCACGGCCAGCTGCGGTACGCGCAGGAGCGGCCGGTCGATGTTCACCAGCCTGTGCGTGCCTCCCCCAGAGCCTCCGGCCTGGGAGGTGCCCCCTCGCAGCGAGATGCGGCCGGCGAGCCCGAGGTCACGGTCGAGCCAGGTGTTGAGGAGCGTCCCGCCGTAGATCTCCACGGCGACCTGCCGCCAGCCGTACGCCCCGGTGTCGGGCAGCGGCTTCACCCGCAGATTCGGCGAGTCGGTGTGCGCTCCGACGATCCGGTACGGGGTGTGCGCCGTGGCGCCCTCCGGCACGTACCAGGCGACGATCGCACCGCCGCGCAGGACGTACTTCCCGCCGCTGGTGCCGTCCCAGGCCGCGGTCTCCTCGACCTGGCGGAATCCGGCCTTCTCCAGCCGCTCGGCCGCGGTGGCCACGGCGTGGTACGGGGAGGGGGAGGCCATCAGGAAGGCCATCAGGTCGTCGGTGTGACCGCGGTCGAAGCGGAGGGAGGAACTCATGTTCTTCACTGTAACGAGGCCGGACGGGGAGGTTTCACCGTCGTTCGCGGGCGGTGCCGCGGGGCGCCCCGCGGAGGCCGGGGCGCGTGCGGGGAGGCGGGGCCTACAGCTGGTCGATGGCGGTCAGGTCGATATCGATGTCGTACGGGTCGGAGAGCTTCAGGCGGTCGTGGTGGACGCCGGTGGAGACGTACTTCTTGTTGACCGGGTCCAGCGCGTAGGTCCAGACCACGGGCCGGTCGTTCCCGGCCATCTCGACGAGCCAGAAGTTCGGGATGCCCGCCCCCGCGTACTTGTGCGGCTTGGTGTCGCGGTCCCGGGCCTCGGAGTCGGGCGAGACGACCTCCACGGCGAGCAGGACGTCGGCGGCGTCGTAGCGCGTCTGCCGCTGGTTCACCGCACCTTCTTCCCGCACCACAACCAGGTCGGGTTCCGGGGCGTTCCGCTTGCCGAGCACGATGGCCATCTCCCGGCGCACGCGCAGATCGGCGGGTACGTGCCTGCGCAGGCCCTGCTCCAGCAGATACATCGCCAGCGTGTGGAACTTTTGCTGCGGACTGACGAAAACCAGGCTCCCGTCGATCAGCTCTGTGTGTGGCGGGAGGTCAAGCGTGAAGAAATCGTCCACGGTGTAGCCGTCCTCGGGCGGGACCGGCCACTTGGATGTCTCGCGCCGCGGCTGCGACGCCTGGGGCAGGGCCTCGGCGGTCACGGTTCCTCCCATGGACGGGATTCTCGGCCGTGCGCTCAGCGTACCCAGCTGATACGACAGCACCGCCACCCGACGCATGTCCGGGTGGCGGTGCGGGTTGACGATCGTGAGCGGGGCCGGAGGCTAGTGCCCCTCCCGGCAAGCTTTGCCCCGTCGCGCCGCCCAGCACGCACGCTCGCCGCGTTGGCCAAAAGCCCTGGTAGCTCCGCTACAAGGACTTCCGGCCGCCTTGCGATCGCACGCACCGGACGACGCTCCTTACGGGGCAAACATTGCCGGTCACGGCACTAGAACGCCGCCTCGTCCAGCTCCATCAGCGAGTTGTCGACGGACTCGGCGAGCGCGCGCTCGGTGGAGACGCCCGGCAGGACGTTCGCGGCGAAGAACTTCGCGGCGGCGATCTTGCCCCGGTAGAAGGCGACATCCTTCGCGGCGGCGGTCGGCAGCTTCTCGGCCGCCACGGCCGCGCCCTTGAGCAGCAGGTAGCCGACGACGACATCGCCGGAGGCCATCAACAGGCGGGTGGTGTTGAGGCCGACCTTGTAGATGTTCTTGACGTCCTCGCCGGTCGCGGTCAGGTCGGTGATCATCGTGCCGACGATCGCCTCCAGGTCCACGGCCGCCTTGGCGAGCGAGTCCAGCGCACCGGACAGCTCCTCGTTGCCCTGGGCGCCCGCGAGGAACTTCTTGATCTCCTCGGAGAGCGCGTTGAGCGAGGCGCCCTGGTCGCGGACGATCTTCCGGAAGAAGAAGTCCTGGCCCTGGATCGCCGTCGTGCCCTCGTACAGCGTGTCGATCTTGGCGTCACGGATGTACTGCTCGATCGGGTACTCCTGGAGATACCCGGAGCCGCCGAACGTCTGGAGCGACTGCGCCAGCTGCTCGTACGACTTCTCGGAGCCGTAGCCCTTCACGATCGGGAGCAGCAGGTCGTTGAGGCCGTGCAGCGCCTTGGCGTCCTCGCCCGCCGCCTCCTTCTCCTGGATCGCGTCCTGGACGGAGGCGGTGTACAGCACGAGGGAGCGCATGCCCTCCGCGTACGCCTTCTGCGTCATGAGGGAGCGGCGCACGTCGGGGTGGTGCGTGATGGTGACCTTGGGGGCGGTCTTGTCCATGAACTGCGACAGGTCGGTGCCCTGGACGCGCTCCTTGGCGTATTCCAGCGCGTTCAGGTAGCCGGTCGACAGGGTCGCGATGGCCTTCGTGCCGACCATCATGCGGGCGAACTCGATGATGCGGAACATCTGGCGGATGCCGTCGTGCTTGTCACCGATCAGCCAGCCCTTGGCGGGGTGCCGGTCGCCGAACGTCATCTCGCAGGTGTTGGACGCCTTGAGGCCCATCTTGTGCTCGACGTTCGTCGCGTACACGCCGTTGCGCTCGCCCAGCTCGCCGGTGGTCCAGTCGAAGTGGAACTTCGGGACCATGAAGAGCGAGAGGCCCTTGGTGCCGGGGCCGGCGCCCTCGGGGCGGGCCAGCACGTAGTGGATGATGTTCTCGGACATGTCGTGCTCGCCCGAGGTGATGAAGCGCTTCACACCCTCGATGTGCCAAGAGCCGTCCTCCTGCTCGACGGCCTTCGTGCGGCCCGCGCCGACGTCCGAACCGGCGTCCGGCTCGGTCAGCACCATCGTCGAGCCCCACTGCCTCTCGACGGCGATCTCGGCGATCTTCTTCTGCGCCTCGTTGCCCTCGTCGAAGAGGATGCCGGCGAACGCCGGGCCGGAGGAGTACATCCAGATGGCCGGGTTCGAGCCGAGCAGCAGCTCCGCGTAGCCCCAGATCAGGGAGCGCGGGGAGGTGGTGCCACCGATCTCCTCGGGCAGGCCCAGACGCCAGTACTCGGAGTCCATGAACGCCTGGTACGACCTCTTGAAGGTCTCCGGGACCGGTGCGGTGTTGGTCTCCGGGTCGAAGACCGGCGGGTTGCGGTCGGCGTCGGCGAAGGAGTCGGCCAGCTCGTTCTCCGCGAGGCGGGCGATCTCGTCGAGGATGCTCTTCGCCGTCTCGACGTCCATCTCGGCGAACGGGCCGGTGCCGTACGTCTTGTCGCGCCCGAGGACCCCGAAGAGGTTGAACTCGATGTCGCGGAGATTCGACTTGTAGTGCCCCATGGGAAGGCTCCGTAATCAATAGCAGTGGCGCACAGCGCCCCGGGAAGGGGTATGGGCCGGGCGGGCGACGAGCTGGTGGTGCGTATATCAGCTGACCTCTCCGATGATGCTACCCGTCAGTAATAAGACGCAACCCCTCAAGGGCCTGATGTGTCCGATTACTCTTTGCGGCATGTACGGCTACGACCAGAACCCCGGCGCACAGCAGCAGATGGGTGGCGGCTACGGCGAGCAGCCGCTGTATCCCGAGCCCTCGCCGCCGTCCCTGGGGGACGCGGTACGGGCCTTCACGACCGGCTCGCTGTCCGCCGAGGACTTCCAGCAGATCTTCGCGACGTCGAAGGTCTACTGCCCGCGCGGCGACAACCCCGGATTCCTCGCGCTGCACAACACCCAGCAGCCGGTGATCCCGATGTTCACCACGCTCAAGGAGCTTCGGCTGTACGCGGGCAAGGAGTCCAAGTACTTCGTGATCACCGGGGCCGAGGTGATCGACCTGCTGCCGACCGGCTACGGCTTCGTCCTCGACATGGAGGGCGAGCACCGCATGGTCTTCGACGCCAAGGCCGTGGAGCAGATGGTCGACTTCGCGATGCGCCGTATGTACGGCTGACGTCCGGTTCTTCGTTCGAGAAGGGGCCCGTACCGCCAGGTACGGGCCCCTTCTCGTCGTGGTGGCCGGGGTGCGGGAATGGATGCCGCCTTGCAGGATGTTCACCATTCAACTAAATTGAACTCAGGACAATCCCGGAGGTGGCTCCCATGCCCGCAGTGACCGTCGAAAACCCGCTGACCCTGCCCAAGGTCGCCGCCTCGGGCGACGCCACGGCCCGTCCCGTGCTCGCCGTCACCACGGCGCCGAGCGGATTCGAGGGCGAGGGCTTCCCGGTTCGCCGCGCGTTCGCCGGGATCAACTACAAGTACCTCGACCCGTTCATCATGATGGACCAGATGGGCGAGGTGGAGTATCAGCCCGGGGAGCCGAAAGGGACCCCGTGGCACCCCCACCGCGGCTTCGAGACCGTCACCTACATCATCGACGGCACCTTCGACCACCAGGACTCCAACGGCGGTGGCGGCACCATCACCAATGGCGACACCCAGTGGATGACGGCCGGGTCCGGCCTCCTCCACATCGAGGCCCCGCCGGAGTCCCTCGTGATGTCGGGCGGTCTCTTCCACGGCCTCCAGCTCTGGGTGAACCTGCCCAAGGCCGACAAGATGATGGACCCCCGCTATCAGGACATCCGCGGCGGCCAGGTCCAGCTCCTGTCCTCCCCGGACGGCGGCGCGCTGCTCCGCGTCATCGCCGGTGAGCTCGACGGGCACGAGGGCCCCGGCATCACGCACACCCCGATCACGATGATCCACGCCACCGTCCGTCCCGGCGCCGAAATGACCCTGCCCTGGCGCGAGGACTTCAACGGACTCGCGTACGTCCTCGCCGGGCGCGGCACCGTCGGCGCGGAGCACCGCCCCGTCCACATGGGGCAGACCGCGGTCTTCGGCGCCGGTTCCTCGCTGACCGTCCGCGCGGACGAGAAGCAGGACGGCAACACCCCGGACCTGGAGGTCGTCCTGCTCGGCGGCCGTCCGATCCGCGAGCCGATGGCGCACTACGGGCCGTTCGTGATGAACAGCCAGGCCGAACTGAAGCAGGCCTTCGAGGACTTCCAGGCCGGCCGACTCGGTACGGTGCCCGCCGTGCACGGGATGTGACATCTGCCGCCGACGTGTGACGATCCACACACGTACGGCGGTGCAAGCGGATTATCGCCCCGCGCCGTGATCGGGTGGGAGGGTGCAGACCCCCAAACCCCTCCTGCCCGACGGCGCGCGACGTACGGCCGCCTGGTGCGGTGTTGTTCTCCTCGTCACCGGGGTCGCCGCGGTTGCCGTCTGGCTGTGCGTCATCTTCAAGACCGCGGTCACGCCCGTGCTGCTCGCGCTGCTCGGTACGGCGCTGCTCGGACCGGTCCACCGCCGGCTGACCGCCCGCGGAATGAACCGTTCGCTGGCCGCGGGGCTCACCTGCGCCCTGCTCGTCGCGGTGGTCGGCGGCGCCGGTTACATCGTCGTCACCGCGCTCGTCGACACCGGCGACCAGATCCTCCGCTCGCTGAAGGACGCCGGGCAGTGGGTCGTCGACCACTTCGGCATCAGCAGGCAGACCAATGTGAACGAGCTCGCCGCGAACGCCCAGAAAATCGTCCAGAAGTTCGGCGCGAGCGCCGCGGGCGGGCTCCTCTCCGGGATCAGCCTGATCGGCTCGCTGATCGCGACCAGCATCCTCGCCCTCCTGCTGACCTTCTTCTTCCTGCGCGATTCCGACAAGGCCGTGGGCCTCGCCCACTCGGTGGCCCCGCGCGGTACCGGGGACCTGGTCGAGGCCATGGGGCGGCGGGCCTTCGAAGCCGTGCAGGGCTTCATGCGCGGCACCACGTTCATCGCACTGATCGACGCGGTGTGCATCACCGTGGGCCTGCTGATCCTGAGGGTGCCGGGCGCGGTGGGGCTCGGTGCGCTGGTCCTCGTCGGCGCCTACATCCCCTACCTCGGGGCGTTCATCTCGGGCGCGGTCGCGGTGCTCGTCGCGCTCGCCGACCGGGGATTCGTGATCGCGCTCTGGGCACTGGGGGTCGTGCTCGCCGTACAGGTGCTGGAGGGCCACGTCCTGCAGCCGATGATTCAGAGCCGTACGGTCCAGATGCACCCGGCCACCATCATGATCGCGATCACCGCGGGCGCCAGCGTGGCGGGCCTGCTGGGCATGCTGCTCGCGGTGCCGGCCTGCGCGGCGGCCTTCGGCATCCTCGGCGAACTGCGCGGAGAGCGTCCCGGCCCGTCCGGCGTTCGGCCTTCCGGCCCGTCCGACGTCTGACGGGGCGGCCGGCCCCTTCCCGGACCACGGCGACCCGGGCCGGCCCGACCGTCGTTCGAGGACGGAACCGTTCACCCGGAGAGCCCGAGCCCGACGACCCGGCTCTCAGCCTCCCGCCTCCGACTCGTACAGCTCGAACCAGATCGACTTCCCCGACCCTCGCGGATCCACCCCCCACGCGTCGGCGAGCATCTCCATCAGCACCAGCCCCCGCCCGCTGGAGGCCATCTCCCCGGGCCGCCGCCTGTGCGGCAGCTCGTCGCTGGCGTCCGCCACTTCCACCCGCAGCCGCCGCTCGCCGAGCTCCCCCGTCGCGCGGGCGACCATCAGGGCGTCCCCGTCCGTGTGGACGAGGACATTGGTGGCCATCTCGGAGAACATCAGCACCGCCGCGTCGACCTGTTCCGGATCCGCCCAGTCGTGCAGCAGCTCCCGCAGCTGCTGCCGGGCCGCCGAGATCCGCTCCGGCTCGGCCTGCGCGATGGTCAGCGCGGTGCGCCGCAGCGCCGTATCCGTCGGCGTCCCCCCGTCGCGCCGCAGCAGCAGCACCGCGATGTCGTCCTCGCGGCGGTCCGCCAGCGGCCCCGTCGTGTAGTGCGACGTCGGCCCGTGCACGGCCTGGACGAGGGCGTCGGCGAGTTTCTCCAGATCGGCCGTTTCCCCTTCCAGGACCGGCCGCAGCCGGATCCAGCCGGTCCACATGTCATGGCCGCCGGTCTCGATCAGCCCGTCCGTGCAGAGCATGATCGTTTCTCCGGCCTCCAGGGTGAATCTGGTCGTCGGGTAGTCGGCGTCCGCCTCGACGCCGAGCGGCAGCCCGCCCTCGGTCCGGCGGATCAACGCGGTCCCGTCGGCGGTCATCACCACCGGTTCGGGGTGGCCGGCCCGGGCGATCTCCAGGGTGCCGGTCTCCGGGTCGGCCTCCGCGTACAGACAGGTCGCGAAGCGCGGCCCGGTCTCCGCCCCGTCCTCGTACGCGTCGGTGAGCCCGGACAGGAACCGGGACGCGCGGGAGAGCACCGCGTCCGGGCGGTGCCCTTCGGAGGCGTACGCGCGCAGGGCGATCCGCAGCTGCCCCATCAGACCCGCGGCGCGCACGTCGTGGCCCTGGACGTCGCCGATGACGAGGGCGATACGGCCGTTGGGGAGCGGGATCATGTCGTACCAGTCGCCCCCGACCTGGAGCCCGCCGCCGGTCGGGATGTAGCGGGCGGCGACCGTCATCCCCGGGACCCCGGGCCCGAGGGACGGCATCATCGAGCGCTGCAGCCCCAGCGACAGCTCCCGCTCGGTCTCGGCGACCCCGGCACGGGTCAGCGCCTGCGCGAGCATCCGGGCCACGGTCGTCAGCACGGAACGCTCCTCCGGCGAGAAGGACACCGGATGCCGGAACCCCGCCATCCAGGCGCCCATGGTCCGCCCGGCCACGATCAGTGGCAGAAAGGCCCAGGAGCGGCGTCCGAACCGGCCGGCGAGCGGCCAGGTGGCCGGGTAGCGGCGGCGGTACTCCTCGGGCGAGGGCAGATAGATCGCCTGCCCCGTCCGTATGACCTCGGCGGCCGGATAGTCGGTCTCCAGCGGCATGTCGTTGGACGGGCCCTCGTCGTCCATGTTCTGCCCGTGGTGCCCGATGACCGTCAGGTGGTCGCCCGCGATGCCGAAGACCGCCAGGCCGTCGGGCGAGAACCCCGGCATGGAGAGCGAGGCGGCGACCCGCAGCACCTCCGCGGTGGACCGGGCCTCGGCCAGCGCCCGGCCGGCGTCCAGCAGGAACGCCTCGCGGGAGCGGCGCCAGTCCCCGGTGATGCGGGTGTGCGCGCCGGTGGTGCCTGGCTGGGGCTCGGCGACCTCCTGAAGGGTGCCGACCAGCACGTAGTCCGTGCCGTCCGGCTGCACGGCCGGGAGCGGCTTGGAACGGCTGCGTACGGTACGCAGCACCCGGCCGTGTCCGTCCACGATCCGCAGCCGGGCCTCGGCGAGGGTGCGCTCGGCGACCGCGAGATTCACCACACCGTAGATCTCGTTCCAGTCGACCGGATGGAAGCGGGAACGCACCGCGGACTCGCGGAAGACACCGGCCGCGGCGGGCAGCTCGAGCAGCCGGGCCGCCTCCGCATCGAGCGTGACGGTCCCGGCCGCGTTGTCCCAGCGCCACAGACCGGTGGCGGTCGCGGCCAGGACGTCCTCGGTGCGCATTGCCCCACTTTAAGAAGATCTGCTCCGCGAACGCCACCGAGGACGGCGGTCCGGCCCCCTCCAGGTACGGTCCGCCGCCCGTCCGCCCGGTGCCGGATGATCTTGAAATGTCAATGTCAATGATTTGGTACGGGTGCGGGCGGTAGCCTGGGGAGGCTGAATCCACCCCGAACCGCGAAGACTGGATGAACGAGAATGCATCGGTACAGGTCCCACACCTGCGGCGAGCTCCGCGCCTCTGACGTCGGCACCGACGTCCGGCTGAGCGGCTGGCTGCACAATCGCCGAGACCTGGGCGGCATCCTCTTCATCGATCTGCGCGACCACTACGGTCTGGTGCAGCTCGTCGCCCGCCCCGGCACCCCCGGCAACGAGGCCCTGGCGAAGCTCACCAAGGAGACCGTCGTACGGATCGACGGCAAGGTCTCCGCGCGCGGCGCCGACAACGTGAACCCGGAGCTCCCGACCGGCGAGATCGAGATCGAGGTCACCGAGGTCGAGGTGCTGGGCGAGGCCGCCCCGCTGCCGTTCACGATCAACGCCGAAGACGGGGTCAACGAGGAGCGGCGCCTGGAGTACCGGTTCCTCGACCTGCGCCGCGAGCGCATGCACCGCAACATCATGCTGCGCTCGGCCGTCATCGCCTCCATCCGCGCCAAGATGGTGGCTCTCGGCTTCAACGAGCTGGCGACCCCGATCCTCACCGCGACCTCTCCCGAGGGCGCCCGCGACTTCGTCGTCCCGTCCCGCCTGAACCCGGGCAAGTTCTACGCCCTGCCGCAGGCCCCGCAGCAGTTCAAGCAGCTGCTGATGATCTCCGGCTTCGACCGCTACTTCCAGATCGCGCCGTGCTTCCGCGACGAGGACGCCCGCGCCGACCGTTCGCCCGGCGAGTTCTACCAGCTCGACGTCGAGCTCTCGTTCGTCGAGCAGGAAGACGTCTTCCAGCCGATCGAGAAGCTGATGACCGAGCTCTTCGAGGAGTTCGGCAACGGCCGCCACGTCACCTCGCCGTTCCCGCGCATCCCGTTCCGCGAGGCGATGCTGAAGTACGGCAACGACAAGCCGGACCTGCGCGCCCAGCTGGAACTGGTCGACATCTCCGACATCTTCGCCGACTCGGAGTTCAAGGCGTTCGCCGGCAAGCACGTCCGCGCCCTCCCGGTCCCGGACACCGCCGGCCAGTCCCGGAAGTTCTTCGACGGCCTCGGCGACTACGCCGTCCAGCACGGCGCCAAGGGCCTGGCCTGGGTCCGCGTCGGCGAGGACGGCGGCCTCACCGGCCCGATCGCCAAGTTCCTCACCGAGACCGACATCAAGACCCTCACCGAGCGTCTGTCCCTCGTCCCCGGCCACGCGGTCTTCTTCGGCGCGGGCGAGTTCGACGAGGTCTCGAAGATCATGTCCGCAGTCCGCGTCGAGGCCGCCAAGCGCGCCGGCCACTTCGAGGAGGGCGTCTTCCGGTTCTGCTGGGTCGTCGACTTCCCGATGTACGAGAAGGACGAGGACACCGGCAAGATCGACTTCTCCCACAACCCCTTCTCGATGCCCCAGGGCGGCATGAAGGACCTGGAGGAGAAGGACCCCCTCGACATCCTCGCCTGGCAGTACGACATCGTCTGCAACGGCATCGAGCTGTCCTCCGGCGCCATCCGTAACCACGAGCCCGACGTCATGCTCAAGGCGTTCGAGATCGCTGGCTACGACCGGGAGACCGTCGAGCACGAGTTCGCGGGCATGCTCCGCGCCTTCCGCCTCGGCGCCCCGCCGCACGGCGGCATCGCCCCGGGCGTCGACCGCATCGTGATGCTGCTGGCCGACGAGCCCAACATCCGCGAAACGATCGCCTTCCCGCTCAACGGCAACGCCCAGGACCTGATGATGGGCGCCCCGACGGAGCTGGACGAGTCCCGCCTGCGCGAGCTGAACATCCAGCTCCGCAAGCCGGCCGCGACGGCGAAGGACAAGACGGAGAAGTAGCCGCCCGTTATTTCTCCTGGATCCTCTTCTCCTGGTTCCACGTGAAACGTCCCCCGGCCGGGTTCGGTCGGGGGACGTTCGCTGTTACGCCGTGGTGGTACGGGAGTGACGCGACGACGGCCCCCCGAGCGTCACCATTCAGGCGGCGGCCAGTAGCTCGCACCAGACGAACTTTCCGGAATCGCCGGTGCTGCTGAGTGGATACCAGCCCCAGCCGTCCGTGCAGTTGCGGATCAGGTCGAGGCCGCGTCCGCTGTCGGCTTCCGCGGAAGGGTGGAGCGGCGGCGCGGGTGGCGTCGGGTCCGCGTCCCAGACGCCGATGCGCAGTACGCGGCCCGCCCAGCGCAGACGTAAGGCGGCCGGACCCTTGGTGTGGCGTACCGCGTTGCCCACCAGTTCGGTGGCGACGAGTTCGGCCGTCTCGGAGAGGGGGAGCAGGTCGTGCAGGGTGAGGATCAGACGCAGGGTCCGGCGGGAGACCGTGACCGCGCGGGCGTCGTGGGGGATGTAGAGCGTGTACTCCCAGGGGGCATCGGTGCTCACAGGCGAGTTCGGCATACGGGAACTCCGTTTGGTGCGTGAGTGGTTGTGGGGCGCGGCGGTTTGCGGGCGGTGGCATGTCGTACCCGTCATGGCAGGGCGGGGCGGTGCGCTTCCGGGGTCCCGGCGTTTCGCAGTGTGTGCGGCACGTCACTGAAGGTAGGGGTAAAGCTTTCCCCCAGTCAAGCGTGACTGTGATACTCATACGGTCAACTCGCCTGAATGGGAGGCAACATGCCCGGTAGGAGCGTCATCACGGCACGCCAGGAACGGTTGGGGGCTGAGCTGCGCAAGCTTCGGGAGCGGGCAGGTCTGACCGGTCGTGATGCCGCAAGGGCCATGGGCATGGCCGAGAGCAAGATGTCCAGCATGGAGGCGGGCAGGGTCGGTGTCAGTGCTGAACGCGTGCGCCACCTGGCCAACCAGTACGCGTGTGACGACGCCGCGCTGATCGATGCCCTGGCAGGCATGGCTGTCGAGCGCGTACGCGGATGGTGGGAGGAATACCGGGAACAGGTGCCCTCCGGGTACCTGGACCTGGCCGAGCTTGAGCACCATGCCACCTGGGTGAAGAACTTCGAGACCGTGCATGTGCCGGGGCTGTTGCAGACGGAGCAGCAGGTCCGGGCCATCTTTGCCGCGACGGTGCCGGCACTGTCCGAGGAGGAACTCGCGGTACGCATGCGGTTCCGGCTGAGGCGGCAGGAGGCTCTTGCCGAGGGGCGAATGGGCCATTACGAAGCGGTGATTCACGAAGCCGCTCTGCGGATCAGGGTCGCCGACAGCAAGGTCGCACGAGGTCAGCTTCTGCGCATCCTGGAGCAGTCCGAACTGCCGCATGTGACGGTGCGGGTCATTCCATTCGATCTGGACGGGTTCGCGGGAATGGGCGACCCGCTGGTGTACGCGGGTGGGCCAGTGCCGTCGCTCGATACCGTTCTCATGGACACCCCGCACGGCGGTGCATTGCTGGACGCGCAGGCACAGCTCTGCCGGTACCGCGAGGTCGTGCGCAAGCTGGAGACGGTCTCGTTGGGCGTCATAGAGTCGAGGGACTTCATTCGTCGCCTTGTGCGGAGCATGTGAAAGGTCCCGGCATGACAAAGGACGTCGTGTGGCAAAAGTCCTCGTTCTCCGGCGGGGGCGATTCGTCCAATTGCGTCGAACTGGCCCTCGGCGAAGGCCGCATACGGCTACGCGAGAGCGACGACCTGGGTACGGAGCTGGCGCTCACCCCGGAGCAACTGGCCCGGTTCTTTCGGGGTGTGAAGGGCGGGCGGCTCCGCGGGGCGTGACATCCGGCAGCATTCCAGACGCACACCCGCGCTGTTCTGCCAGCGGTGAACACCGGCCCGACCGGGCTCGACGACCACTACGGTCCAGTCTCATGACGACGGTCACAACGCGCACGGTCGAGTACCCGGCCGACGGCCTGACGATGATCGGGCACCTCGCGCTCCCGGCCGGTGTCGACCGCCGGCCCGCAGTCCTGGTCGGGCCCGAGGGGATGGGGCTCAGCGACGTCGAGCGCCGCCGAGCCGATGCCCTGGCTGAGCTGGGATACGTGGCATTGGCCTTTGACCTCCACGGCGGGCGCTATTTGGGCGACCCCGAGGAGATGCTGGCCCGTTGCATGCCGCTGCTCGCCGACCCCGACCGGATGCGGGGCATCGGCCACGCGGCGCTCGACGTGCTGCGCGCCGAACCGCGGGCCGACCCCGACCGGATCGCCGCCGTCGGCTACGGCACCGGGGGCGCAATCGGGCTGGAACTCGGGCGCGACGGCGTCAACCTGCGCGCGATCGGGACGGTCAACGCACTGACCACGGGCCGACCGGGCGAGGCGGCACGCATTCGCTGCCCGGTGTGGGCCGGGGTCGGGTCGCAAGACCCGATCATGCCGCCCGCGCAACGGGACGCGTTCACCGCCGAGATGCAGGCCGCGGGCATCGACTGGCGCCTCGTGGTCTACGGCGGAGCCCTGCACGCCTTCCACCACCCACCGGTCGACCACACCGTGCTCCCCGGCGTCGGCTACCACCCGCAGCACGCGCAGCGGGCCTGGCGCGACATCGTCGAGCTGCTTGCCGAGTGCCTGCCCGTAACGGAGTGATCTGGCGGCCAACGCCGTTGCACAGTCCTATCGTTGGCTGATGCGCACACACCATATTGACCGCCCGGACGATCTCGACGTGGTACGTGAGTCCTATGACCGGGTGGCCGACAACTACGCCCACATGGTGGTGACGACGGGAGTCGGCGACATCCGTAGGCATCCATGGCTCAAGGCATCGATCGACGCCTTCGCCGACACCGTGAGCGAGCTCGGGCCTGTTCTCGACGTCGGCTGCGGACCCGGAACGGTGACCGCCTACCTTGCCGAACGCGGACTCGACGTGTCCGGGGTGGATCTCTCTCCTCGCATGATCGAGAACGCGCGCCGTCTTCATCCGCAATGCCGCTTCAGCGTCGCCTCTGCCACCGACCTCGACCTCGGTGAAGCGTCCCTCGGCGGGGTGCTCGGGTGGTGGTCACTGTTCAACCTCCCCCGTGACGTCCTTCCTCAGGTTCTCGCCCTGTTCGCGCGCGCGTTGAAGCCAGGCGGACACTTCATCACCGCAACACACGTCGGCGACGAAGACGCGGTGCGCACCGAGGCCTACGGAGGCGTACCCGTTCGTTGGACGACACACAAATGGCGGCCGGAACAACTCGTGGACCTGATCGAGCAGGCTGGACTGCGCCCGGTCGCCGAACTTCGGCTCCCTGCGGATGAGCAAAGCGGGCCGGCTCTGGTCGTCATGGCCAAGCAACCCGGCTGAGGATCAGGCGTCGGAAGCGGCACAGGGTCTCGTGCCGGGCAAGGTTCCTCCGGACGGTTGCGGCACCGGTCGAAGGTGCTGCTCCGGCGGGCAGCAGTCGGCGCGGCGACCGCGACCGGCACGGATCTCTGACCTGTCCTCAGGCCTCCGTCCTCCCCCGGAGGGGAAGGGGCCCGGAACCTACACGACCGACATGGTTCCGGGGCCCATCCGTGCGCGTGTCGGGCGGACGGTACAGCCGTATGGCCCACGTGCGGATTCGCGCATCGGCGACGCGGCGTTAACTGGGTTCGGCGGGACGAAACGTGACGGGGAGCCCCGCCTGTGCCGTCTTCACCCACGACCGCTGAGGAGTGCCCGTGTCCGCGACCCGTCCATCGGCCGCCCGGCGGCGTCCCCCGTACGCCGTCTGCGCCGGAACGTGTGCAGGAACGATTCTGCTGCTCACCGCCTGCGGTGATACCTCCGAGACCGCCGCCGGTAGCCACGAGGTCCGGGCGGCGGCCACGGCTTCCGCCGGTGTCGCTGGTCCTCCGGCCGCGGGGGATCGGGGGCGGGCCGCCCCCGGTCCGTACGCGCCGCGCCTCCATCCCCGTGGGATCCCCGCGCTGGGGCTGCGCACCACGGGCGAGATCCCGGCGGACTCCCGGCAGGCGCTCGTCATCACGGGCGATTCCTACGACTCCAGCCTGTCCACCGCGGTCCTCTACACCCGCGACGATCCCACCGTGGGCTGGCGCGCGGCCACGGACCGCTGGCCGGCCCACAATGCCCTGAACGGCTGGACCGACGATCACCGGGAGGGTGACTTCCGCTCCCCGGTGGGGGTCTACGGGCTGACGGCCGCGGGTGGCCGCTTCGAACCCCCGGAGACCGCGTTCCCGTACGAGCAGCGCCCGGAGTTCGCCGTGAGCGGTGAAGGGTTCGAAGGGGAGGCCCTGGAGGGTTCCTTCGACTATGTCGTCGCCGTCGACTACAACCGGGTCCCCGGCACCTCCCCCCTGGACCCGGAACGCCCGCTCGGCCAGGAACGCGGTGGCGGCATCTGGATCCATGTGGACCACGGCGGTCCGACCCAGGGCTGCATTTCGCTCCCCAAGGACCGGATGAGGGAACTGCTCCGCCTCCTCGACCCGGAGAAGAAGCCGGTCGTCGTGATGGGGGACGCGGAGGCGCTGGAGCGGTGAACGGGAACACGAAGATCACCTCGTAGCCCGAAGTCTCATCCCGGCATTCGTGACGACATGTCCGGGATATGGCATGTCACCGTCAGTGAATCTTCGCAGGAGCGCCACAAGGCCTGCGCACCACGTTCGCCGGGTGCCGTTAGCGTTACTGGCCGCTCGACCCCGCGTGCGAACGTGAAACAGGTCGCCGGTCCACGGCGGCGCAGTCAGCACAGGAAGATCCCAGATGGACTACTGCTCCACGTGCCGCCGGAATCTCAATGGAGCACTCGTGTGTCCAGGGTGCGGCGCATACGCTCCGGACATCGCCCCACCTGCCCAACGCCTCCACGGCACGGTCGCCACCATGGCAACGACGGGGGAGGTCCCTGCTCCGGGGTCCTACCTCGGCATTCATCCCTCCGAGGCGGCATGGGCGGGTAGCGGTGCATTCGAGGACGTGGTGCCCGAAGCAGCGGACACCGCATCGGGCACCACATCGGGCACTGAACCACTCAGCGGTTTCGAAGGTGCCGTCCCCACCGGTCAGGGCCGGGCGGCTCGGCGTCGGCAGCTGGCACGTTGGAAGAAGCACCGGCGTCGCGCCTTGGCTGCAACGGCCGTTGCCCTAGTCGGTGGCGGTCTGACCGTTGCTGCGATGCCGACCACCAGGCCTTCCGCCGGCCACACGCACGCAGCCTCACCGCCGGACCCGGTTACGGCGGTGCCACGGACGGCGACCACCGACTCGGTATCGGAGCAACCGGACACCGGGGTGGCTTCGGGGCATCGCGGCTCTCATCCGTCCATGACAACGGGCCGGCATCGGAAGGTCACCGTCGCCACGCCTTCCACTGTGCGGACGAACCGGCAGCCGACGGCCGCCGCCGCGGCCCAACCCCCCGCGACCACGAGCACGACGCGGCACACCGCACCCGAGTCACCCAAGGTGACGCACGTCGACAACGCCGCCGCCTCAGCCCCGGCCCCCGCCCCGGCCGCAGTCCCAGAGACGACCGCGCCCGCTTCCGCCGCGCGGACCGGCGTGGACACATCGACTGTGAACCCCTTGCCGGAAACGTCGGCGGCCGAGCCGAAATCGCCGAAGCAGAAGCAGGTGTGTCTGATCGTCCTGTGCATCGGCTGATTGCCCCGTTGCCGTCGCACGCCGGCGTCTGCTCGCCCTGACGGAAACGCGCACCGCCCGTCCGCACCTCTGCGGCCGGGCGGTGCCGTCGCACTCCGCGAGCACAGCCGGTATATATGTGTGTGCCTTCGGCGCTCACCGCTGCGGTACGCCCGAGCCGGCCCCCCGGCGCGCACCTGTGAGCGGCGGATCCGCACCCCGGATGTGAACATTCCGCGTCAAGAGTGCAACTGGCGTGTCGGTCTTGACATTTACCCGACGAGCCGATGCTAAGATCATCTTACTTCCAGTGGGCTGATGGCATATGGGGGCATTCCGGCAGGGATGAATTCCTCGGCCCCGCTTTCGGAGGGGCCTTCCCCGCGTGACCCATGCTGTGGCTCAATGAGCCTGGCTTGCACAGCACATGAGGAAGCGTCAAGCCGTTTTCCAGCCATGGCACTTGAAGTGAGTCTCATGACATTTGCACAGGGCCTGCTCCTCTGGGCGCTGGTTGTCGTAGCACTGGTCGCTGTCGGTGCCGTCCTGCGGGCTCGTAAGACCAATATCGGGCTTCGCAGACAGAACTCCCGGCTACGGGAGGAGCGGGACGCGCTGCAACGGCATCGGGACGAGCTCCACGTCGCCCACACCGGTCTGCTGCACCGCCAGGCCGCTGAAATGGCCGAGGTCCGCAAGGACGCGGAAGAGGAGACCAAGGCCGTCCTCAAGGCGGCCGTGCGCACCCTCCAAGGACTCGCGGACGAGCAGCAGGTGGTCGTCGTGAACGCCCAGAACAAGTACGGCGACGACCCCGGCATGCTCGCCGACCTGATGGCCATCGACCACGCCAACAGCCAGTTCGGCCGCCGGGCGCAGGGCATCGCGGTGCTGTGCGGCGGCTGGCTCGGACGCCGGGAGACCGTGGCGTCCGTCTTCGACGTGGCGCGCAGCGCCCAGGGCCGTATCCGGCAGTTCGACCGGGTCCGGGTCAACGGGCAGGTCAACTTCTCCGTCGTCAGCAAGGCCGTGGAACCGGTTGCGGTCGTCCTCGCCGAGCTGCTCGCCAATGCCACCAACTACTCCGCCCCCGGCACCCCGGTGGAGATCAACATCCAGGCTGTCCCGAAGGGCGTCTGCCTCATCATCGACGACGCGGGCCTCGGCATGGGCCAGGAGGAGAAGGACCGCGCCGCGGCTCTCCTCGCACCCCAGGCCGCGATCAGCGTCTCCAGCCTGGGCATTCCCCCACAGTTCGGATTCGCCGTCTCCGGCGTGCTGGCCGCCCGCTACGGGTTCAAGGTCTCGGTGGACTCCGTATCCCCTTATGGAGGCGTACGCGCGGTGGTTCTCCTGCCCGACGAGCTTCTCACCGGCGACGCGCCCGCGCCCCCGGCCCCCGTGGCCCCCGCGGCCGCCGGTGGCCGCGACGCGGACGTGGCGGCGCTTCCCTACCGCCAGGCGCCCGCGCCGGCTCCGACCCCGCTGTTCCCCCCGGCCGCACAGCCGGCCCCCGCTTCGCAGCCCGCGGCGTCCTTCACCACCGCCGGCGGCCTGCCCAAGCGTCGTCGCAAGAGTCCGGTGTCCGTGGTGCCGTCGACCGACCCCGGGCCGGTGCGCAGCAACGAGGACACCGCCTCCCGCCTGGGCGCCTTCCAGCGCGGAACCCGGTCCGGACGTGACATGACGACGATGGAAGGACCCGAGATCCAGTGAACCCCGATCTGTCCTGGGTGCTCAACGATGTGCTCCAGGTACCCGGTGCGCGGCACGCGATCCTCGTCTCCGCCGACGGCCTGCTACTGGCCAACTCCAGCCAGATCGGCCGGGACGACGCGGAGACCGTGGCAGCGGCGATGAGCTCCATGCAGTCGCTGAGCCGGGCCGTCGCCCCCTTCATCGGCACCCAGACCCCCGGCCGCTGGCGGCAGACCCTCCTTGAGTACGAGCACGGCTGGATCTTCCTGATCGCCGCAGGCACCGGCGCCTACTTGGCGGCGGCCGCCGCAGCCGACGTGGACATGGAGGCCATGTCCTTCCGTATGCAGCAGCAGGTCACCGCGCTGGGGAAGGCGATGACCACGCCGCTCCGCCAGAACGTTGGAAGCGAAGCATGACGACGCCCGGCGAGGAGCAGGCGGTCAGCAGCGGGTTCGTCCGGTCCTACGTCATCACCGGCGGTCGGGGCCTGCCCGACGCGGAGGGTCTCTCCCTCGTCACTCTGGTCATGATCGCCCCCGATCGGCAGCGGCCCCCGAACCCGAGCCCCGAGGTCCGGGCGATCTGGGACCTGTGTTCCGGCGGCTATCTGTCGGTGGCCGAGGTCGCGGGCCATCTGGAGCTGCCCGTCGGAGTGGCGCGGCTGCTGCTGAACGATTTAACGGAACAAGGTCACCTGATACGCCGCAAGGCGCCACCGCCGGCTCAGCTCGTTGACAGGAAGATCCTCGAAGAGGTGTTGCATGGACTCCACGTCCGGTTCGGCTGAGAGCATCTATGTGCCGGACGCGGTACAGCGTGCGGCGAAGATCCTCGTCGTCGGACACTTCGCCGTGGGCAAGACGACGCTCATCGGCACCCTCTCCGAGATCACTCCGCTGCGCACCGAGGAGCGGATGACGCAGGCCGGCGCGCACATCGACGATCTGCGCGGCGCACCGGACAAGGTGACCACGACGGTCGCGCTGGACTTCGGCCGTCTGACACTGAGCGACGAGCTGGTGCTGTACCTGTTCGGTACGCCGGGCCAGCAGCGCTTCGTCGAGCTGTGGGAGGACATGGCGCGGGGTTCGCTCGGTGCGCTGCTCCTGGTCGACCCGGCCCGTCTCTCCGACACCTTCCCGGTGATCGACCTGGTCGAGACGTACGGGCTGGAGTACGCGGTCGCGGTCAACAGCTTCGACCCGTACTCCCGGCATGCCGAGGAGGAGTTGCGCGAGGCGCTCGACCTGCTGCCGGACACCCCGGTGGTGTACTGCGACGCCCGGGACGAGAAGTCGTCCGCGCAGGCCCTGATCACCCTGGTCCAGCACCTGCTCGCACGGGTGGCCTGACCCCTGCTCCGCCCGCCGTCCTCCGGTACGGGTGGCCCGACCCTCATTCGCCGGCCGCCGGCACGTACGTACAGGGTCGCCCGATCCTCGTTCTCCGTCCGCGGGTACGAACGGGGAGGGTGGCCCGATCCCCGTTCTCCGTCCGCCGTCCGGGTCCTGCGAGGCCCGCGATCACACCGAGGAATCACACATGGACTCTCAGCCGGGAGCCAACCCGTACAGCGCACCTACCGGGTGCCCGATGCGCGGTGAGCGCCAGACGTCGCTCTACGGGCCGGAGTTCGCGTCCGATCCGCAGCGTGTGTACGACGAGTTCCGGGCGCACGGGCTCGCCGCTCCGATCGAGCTGGCCCCCGGCGTGGAGGCCACCCTCATCGTGCAGCACGAGGCCGCGCTCCGGGTCCTGCAGAACCCCTCCTACTTCGCCCGGGACTCGCGGCGGTGGGCGGCACTGCGGGAGGGGCGCGTACCGCTCGACAGTCCGGTGCTGCCCATGATGGTGTACCGGCCCAACTGCCTGTTCACGGACGGCACCGAACATCTGCGGCTGCGCAAGGCGGTCACCGAGAGCCTCGGCCGCCTCAACACCACCCGTCTCAGCCGGGACGTCGAGCGCATCGCCGACTACCTCATCGACCAGTTCATCGAACGCGGCTCCGCCGACCTGCTGGGCGACTACGCCAAGCTGCTGCCGCTGCTGCTCTTCAACCAGCTCTTCGGCTGCCCCGGTGAGATCGGCGACCGGCTGACCCGCAGCATGTCCGCGATCTTCGACGGCGAGGACGTACTGCGGGCCAACGCAGAGCTGACCGAGTGCCTGATGGAACTCGTCGCGCTCAAGCGGCGCCAGCCCGGCGAGGACATCACCTCCTGGCTCATCCAGCACCCGGCGGGCCTGCGGGACGAGGAGCTCAAGGACCAGCTCGTCATGCTGATGGGCGCGGGCATCGAGCCGGAACGCAACCTCATAGCCAACGCGCTGCTCCTCCTGCTGTCCGAGGACACCGGGAATTCGCAGCGGCGAGGTACCGGGCTGCTCGTCGAGGATGCCCTCGACGACGTGCTGTGGAACAACCCGCCGATCGCCAACTACGCGGCGCACTACCCGGTCCAGGACATCGACCTCGGCGGCGTGACGCTGAAGGCGGACACCCCCGTACTGATCAGTTTCGCCGCCGCGAACAGCGATCCCGCGCTCACCGATGCCCGCCAGACCCTGAGCAAGGGCGCCCATCTGGCCTGGGGTGCGGGTCCGCACGTCTGCCCGGCGAAGTCCCCTGCGCAGCTCATCGCCCTCACCGCGATCGAGAAGATCCTCAACTCCGTGCCGGACCTCACCCTCGCCGTTCCCGCCTCCGGGGTCGAATGGCGGCCGGGACCGTTCCACCGGGCCCTGGTGTCGCTGCCGGTCCGGTTCAGCCCGAGTCCGGCCCGCCAAGCAGCGAAGGCGGCGACCCAGTCGCCGGTTTCGTCCCGTGCCGGCGCCCTTGAGGAGGTTCCCGCCGCGCGGTACGAGCAGACGGAGCCGCAGAAGAAGACGAAGGGCTGGTGGAGTTCCTTCCTGGACGTGTTCCGCGTGTGACGCGGTCCGGCGACCGGAATTCACGGCATGTACGCATAACTCTCCTTTGCAACAAGGAAGGTTGATGGCCGGTCGGCATATGACAAGGGGTCAGCGACACATTTCCCTGTGACAGGAGCAACAAAGATCGACGCTTGGCGGATATATGCGGAGGGGTAGGTTCTGGCCGTAACCATGAGCCCAAGGCAAGGAACTCTGCGTGAGTGCTATATGTGGCACGGACCGGCCTACCGTCGACCGGCGTGCCCTCATTTCCCTCCTGAGGCGTCTCAAATCACCGGAGGGGCAGGCTGATCCCTACGCCCTTCTGGGGGAGCTGAGATCCATGGGAGACGTCGTACGCGCTCCTTGGGACGCGTACTTCGTCACCGGTTTCGACGCGTGCAACGAGGTGCTTCGCGGCCGCAACTGGCTGGCACCGGACTTTGCCTGGCAGGAACGCCAGGAGGACGCCAGACAGTGGGACGCCATCGCCACCCAGGAGATGACCAAGACGCTCGCGCGCCTCAACGCGCCCGAGCACACCTGCCAGCGCCGCAGCCTCGGCAACCTCTTCGACCGCTCCACCATCGAGCGGCTGACCCCGCAGATCGAGGAGCACGTCAGCCGCCTTCTCGACGAGCTCGCCGAGAAACTGCGCTGGGGCGAGGCCGACTTCGTCAGTACGGTCAGCGAGCAGCTCCCGATCAGCACCATCGGCACCTGGCTGGGCATCCCGCCCGAGGACTACGCCCACATCCTGGAGATCACCCACAACCAGGTGCACGCCCAGGAACTGCTGCCCACCAAGAGCGAACTCGCCGTATCCGAAGAAGCGACCCTGCATCTACGCGCGTACTTCACCGAGATGGTGAAGCAGCGCCGCGCGAACCCCGGCAACGATGTCGTGACCGGCTGGATACACACCTGGGACGCGATGGCGCCCGACCGCGAGGCGGCGGACGAGATCCTCTACCGTCTGACCATGTTCGTCACCATCGCCTCGCTGGAGACCACCGCGACGCTGCTGTCGGCCATGGTGGGCTTGCTGCTGGCGGAGCCCGGTCGGTGGGAGTGGCTCCAGGAGCACCCCGGATACATCGACGCGGCCGTCGACGAAGTTCTCCGCTACGACCCGCCGATCCAGATCAACACGCGGGTCGCCGCCGACGACACGGTCCTGGCGGGCGTGCCGATCGCGAAGGACACCATGGTCCACGTCGTGTTCGGCGCCGCCAACCACGACCCCCGGCGCAACGAGGACCCGGACGCCTTCGACATCACGCGCACCGGCACCAACCTCACCTTCGGGGGCGGTGTGCACTACTGCCTGGGCGCGGCTCTCGCCCGTCTGGAGGCACGTACGCTCCTGGCCCAGCTCCTGAAACGTTTCCCCACCCTGCGCGCCGTGACGGCGCCCAGCTATGCGTCCCGTCTGGTATTCAGACGTGTGACCTCGATGAATGTAGCGATATGAAGTTTTCCCTCACCGAGTACCTGTCGCCGTACCGGGCGGCACCGAGCCCCATACGCACCGCGCGGGAGGACGGCATCCTGCGCGTGGAGCTGAACAGCCCCGACACCGGCAACGCGGTCACCGAGGCGATGCTGGACGACCTGCTGGCGATCCTGACCGTGCCGGACCCCGATGTCCGGGTGGTGGTGCTCAGCGGAGCCGGCGAGCACTTCTCGCTGGGCGGGGACCGCAACGAGTTCGTCGACTGGCTCGACGAGGACCCCACCGGGCGGGGCATCCGCATCGCGGCCGAGAAGGGCCGCCGCGTCTGCGAGGCGATCACCACCAGCCAGGCGGTCACCATCGCCAGGGTCCAGGGCAAGGCGATCGGCGCGGGCATGGCGCTGGCCCTCGCCTGTGATCTGCGCGTCGGCGCCGACACCGCCGGATTCCGGCTGCCGGAACTGGCACTCGGCCTGCCCACCGCCTGGGGCGGAATGCTGCCGCGCCTGCTCCACGAGGTCGGCGCCGCTCGGGTGCGCGAACTGATTCTGACCGGGCGCCCGTTCAAGGCGGCGGAGGCGTACGAGCTGTCGGTCCTCCAGCGCGTCGTGCCCGAGGACGAGCTCGACGCGGCGGTCGACGCGTGGGCCAAGCCCATCGTGCGCCGCCCCGAGGCGGCCCTGCGCGTCACGAAGGCCCTGCTCAACTCGTACGCCGCCTCGACGCGGCTGGCCGACCCGTCCGTCCTGGACGCGGAGCTGATGGCCACCGTCGCGGCCGCGGCCCGCCGGACCCGCGACGCCGGTGGGACGGGCGCAGGGGCCGTACCGGTGCGTTAGAGGCGGTCGAGGACGTGGTGGGTGCCGGGGTGGTGGTCCGGACGCGGTATGTGTGCGAGGCCGGACCGTCCGCCCCGCACCGAAGACGCCGGAGCCGGGGTTGCGCAACCGGCCGGTGACATCGGCCGCAGAGCTTTTTGCCACTCAAAACACTGATGAGTAGCCGCCACCTGGACGGCATGGTGATGTCTGTCCGCCTTTGCGCAGGTATGCGCGCGCTACGTTCGTCGGCATGCGCCCCGCCGGGCACTCCCGCCCACCCGTCCGGTCGTACGGACCCGGGCAGTACTTCCGCTTGTTGCCCGTTCCGGAAGCCGTTCCGGAAGCCGTTCCGGGAACGACGACCGCGGGGCCGCTCCGCGACTATCGAGCGAGGTCACGCATGAGGAAGCACCGCAGGAAGACGTCCTACCGGAAGATCACCGTCGCCGTCGTCGCCGTCGTCGCCGTGGGCGTGCCCTCCGCCGCCATGGCCTCCTACGCCCCCCAGGACCAGCCCCCTGTGGGGGCGTGGTGGCCCCACACCGCACAGGGGAGCGTCCCGAAGCCCGCGGCTCCGGCGTCCCATGCCGCCGCCCGCGTACTGACGCTCGTCAACCGCGCACGCGCCGAGGCCGGGTGCTCGCCGCTGACCAGGAACAGGAAGCTGACGAAGGCGGCCCGGGCCCACAGCGCGGACATGGCGTCCCACCGCAACATGTCCCACACGAGCTCCGACGGATCGGTCGCGGGCGACCGCATCACGGGCGCCGGTTACGACTGGAGGGCGTACGGCGAGAACGTCGCCCACGGCTACGCCACCCCCGAGGAGGTCGTGGCGGGCTGGATGAACAGCCCCGGTCACAGGCGCAACATCCTCGACTGTTCGTTCAAGGAGATCGGCGTGGGCGTCGCCCAGCCCGGCAACTACTGGACGCAGGACTTCGGATCGGCCCGGTGAACACCCCGCTCGGTCACAGCCGGGTGAGGCCACGGCTACGCGTAGGAGGAGCTCACAGGCTTCTCGTTCTCTGCCGGCGGCCCGCCCTCGGCGCCCGGTGCGTTTAAGATCCACTTCTGTTGGCGAGCGGCAACCGGTCTGCGGGGGACCGAACTTCTGCGAGGAAACGAATCACACCATGTCCGAACAGGTCGCCGCTCACTTACGGCGTGAGATCGCCGTACGCAGCCGCCACGTCGTGGACTCCTCGGCCTTCGCCGGCACCGTGTTCTGCCTCATCGTGACCAACGCGGCGCTGCTGGGAGTCGAGACGTACAGCGGCGTCGTGCAGCAGTGGCACGACGTCCTCAAGGTCGCGGAGCACACCTTTCTCGCCGCGTTCACCGCGGAGATCCTGCTCCGCGCCGCGGCCCACGCCGACCGGCCCCGGGACTTCTTCCGCGACCCCTGGAACGTGTTCGACGTACTCGTCGTCGCCCTGGCCTTCCTGCCGTTCGCCCGCGAGAACGCGACGGTGCTCCGGCTCCTGCGGCTGGCCCGGGTGCTGCGCGCCGCGAGGTTCCTGCCCCAGTTGCGCATCGTGATCGTCGCGGTGGGCAAGAGCCTCCCCGGCACGTTGAGCTTTCTGCTCGTCGGGGCGCTCCTGCTCTACGTGTACGCCATGGTCGGCTGGGTCTTCTTCGCCGGCGACAATCCCGAGCGCTTCGGTTCGCTCGGCCGCGCCGCGCTCACCCTCTTCCTCCTCATCACTCTCGACGGCCTCGGGGACGCGGTCCGCGCGGCCCTGGAAATCTCCCGCTGGACGATCCTCTACTTCGCGTCGTTCGTCCTGCTCGGCTCCTTCCTGCTCGTCAACCTCCTCATCGGCGTCGTCATCAACTCCCTCGAAGAAGCACGCGAGCTGGAGAAGGAACGCGAGCTGGAGGAGAGCGCGCGGGACGCGACGCCTCCAGGCCCCCGGCTGCCTGCCGCCGACACCGCCGAGGCGCTCCGGGCGCAGATCGACGCCGCTCGCCGGGCCCTGGACTCCATCGAGGCGAACCTCGCGGAGACCCGGCACTCGTGCGGCTGCCGAGGCGCGGGTGAGGGAGAAGGGGAACTCGTGGCGGTCGGGGAGTCCGGTACGTAGGCCCCTCCTCGCCCTCGTGTCGGCGGCAGCGACCCACGGCCTCACCGGGTCAGAGGCGGCCTTTCGCCGGGGGAGGCCGACGCTCTTCCCGAACCGGCGGCCTTCGCCGGCATCCTCCCGGCGCGAGGGGTGCCTGAGGGCTCACTCACCCGGGTGCCCCACCGTGGCGCGGGAGCTCGGCGTCTTCTGTGACTGCCGGGGTACGGGGCGCGTACCGCGTACGCCGTCGGTGTGGCGGCCCGCGTCCGGCGCGCGGGGAACCGGTGGGCTGGCTAGCGTGAAAGGCCGTACCACCCACCGAGCACGAGTACACGCGAGTACGAAGAAGACGAAGGAGTCGACGTCATGGCTGTACAACCGGAGGGCACCCCGTGCTGGGCCGACGCGATGTTCCCCGATCTCGACGGCGCGAAGAGCTTCTACGGTGATGTGCTGGGCTGGACGTTCGGCGAGTCCTCGGCGGAGTTCGGCGACTACACGCAGGCGTACGCCAACGGCAAGGCGGTCGCCGCCGTCGTGCCCCCGATGCCCGGCCAGGAGGGACAGCCGTCCTGGTGTCTCTACCTCGCCTCGCCCAACGCCGCCGCCACCGCCGCGAAGATCCGTGAGAACGGCGGCGAGACGCTGATGGACCCCATGGAGGTCGGCGAGTTCGGCACGATGCTGCTGGCCCGCGACCCCAGCGGTGTCACCTTCGGCGTGTGGCAGGCGGGCGCCCATGAGGGCTTCGAGGCCCAGGGCGTGCCCGGTGCTTACTGCTGGGCCGAGGTGTTCACCCGGGAGCCCGAGAAGTCCGACGCGTTCTTCCCCGCCGTCTTCCCGTACAGCGTGGTGAAGATGGAGGACGAGCACGTCGACTTCAGGATGTACAACCTCGGCGACAAGACGGTCATGGGGCGGATGAAGATGGGCGACGAATTCCCGCCCGAGGTGCCGCCGTACATGAATGTGTACTTCACCGTCCCGGACTGCGATGCGGCCGTCGCGAAGGCCACCGAGCGCGGCGCGATCCTGCGGTTCGGCCCGATGACCATTCCATTCGGCCGCTTCGCCGCACTGACGGACCCGCAGGGCGCGGCGTTCTCCGTGATCGACGTCAACACGACCGAGGGCGAGGTGCCCAGGACGTCCCCGGTGTCCTGACGTGGTCCGGTGCCACGTGTCCGTGTCCCGCGTCACCCCCGGGTCCGTGGCACCACCAGACCGGATTCGTACGCCGCGACCACCGCCTGGGTACGGTCCCGCAGACCGAGTTTGTTCAGGATGCGGCTGACATGGGTCTTGACCGTCTCCTCGCTGACGCTCAGCCGGGCTGCGATCTCCGGATTGGACAGGCCCTCGGCGATCAGGCGCAGTACCTCCGTCTCACGCGGGGTGAGCGCGGTGAGCGGGGCGGCCGGCGCGGCCGGGGTTTTGCGGCGCATACGGGCGAATTCGCCGATGAGGCGGCGGGTGACGGTGGGCGCGAGCAGGGCCTCGCCCGCGGCGACCACGCGCACCGCGTCGAACAGACGCTCCGCGGTGACGTCCTTCAGCAGGAAGCCGCCCGCCCCGGCGCCCAGCGCGTCGTAGACATGCTCGTCGAGGTCGAACGTGGTGAGGATGAGGATGCGCGGGCCACCGCCGTCCGGGGCGGCGGCCCGGATCCGCGCGGTGGCCTCGATGCCGTCCGTGCCCGGCATCCGGACGTCCATCAGCACGACGTCGGGGCGCTGTTCCGCGCAGACGCGTACCGCCTCCGCGCCGTCGGACGCCGTCCCGACCACCATGAAGTCCGGCTGGGTGTCCAGGAGTCCGGCGAACCCGTCCCGCACCACCTCGTGGTCGTCCACGACGACGATCCGTATGGTCGTCGCGGTCATCGCAGGGCCTCCTTCGTGTCGACGGGGAGCCGTGCTTCGACGAGGAAGCCGCCGCCCGGCGCCGGGCCCGTGCGCAGTTCGCCGCCGACCGCCGCGACGCGCTCGCGCATACCGAGCAGGCCATGGCCCAGGGCGCGGGAGCCGGAGCGATCCGGTCCCGGGCCGTTGTCCCTGATGCGCAGGTCCAGGGCCTGCGGGGCGTAGCGCAGCTCGACGTCCACGGCCGCGCCGGGCGCATGTCTGCGGGCGTTGGTGAGGGCTTCCTGGACGATCCGGTACGTGGTGAGCTCAATGCCCGGGCCGAGCGGACTCACAGGGCCGCTGACGATCAGCCGGGCGCCCGCGCCGCCGACCTCACGGGCCTCGTCCAGCAGCTCGTTGAGCTGGGTGAGGCCGGGTTGGGGCTTCCGGGTGACCGGTGGTGCGCCCGCGTCCTCGCGCAGTACGCCGAGCAGTCGTCGCATCTCCGTCAGTGCGGTGCGTGCCGTGTCGCCGATGTCCCGCAGCCGTTTCGCCCCGGCCTCCGGCATGCCCGGGGTGGTGAGGCGGGCCGTCTCCGCCTGGACGGAGATCACCGAGATGTGGTGGGCGACGACATCGTGGAGCTCGCGGGCGATGCGGGCCCGTTCGCCGCGCGCCACGTGTTCGAGGAGCGTGTCCGCGATGGCCCGTTCGGTGGCGTCGCGGGCCACCGCCTCGGCCCGGGTGCGGCGGCCGATGCCGTCCGCGACGGCCGCCGCCGCGAGTACGGCGGCCGTCACCGCGTACACGCGCAGGACCGTGTCGTCGGGGTCGGTGAGCGCCACCGCGACGTACGGCACCACGAGGAACACGGCCAGGCGGCGGGAGCCGCGGTTGCCGAGGTGGTGCAGGGCGAGCAGCTGGGCAACGAGCCCGGCGAGGGTCAGGTCCCGGTAGCCCGCGAGCGCCAAAAGACTTGCCGCGGTGACGGCGGTGGCCGTGGCGGCCGGGTGGACGTGCAGGAGCGCCAGCGGCACCGTGGTGCACAGGCCGAGCAGCATGGCGAGCGGCAGCGTGAGCGGAAGATCCGGCTGTCCGGCCGCGGCGCGGACGGCGCTCTCCACGGCCGCGAGCAGCCCCAGTGCCACCGCGGCCACCGCCGGGCCGTCGGGCGAGACGGCGATCATTCGCACCCTCCGCATGATTCCTTCGCTCGTGCACGCCCTTTCGCTCATGCACGCCATTGTCACGGCGTCGGCGCCCATTGACGTCCTCCTCGTCGGCCGTCCCCGTATCCCTTGCACGAGGGAGGCCGGCAGCCGCCGTCCCCCACGCAAGGGGTGCCGAAGAGCACTCCGTCGCGTGACGACCGCGGGCCTGCCGCCTCCCTAGCCTTCTGCACCATGGAAACAACCGTGGCAGCAACCATCGAAGTCCGGGGACTGCGCAAACAGTTCGGGCAGACCGTCGCCGTCGACGACCTGTCCTTCACCGTGCGCCCCGGTCAGGTCACCGGTTTCGTCGGCCCCAACGGCGCGGGCAAGTCCACCACCATGCGCATGCTCCTCGGCCTGGACGCGCCCGACGCGGGCAACGCCCTGATCGGCGGGCGGCCCTACGCGTCGCTGCGTCGGCCGCTGACCGAGGTCGGGGCCCTGCTCGACGCGGCGGCCGTGCACCCGAGCCGACGTGGCCGCGACCATCTGCTGTGGCTGGCGCACACGCACGGGCTGCCGGGCCGACGGGTGGACGAGGTGCTGGAACAGGTCGGTCTCGCGTCGGCGGCGCGGCGGCGGGCGGGCACCTACTCGCTGGGCATGCGGCAGCGGCTGGGGATCGCGTCGGCGCTGCTCGGCGACCCGCCGGTGCTGCTGCTCGACGAACCGGTCAACGGGCTCGACCCGGAGGGCATTTTGTGGATCCGCGGCTTGCTGCGGGCGTTGGCCCGCGAGGGCCGTGCGGTGCTGGTCTCCAGCCATCTGATGAGCGAGCTCCAGGATTCCGCCGACCATCTGCTGGTCATCGGCCGCGGCCGGCTCATCGCCGACACCTCCGTGGCCGAACTCCTGGCCGCCGCCTCCGGCGACCGGGTCGCGCTGCGCACCTCCGCACGTACGGACGCCATGTCACTGCTGGCCCGGGAGGGTGCAACCGTCACCGCCAACGGGCCCGACTCGCTGTCCGTCACCGGGCTCCCCGCAGAACGGATCACCGCGCTGCTCGGCGTGGCCGGGGTGCCGTTTTCCGAAGTCGGATCGGACCGGGCGACGCTGGAGGAGGCGTACATGGAACTGACCCGCGACGCGGCGGAGTTCCGGGCCGGGGAGGGGCTCCCGGTCATGAATGAGTTCCCGGCCGCCACCGCCCACGACGGCGAGGAGTCGACCCCATGACCGCCCCCACCGTCACCCCCTACCACTCCCAACTGCCGCCCGCACGCGACGGATTCCCGCAGTTGCTGCACTCCGAGTGGACCAAGGCCCGCAGCGTGCGCCGGTGGAGCGTCACCCTGCTCGCCGCCGTCGTGATCACCGTCTTCGTCTCGCTGCTCTCCGCCCTCAGCGGCAGCTTCGACGTCAACGGCAGTCCGCCGCCACCGCCGAAGGGCCCGGACGGCACCCCCGTCACCGACAGCTTCCCCTTCGTCCACCAGAAGCTGACCGGCGACGGCAGCATCACGGCCAGGGTGTCACCGTTCACCGGCCGCGAAGGCCGCATCGCGCCCTGGGCCAAGGCCGGGGTCATCCTCAAGGCGAGTACCGAGCCGGGCTCTCCGTACGCGGCCGTCATGCTCACACCGGCGCACGGGGTCCGGCTCCAGTCGGACTTCACCCACGACACGGCAGGCAGTACTGCCTCCGGCACCGAACCGCGCTGGCTGCGGCTCACCCGATCCGGCAGCGTAATCACCGCGTCCGAGTCGGCCGACGGCAAGAAGTGGACCGAGGTCGGCAGGGCCACCCCGGCCGGGCTGCCGAAGACCGTCCAGGCGGGCCTCTTCGTCGCCACACCAGAACTCGTCACCGTGCAGCGGCACTTCGGCTCCAGCTCCGTCGGTGGCGGCCCGTCCGAGGTCACCGCTTCCTTCGACCGGATCACGTTCGACGACGGCAACCGGGGCACCGGCACTTGGCGCCAGGACCGGGTAGGCATCGATCCCACCAGGGCCGCCGGGAGCCCGGACCGCTCGGCGCAGACGTCCGGCACCTGGACCCTGACCGGCTCCGGCGAGATCGGCCCCCTCACCCCGGACATCGATCTCACCCAACGGTCCCTGAGCGGGGCCCAGATCGGGCTGATCCCGCTGGCCGCGCTGGGGGTGCTGTTCATCACCGCCGAATACCGGCGCGGCATGATCCGTACAACGCTGACGGCGAGTCCTCGCCGGGGCCGGACGCTCGCCGCCAAGGCCCTCGTACTCGCCGGAATCGCCTTCCTGACCGGGCTGCTCGCCGCCGTGCTCTCCTTCCTGCTCGCCGAACCGGCACTGCGGAACAACAGACCCAACCCCGGGTCGTACCCCGAAGCGGCGCTCACCGACGGCCCGGTGCTGCGTGCCGTCCTCGGCACCGCCCTGCTGTTGGCCGCCGTCGCCGTGCTGGCGCTGGCCGTGGGCGCCTTGCTGCGGAACACGGCCGCCGCGGTGACGCTGATCGTGGTGGTGTTCGTACTGCCGATGGTCCTGCTCGCAGGCCTGCCCGTGGACACGGCGCACTGGGTGATGAAGGTGACACCGCTCGCCGGGTTCGCCGTGCAGCAGACGACGCCGCGATACGACTTCGTGAGCACCGTCTGCCTGCCCGAGAACAGCTGCTACCCGCAGGGCCCGTGGACAGGGCTCGCGGTGCTGTGCGCGTACGCGGCTGTCGCCCTGGGCCTCGCCATGTGGCGGCTGCGCGGGCGGGACGTATGAGGGGCGCCCTGCACGCGGAGTGGACGAAGCTCCGTACCGTGCCCAGCACGTGGTGGCTGCTGCTCGCCGTCGCCGCACTCACGGTGGCGCTCGGCGCGGCAGTCACCGGCTCCGTCTCGGCCGACCAGTGCCCGTCCCCGGCCGATTGCCACGAGGACACGGTCAAGCTCTGCCTGACCGGTGTCTGGCTCGGCCAGGCGGCGGTCGCCGTCCTCGCGGTGCTGGCGATGAGCAGCGAGTACGGCACGGGCACCATCCGCGTCACCCTGGCGGCGGTGCCCGGCCGCGTCCAGGTTCTTGCCGCGAAGGCGACGGTCGTCACCGGGGCCGCCGTGGCGGCGGGCACACTCGCGGTCCTGGGCTCGCTGCTGGCGGGCCGCCTCCTCCTCCCCGGCAACGGCTTCGGCACGGCCGCACTCTCCCTCACCGAGCTCCCGACCCTGCGTGCCGCCGCGGGCTCGGTGCTCTACCTGGGCCTCATCGCTCTGCTCTCCCTGGGGACGGCGACAGTTGTACGGGACACGGCCGGCGCGATCACGGCCGTGCTCGGCCTGCTGTATGCGTTTCCCGTGGTGGCACTGATGGTCGCCGACGAGACCTGGCGGGAGCGCCTGCAGGAGCTCGCCCCCTCGTCGGCGGGCCTGGCGGTCCAGGCCACCCGGAACCTGGACACCCTGCCGATCGCTCCCTGGACCGGCCTCGGCGTCCTCACGGCCTGGGCGGGAGCGGCGCTGCTGGCGGGGGCGGCGATGTTGCGGCTGCGGGACGCGTGAGGGAGTGGGGCACGGGCGCGTGAGGGGCGGGCGCCGCCCCGGCCGTCACGCCCCCAGCCGCTCCAGCAGGTCCGGCAGATCGGCGAAGGAGTCGATCACGTGGTCCGGGGTGCCGGTGGCTGCCCGGTGGGTCTCGGGGAGGTACTTGCCGGTCCTGACGAGTACGCCGGTGAGCCCGGCGCGCTGGGCCGCCAGGACGTCGGACTCGATGTCGTCGCCGACCATCAGGGTCTGGGCCGGGGTGGCGCCGAGGTGGGCCAGGGCCGCGGCGAAGAACGACCCGGCGGGCTTTCCGGTGATCTCCGCCTCGACGCGGGCGGCCCGCTCCAGCCCCAGGAGGAAGGCCCCGGTGTCGAGGTCGAGGCCGGAGGCCGTGCGCCAGTACATGTTGCGGTGCATGGCGACGAGCCGGGCACCGCGCCGGACATGGCGGAAGGCGCGGTTGAGCGCCGCGTAGGTGAAGGCGTCCCCGGCCCCGCCGAGGACGACGACGTCCGGCTCGGCGCCGTGAGCCGGACCGGATTCGTCCTCGTCGACGAGTGTCACGCCCGTCAGGTCGTCCCGGATGTCGCCCGTGTTGATCAGCAGGCAGCGGGCGCCGGGGTGGTGCTCCCGCAGGTGCGCGGCGGTGACGGCGGGGGCGGTGAGGATGTCGTCGGCCGAGACGGGGAATCCCTCGCCGGCCAGTCTCCCGGCGATCGAGGCGCGGGTGCGGGAGGTGGTGTTCGTGACCAGTGCCAGCGGGAGCCGCGCCTCGCGCAGCCGCTCCATGGCTGCCACGGTGCCGGGCAGCGGCTTCCAGGACACCGTGAGGACGCCGTCGATGTCGATCAGGACCGCTCCGATTCCTTCCATGCAACCGACCCTGCCCGAGTTGCGCGCCCGCCGCACTTGGGGTTGTTTCGAAGAAGGGAAGCGAATGGGAAGGGTGAACTACCGTGCTGTTCGCCGACCGTACGGACGCGGGACAGCAGCTGGCCGAGGCGCTCCGGGAGCTGGAGCGGGAGAGCCCCGTCGTGCTGGGCCTGCCCCGCGGCGGAGTCCCGGTGGCCTTCCAGGTGGCGCAGACACTGGGTGCCGAGCTCGATGTGATCGTGGTCCGCAAGCTCGGTGTACCGCACCACGAGGAGGTGGCCTTCGGGGCCATCGGCGAGGGCGGCGTACGCGTCCTCAATGAGGACGTCGTCAGCCATATCCGGGTCGGGAAGCAGGATCTCGCGGCGATCGAACGGGTCGAGGCGGCGGAACTCGCGCGGCGCGCGCAGGCGTACCGCGCGGGCAGGCCGCGGACACCGGTCGAGGGCCGGACCGTGATCGTCGTGGACGACGGCATAGCGACCGGCGCCACGGCCGAGGCCGCCTGCCGGGTGGTACGGGCACAGCACCCGGCACGCATCGTGGCGGCCGTACCGGTGGCGCCGCCGGACGCGGTCGCCCGGCTGCGGGAGAGCGCGGACGACGTGGTGTGCCTGTCCATGCCGCGCCTGTTCTACGCCGTCGGCGAGTGGTACCGGGACTTCGGGCAGACCTCGGACGCGGAGGTCATCTCCCTGCTGGCACAAGCCAGGCAGGGCGGGCATGTGACGCCAGGCACCGACTGAGCGGAGCTCACAAAATGGGCGCCCGGCTCGCGGCGCCCGGCACGCACGGGGACGGGCGGCACCGGGTCGGCGGCCGTCCCGGTTCCCGTGGTGCTCAGTTCCCGTGGTGCGGGCCGAGCGGCGGCGGCGTCCACGCGGCGTGGCGCAGGATCGCGCGGACCGTGACGCCCGACGGTGCCAGCCGGAGCGCGGTGTCGCGCAGGGCGACAGCCACCGGGTTGCTCAGCTGCTGGCCCATCCGTCCGGCCCGGCGCGCGGCGAGGGCGACCGACTGGCTGCGGGGCCGGCGCTCGGCGTCGTAGCGCAGCAGTGCGGACTCGACGGTGGGCTCGGTCGACAGCGCGGTGGCCAGGGTCACCGCGTCCTCCAGCGCCTGGCAGGCCCCCTGGCCGAGGTTCGGCGTCATGGCGTGGGCCGCATCGCCCAGGAGCGCGACGCGACCGGCGGTGTAGGAGGGCAGCGGGGTCACCAGTTCGGTCACGTCGTGGTGCAGGACGGCGTCGGGCCGGGTCGCGTCGAGCAGGGCGGGGATGGGTTCGTGCCAGCCGCCGAACCGGCGGCGCAGCTCGGCGAGCGGGTCGGGGTGGCGCACACCGGCGGGCGCGTTGAGCACGGCGTGCCACTCGGCCCGGCCGTCGGCGAAGGCGATGTGGCCGAACTCGGCGCCCCGGCCCCAGGTCAGTTCGAAGTCCGTACGCAGGTCGACGGGGCGCTCGGTGATGGCACGCAGGACGGTCGACCCGCTGTGGACGGGGCCGGGGTGGCCGGGGAAGAGCCGGCCGCGCAGCCGGCTGTGGACGCCGTCGGCGGCCACGATCAGGTCCGCGTCCAGGGTCGTGTCCCCGAAAGTGGTCCGTACCCGTGCGGGGCGGTTCTCGTCGACGCGCCCCACCTCGGCTCCGACGACCAGTGACTCGGGCGGCAGGGCCTCGCGCAGCAGACGGTGCAGGGTGGCGCGGGGGATGCCGACGATCGGCGTGCCCAGCTCGCGCTCCAGCGCGGCCCCGTCCATCCGCGCCAGCAGGCGGCCGTCCGGGGTCCGGGTGCCTCCGGTGTACTGCGGCCGTGCGGCCTCGCGTACCGCCTCGCCGACGCCGAGGGCGTTCAGCGCCCGGATGCCGTTCGCGTGCAGGGAGATGCCCGCGCCCACGTCATCGAGGACGCGGGCGCGTTCGACGACCGTCGTCTCCCAGCCGATGAGACGCAGCCCGATCGCGGCCGCCAGACCGCCGATTCCGCCACCGACGACCACTGCGCTGTTGCCCATGTCAGGTCCCCTTCTCTGTCGCCCGTACCTCCTTCTACAGCTGTAGAAGGAGGTACGGGCAAGAGTATGCCTGTCTCTCTACAGGTGTAGAAAGGGGTGGTGACCACAGAACGACGCACCCTCCTCGCCGACGCGGCCATCGGCGTGCTGGCCGAATCCGGGATGCGGGGCCTCACCCACCGGGCCGTGGACCGGGCGGCGGATCTCCCGCCCGGCACGACCTCGGCGTACTTCCGTACCCGTCAGGCGCTGCTCACCGCGCTCGTGCGGCGGCTCGTCACCCGCGACCAGGCGGAGCTCCGGACGGCCGGCGAGGAGGTGCCGGCGCCGCGGAACGCGGACGAGCTGGCGGACGGGATCGCCGCCTTCGTCGAGCGGCGGCTCTTCGGCGAGGGGCGGCAGCGGTCCCTCGCGCGCTATGCGTGTGCCGTCGAGAGCGTGCGGCATCCGGAGCTGCGGGAGATTCTCGTGCCCCGCGAGAACGCGGCACGGGACAGCGTGCGGGCGTTCCTGGACGGACAGGGCGTGGCGGACGCCGAGGGCCGCACCCTCACCCTGCTGGCGTGCGTGGACGGGCTGGTCTTCGACCGGCTGGTGGGCGGCGGGGGCGTACTCCACGAGGAGATCCGCGGCCTGGTCGCGGCAGCGCTGCGGGGGGCCGCCGGGGGCGGCGGGTAGCGGGGGCAGGGGGAGGGGGGCCGCGGCCCCGGTGAGGGCGGTGGCGGCAGCAGTGACGGACCGGGCGAGGAGCGTGAAAGATCTGCGGTAAGTCGTCGTGCCGCAAGCCTTGTTGAGCCGAACGCCGCAGCCCGTCCGGGAGGCATGACGGTACCCGGTGGGGTTGTGAGCTGCTGTCGGTTTGCTGAGCCGAACGGTCAGCCCCCGGGACAACTCTCTTTCATTCAGCGACTGTTCCTGCCGAAGAGCAGCTTCCACGGTGCGATGGCGGACTCGATCTGCACGCTCAGGCCGAGCTTCGACTCGCCCTCGACCCGCTCCTCGAACCGGATCGGCACCTCGACGATCTTCAAATGGCGTTCGACCGTGCGGTAGTTCATCTCCACCTGGAAGGAATAGCCGTTGCTGCGGACCGAGGACACATCGATCGCCTTCAGCGTCGACGCCCGCCAGGCCTTGAAACCCGCGGTGGCGTCCTTCACCCGCAACCGCAGGATCGCGTTCACATAGAAATTCGCCCATGCGGAGAGCGCCTTGCGGTGCCAGGGCCACTCAGTGGCGAGGGAACCGCCCGCGACGTAGCGGGAACCGATCACCACGGCGGCGTCCTCGGCGAACAGCGTCTCGATCATGACCTGGAGCCTCGACGCCGGGTGGGAGAGGTCGGCGTCCATCTGGACCACCACGTCCGCGCCCTCGGCGAGCGCACGCGCCATCCCCGCCACGTAGGCGCGTCCCAGCCCGTCCTTCTCCGTGCGGTGCAGCACACCGACCACCCCGCCGGTGCCGGCCGCGAGCTTGTCCGCGACCTCGCCCGTACCGTCCGGCGAATTGTCGTCCACCACGAGGATGTGCAGGTCGGGCAGGCCCAGATCCATCAGGAGATCCACGAGGACGGGCAGGTTCGTGCGTTCGTTGTAGGTGGGCACGACCACCACGGTCTTCGGTGAGGCCTTCTCCACGGCCATTCCCCCCATGTCCGCTTGAGGCGCTTTTGCATCGTTCTCCGCGCAGGATCGCGCGAGCCTAGCATCCGCCGCCCGGGCCTCTCGTCACACTTTTCCTCCGGCATCCGTCAGTGACGGGCTCACGGGGAAGTCGGCCGGCGTCCCCTGCCACCGCGATGCGAGGCGGCGGCAGGGGAACGCCGTTGAAGAGGAACCGCCACCGGTCCCGGGCGATTCAACCCGTTCCACGCCGGCAGCGGTCCGTCAGCCGCCGACGCTAGGCGCGGGTGCGCCGCCCCGTCGCACACCACGCTGACGGCCCGCCGGGCGCCACTCCAACGGCAGCCGCTCTCCGTACGATGCGACGTGCACACATGACCCGAGAGCGAGAGGTTCCTCCAGTGGCAGTCAGCAACACCGCTCCTGCGTCGGCGCGCCCCGTCACGGTCGTCACCGGCGGCAGTCGCGGCATCGGTGCCGCCACCTGTGTGCGGCTGGCGTCCGAAGGGCATGACCTCGCCCTGGGCTTCGTGCGCGACGCCGGGGCCGCCGAGCGGACCGCGGCGGCGGTGCGGGCCGCAGGGGCGCGCTGTGTCACGGTGCGGGTGGACACCGCCGTGGAGGCCGATGTGGAACGGCTCTTCGACACCGCGGCCGCACAGCTCGGCCCCGTCACCGGGCTGGTCAACAACGCGGGGGTGACGGGCCCGCTCGGCCGGCTCGTCGACACGTCCACCGAGACGCTGCGCCGGGTCCTCGACGTGAATCTCCTCGGCTGTCTGCTGTGCTGCCGCCGGGCCGCGAAGGACATGACGGCCACCGGTTCCGGCGCGATCGTCAATGTCTCCTCGGCCGCCGCCACCCTCGGCAGCCCCGGGGACTTCGTCCACTACGCCGCCACGAAGGCGGCGACGGACGCCCTGACGATCGGGCTCTCCAAGGAACTGGGGCCCGACGGCATCCGGGTCAACGCGGTCGCCCCCGGAATGATCGACACCGACATGCACGCCACCGCGGGCGACCCCGACCGCGCGACCGCGGCCGCGTCCGGCATCCCGCTCCGCCGCCCGGGAGCGGCCCCGGAGATCGCGGCCGCCATCGCGTGGCTGCTGTCGAGCGAGGCGTCCTACGTGACGGGGGCGGTGCTGCGGGTCTCGGGCGGGCGGTAGCGGAAGAGGAAGAGGGGCGGCCGAACCGTCGGCGCGGCAGGCCCGACTCCGTCCGGATCGCCGAACGCGCACCGCACGCCCGGAACTTCCGGATTTCTTCAGCCCCGTCGTCTCACTGACTGTGCGGTCAGTTGATGCCGACCTGACCAGCGGTCATAATGAGCGTGTAGCCCTTCACGCATCCCCCGTCGTGAAGGGCTACGTCCATGTGTGGGACATGTCCCCTTTGTTCAAGCCGACTTCGCGGGCAGGGGACTCCCCTCGTGGTCCCCTGCCCATGTTTTTTCGAGTTAACAGTGACGTAGAGTGTTTGCGCAAGCCCACTCCCGTACGGCCGCCCGCGCCGCCTCCTGATTCGCCCCCGATACGCCCCCGGTTCCGCCTCCCGCGCCGAGGACACCGCGGCCGGGTTCGTTACAGTACGACCCCGTTGACGGAATCGAAGACCGTGCGGCACCGGTCGGACGGGGACGGATACGTGGGGGGCCGGATGGGCAGCGGCGAGGAACGCGCGCCGGAGCTGCGGACGTTGCAGCAGAAGGTCGAGTACATGGTGGAGAAGACGTTCCCCGGTCAGAAGATCTCGGGGCGGGTCTTCGCCGATCTGGTCAAGGAACGCGGCGGCTCACTCTCGCACAGCTACTTCTCCAACATCCTGGCCGGAAAGGTCACCCAGCCGTCCGAGGACATCCTCAAGGCGCTCGGTCTGGGCTTCGGCGTCGACTGGCGGTTCTTCAAGGAGGAGTCCGAGGTCGTCGACGACGTCGTCGCCGGTCTGCAGTTCCTCGCCAAGCGGCGTACGGGGGAGATCAGCGGACTGGCCGGGCGCGGCCTCGACGAGGACGGACTCCCGCCGGAGCTGCTGCAGTTCGCGCTCTCCCTGCTGGAAGACGCCAGGGGCCGGCAGGGCGCGGGCGCCACCGCGCATGGCGAGCCGGAGAAGTAGGTCTCCATGTCGCTGCGCGAACTACGGAAGGAGTGCGAGGCCGGGCTGGCCGACCTGCCCATCCCCGCACCCTTCTCCATCGACGCACTGGTGGCGAACATGGAGGCGGCCCGTGGCCGCACCATCGTGCTGCACGAGATGCCCGACCGGCTGGCGCGCGTCAACGCCGCCTGCGGTCTGCGGCTGAAGACCGGCGGGACCAGCTTCGTGCTCTACCGGCGGCGGCCGACCGAGTACCAGACCCAGCACGTCATCCTGCACGAGCTGTGCCACGAGTGGTTCGACCACGGCACCTCGCTCGACCCGGAGCAGCTCCGGCGGCTGCTGCCGGTCTTCGACACCTCGCTGATCAGCCGGGTCCTCGGAGCCGACCCCCCGCCGCGGCCCGCCGGCACCGCCCCGCCGCCGGTGGCCGACTCGATCGCCGACGCGATCGTGGCGGGGGACCGCACCGTACAGGCCCGCGCGCAGTACGACACCCACGACGAACGCATGGCAGAGTTCGGCGCGTCGCTCATTCCCCGGATGGCCAGGGACGTCACGAGCGACGACATGGTGGGGCGGCTGGCCAACTCCCTCGCCCGCCCCGTCGCCACCCGCCGCCGCGGGCTGTTCCGCCGCACCTGACACCGCACCTCACTTTTCCCTCACCCCCGAGGATTCCGCCGTGAACCCGCTCGACCTCGCCGGCTATCTCATAGCAGCCCTGATGACGGCCGTCGCCCTCTGGCGCATGCCGGCCGCCCTGTGGGGCGACGAAGAAGACAAGCGCCGCCGGGCGCTGTGGGGCTGCTACGCGGGCTTCGCCGCCGCCCTGTGGACCAAGACCCGGGCCGTGCGCATCGCGCTCAACGACAGCGCCGTCACCGACCTCGCCGTCCTGATCAAGCACTACACGGCGACGATCGCGATCCTGGCGATCCTCAGCTACATCGTCGCGATCTACGGCCGGTACCCCGACGCCGGAACCGTCCCGCGGCACGTACGGTTCGCCCGCGCCGTCCAGCAGGTCGCGGCCAAGGCGTCGATCGCCACGCTGATCCTGCTGACGGTGCTGTTCTTCACCGTCGTCGACCGGTCCGTGCCCTCGGACCGCTTCGTCGCCGACCATGCGGGACAGTGGGGCGCCACGCTGTACATGAGCGTGTTCTACCTCTACCTGGGTGCCGCGTCGGCCGTCTGCGCGTACCAGTGGGCGCTGGCCACCGCAGGTGCCGGGACGCGTCATCTGCGCGTGGGCCTGGGGATGATGACCTTCGCCATGTTCATCGGGGTCGGCTACACCGTCAGCCGGACCCTGTTCCTGTGGGTCAGCGTCGTCGACACCCCGAGCGGGGCCTTCGCCCTCCGGTTCGACGAGGTCACCGAGGCCGCGCAGGTGGTGCTGTTCGCCTTCTTCGCGGTGGGTGCCTCCATCCCCGCCCTCAGCAAGGGGCAGCGCCGGGCGAAGCTGTGGCGGGCCCAGGTCAAACTGCACGGCCTCTGGCGCGAGCTGATGACGGCCTTCCCCGACCAGCCCTTCGACCCCCCTGCCTCGCTGGCCCGCGAACTGACCCGCTTCGACACCCCCGCGGACCTGCGCGTCGACCGCTGGGCCGCGGATATCGCCGACGCCGTCGAGAAGCTGCGCCACTACGTCCCCGACACGCTGCTCCCGGCCGCCGAGGCCGCCGCCGCGGAGGGCACCCCCGACCGCGGGAAGGCCGGACCGCTCGCCGACGCGTACTGGATCAAGGCGGCGCTGCGGGCCAGGAACGCCGGAGCGCCCGCCACGACCGCCGCGACGGTCGGGACCCAGCACGCCACCGACCAGGACGGCGAGGTGGCCTGGCTGGTACGGGTGGCCGCCGCGTACCGGACGGTCACCCAGGACCGGGCGGAGTGCGTGCTGGAAGACGCCAGATCCGCCGCCGAAGCCACCGGGACGACTCCCACGCCCTCCCTGGAGGAGACGCAATGACCACCACCGACACCGCCGGGAGCGCCGACGCCCCCGTATCGCCGCGCACCGCCGCCGCGCGCACCGTCACCGACGTGTTCCAGCCCCGCAACGTCCTGCTGGTCGGCATGCTCGGCATCGGCCTGGCCGCCGCCGGTCACTGGACCGGTCTCCTGTGGGGGTTCCTCGGCGCCCTGTGTGCCGGACTCGTCCCCGCCGGGTACATCGAATGGGAGCGCGGGCGCGGTACCTGGGGCGACCGACATGTCGTCGACCGCACCAAGCGGGCCCCGATCTTCTTCGTCATCCTCGGTTCCATCGGCGCCGGTTCGCTGGTGATGGTCCTGGGCCACGCCCCCACCGGCATCCTCGTGGCGATGCTCGCCCTCTGGGCGATGACCGTGATCCTCCTGGCCGTCAACACGGTCTGGAAGATCTCGGTGGACGCCGCGGTCGCCTCGGCCGTCGTCGCGCTGTCCGCCGCGGTCCACTCGCCGTGGTGGCTGCTCGCGTACGCGATGACGGTCGGCGTGTGCTGGTCGCGGGTCGCGCTCGGGTACCACTCGGTGGCGCAGACGGTCGCCGGTGCGTCGCTGGGGGCCGCGACGGCGAGCGCGTTCCTCTTCGGGTGATCCGGGCGCGGGCGTCCGGTCCCGGGGCGGGCGTTGAATCGATCGCCCCCGGGTACAGGTGCCCCGTGCCGAATCTCGAGATCACCACCGCAAGCGCCGACGACCTCACGATGCTGGCCGAATGGGCCCACGCGGAGGGCTGGAACCCCGGACTGACCGACCGTCACGCCTTCTTCGCCGCCGACCCGTGCGGCTTCCTGATCGGCCGGCTCGACGGTGATCCGGTCTCCTGCGTCTCCGTGGTCCGCTACGGCTCCGGCCACGGGTTCCTCGGCTTCTACCTCACCCGCCCCGAGCTGCGCGGGCAGGGTTACGGCAGCCGGCTCTGGCAGGCCGGCATGGCACGGCTGGACGGGCGCAACGTCGGACTGGACGGGGTGGTGGCCCAGCAGCCCAACTACCGTAGATCCGGCTTCCGTCCGGTCTGGACGACGATGCGTCACGAGGGCCGGCCGCCCGCCGGCCTGCCCGCCCCGCCCGGCACCGATCTCGTCGACGCCCGCAGCATCCCCTTCGGGCGGCTGGCCGCGTACGACCGCCGGTTCTTCCCCGCCGAGCGCGACAGCTTCCTCGCGCCGTGGATCGCCGGGCCCGCCCGTACCTCGCTCGCCGCCGTCCGCGACGGGGAGCTGCGGGGCTTCGCCGTGCTGCGTCCCTGCCGCACGTCGTCCCGCATCGGCCCGGTGTACGCGGAGTCGCCCGAGGTGGCCGGCGCCCTGGTCGGCGCGCTCGCGGCCACCGATCCCCAGACCCCGGTGGCGATCGACGTACCCGACATCAACCCGGCGGCCGTGCGCCTCGCGGAACAGCTGGGCCTCAGCCCGTCGTTCGAGACCGCCCGGATGTACACGGGCCCGTCGCCGGACGTCGACCACACCGGGCTCTTCGGGATCACGAGCCTGGAGCTGGGCTGACCCGCCGTCCCTTCCGGCGGCGGCCCGGATCAACCGATGGTGCCGGTAGTACGGGCCGGGTGCGCGAGGCGAGTACCGCTATGTCGTCCTCCGCGCCCGGTCCGAACCGTTCGAGGACCTCGTCCAGCAGGTCCTCCAGGCTGCCGCTCACGGGCAGGGTCAGTTCCCTGAGCCGGCCGACCGAGACATCGATGTCCTCGCCGCGCCGCTCCACCAGGCCGTCGGTGTACAGGAACAGCACCGTGCCCGGCCCGAACCGCAGCCGCGCCGTCCGGTACCCGCCGGCCCCGGTGCCGAGCGGTGGGCCCACCGGTACCTCCTCGCACACCCTGGCTCCCACCGTCCCCGGATCGATGAGCACCGGCGGCAGATGGCCGGCGCTCGCCACCTCGCAGGCCCCGCCGAACCGGTCGACAGCGACCAGCAGACAGGTCGCCGCCCGGTCGAGGCCGGACTTTTCGACCATCCGGTCCAGCTGTTCCAGGATGCGGTGCGGGGGCAGATCGTCATCGGCGAACATCCGCAGCAACGAGCGGTAGTGGCTCATGGCGACCGCCGCCTCCACCCCGTGGCCCATCACATCGCCCATCGCCTTCAGATGCCGCCCGTCCCGCAGCGGGATGATGTCGAACCAGTCGCCGCCGACCATCACGCTCCGGTCGGCCGGCAGATAGCGGGTGGCGACCTCGATGTGCGGGTGCGGCGGGCGCGGCTCGGACAACAGGGAGCGCTGCAGCTCCAGGGCGATGGTGTGCTCGTGGCCGTACCGGCGGGCGTGGTCGAGGTCGACGGCGGCCCGGCTCGCGAGCTCGCGGGCGACCACCACGTCCTCGTCCGTGAAGGGCGGCGAGTCCCCTGCCCGGATCAGGCTGAGGACGCCGAGCGGACGGCTGCGTACGGTGACGGGCACGATGACCGCCGAATGCATCCCGAGGGCACGGTAGGCGGCGACCCGTCCGGGGGCGGGGGCGGAGCGCCTGAGGTCTTCGTCGGTGGTGTGGTTCTCCACCACCGGCTGATTGGTCGCCAGGCAGCGTGCTACGGCCGCGCCCTCCTGGTAGTCGACGTACTCACCGGTCAGCCCGAACCCCGGCAGCGCGGCGTGCAGTCCGGCCACCGCTGTCAGCGCCGCCCTGCGCAGCCGCAGCACACCCGGCGGTGCGGGGCGCACCGGGGCGGCGATGTCGGGCGGGAACACCTCGACCGTGGCGAGGTCCGCCAGCCCCGGCACGACGAGGTCGACGAGTTCCGCACAGGTGGTGTCCATGTCGAGCGTGGTGCCGATCCGGGCGGCCGCGGTTTCGAGCATGACCATGTGCCGCCGGGCCTGTTCCAGCTCGCGCCGCCCCTGATCCGAGGCCATGACCTCCAGCACTATCCCGGCCAGGCCCACGATCCGCCCGTCGATCTCCAGCCGGTGGAACGCCCCGTGCCAGTACCGCCGGACCTTGCCCCCCGCGGCGGCGGTGTACCCGCTGGACGTGATCTCGCGGGGCTTTCCGTCGGCGAGCACGGCCCGCATCAGGTCCTCGCGCGCGTCGACCCCGGGAAGGACCTCGGCGACGGTGCGCCCGAGGTGTGCGGCGGCCGGCACGCCGTTGAGCCGTTCGAGGGCCGGGTTGACGTACACATAGCGCAGCCCCGTGTCCAGCACGCCCACCCCGGCCATGGAGTCGCCGACCAGGGCCGTCAAAGTCGCGGCGTCGAACGGCACGTCGAACGGCACGACGCTGTGGTCGTACACATCGGCCGACACATCAACCTCCTGGGGCGGCGGCGCGGACCTCCCGCCGCCCGGCCTCACATCGTCGGCCGCCCACCCCGGCCGCTCATCCGCAGCCACCCCCTCGCCACGTCCTCATCCGCAGGGCGGGCCCTGGGCCCGCCCCCGCCGCGCGCCCACGGTCCGTGCACTGCCCCAGGGCCCGGGCGGGTGAACGCCCGGGGCTCCATGACTCCGGCTCAGGTGAGCGGGTGCGACGTCCGGCCGGACGCCGCGTCGATCTCGTCGTGCGCCTTCGTCAGCATCTTCATCGCCAGCTCATTGAGTGCTCTGGCCCCCGCGATCTCCTCGCCGACCCTCGCCTGCTGCTTGTCGGAAGGGTGACGGCTCGCATATCCGTGGGCACGCACCTCGGCCCCGTCCGGAAGCCGCACCAGTGCGGCCGCACGGGTGCGCTGACTGTCCTCCTCGAATTCCAACTCCACATGCCACCCGACTGCTGTGTGCATCATGACGATCACCTCCCTACCAGGGTGCTCCCGTTCCCCCGCCCCTGCACCACGAACAGAACCGGCTTGCGGGCCGGTCGTGACCCAGTCGGTGAGACGAAATCCAGGGTCTGTCCACAGCCTGTGGACAGACCGGCCTTGGTCCGGACAGTCATCCGGCACCAAAAGCGAGTAAAAGATTGCCGTAACCCGGCAGTATCCGTTGCCGGGTGTATATGGGATCATCCAGCCAGTTCGATGGAATTCGTGGAACGGGGAGGGTGATCGCGTGACCTTGTTTCTCGGTCTCGGCATCGCGGGAATCATCCTGCTCGCCCTGTCCCTGATCTTCGACGGCATCCTCGAAGGTCTCTTCGGAGGCGTACTGGACGGCCTCTTCGACGGTCTCCTCTCGCTCCCCGTCATCGCCGGATTCCTCTCGATGCTCGGCTTCGGCGGCGCGATCGTGCTCGGCACCACCGGCGTCGGTACGGTCGCCGCGACCGCCGCCGGAGTGCTCGCCGGGATCGTCGCGGCCTGGCTGACCTGGAAGTTCAGCCGGGCCCTGATGCGGGACCAGACCAGCACCACCCCGCGCGGCGACGATCTCGTCGGCACGTCCGGGTCGGTCGTCACCGCGATCCCGGCCGACGGCTACGGCGAGGTCCTGCTGCGCCTCGCGGGCCAGACCGTGAAGCTGGCGGCGAAGAGCCCGGTGCCGGTCGAACGCGGCACCGAGATCTGGGTGGAGGCCACGCTGTCGACCACTTCGGTCGCGGTCCGCCCCGTCGAGCGCTGATCACCGCCGGCCGACACACCGCCCGAAAAACAAGCTGCCGCCCCCGCAGGGAGGCAGGGGGGACACCCTTATGAGCCCAGTCGTGACCGCAGTCATCGGAGTCGTCGTACTCGTGGTACTGCTCGCCCTCGTCGTCATCACCCGCTACAAGGTCGCCGGGCCCAGCGAGGCGTTCATCATCACCGGACGCCGCGGCAAGAAGTCGACCGACCCGGTGACCGGCCGCACCAGCATCGACAACAGCGGCCAGAAGGTCGTCGTCGGCGGCGGCGTCTTCGTCGTCCCGTTCGTCCAGCAGAAGTTCACCCTTGACCTGTCCAGCCGGCACATCCCGGTGGCCGTGCGCGGAGCCGTCACCCTGCGGGGTGTGAAGTCCAACCTCGAAGGCGTCGCGATCGTCAAGGTCGGCGGCAGCGAGGAAGCGATCCGGGCCGCCGCCCAGCGCTTCCTCCAGCAGCAGGACGGCATCGTCGGCTTCACCCAGGAAGTGCTCTCCGGAGCGCTGCGTGCCATCGTCGGCCGGATGTCGGTCGAGGACATCATCCGCGACCGTGCCGTGTTCGCCGGCCAGGTCGCGGAGGAGGCCGAGGCCAGCCTCTCCGGGCAGGGCCTGATCCTGGACGCCTTCCAGATCCAGGACATCACCACAGAGGGTTCCTACCTCGAAGACCTCGGCCGCCCCGAGGCCGCTCGCGCCAAGCAGGAGGCGGACATCGCCGAGGCGATCGCCAAGCGCGCCTCCGAGCAGGCCCGGCTCAAGGCGGCCGAGGAGATCGCCATCGCCGAGCGGACCTTCTACCTCAAGCAGGCCGAGATCAAGGCCGAGACGGAAGCCGCCGCGGCCAAGGCCAACGCGGCGGGCCCGCTCGCCGAGGCGGCCCGCCGGCAGGAAGTTCTCCAGGAGCAGGAGAAGGTCGCCCAGCGCCAGGCCGCGCTGACCGACCGCGAACTCGACACCAAGGTCCGCAAGCCCGCCGACGCCGCCCGCTACCAGGCCGAGCAGGAGGCCGAGGCCCGCCGGATCGCCCAGGTCAAGGAGGCCGAGGCGGAGGCCGAGCGCTCCCGGCTGACCGGTCAGGGCGAGAAGCTGCACCGTTCGGCCCTCGCCGACGCGGTGCGCATCGAGGGCGAGGCGGAAGCCGCGGCCATCGCGGCCAAGGGTGCGGCCGAGGCCGAGGCCATGCAGAAGAAGGCGGACGCATTCGCGCAGTACGGCGACGCGGCCGTGCTCCAGATGCTGGTCGAGGTGCTGCCGCAGGTCGTCGCCAGGGCGGCCGAGCCGCTGAGCGCCATCGACAAGATGACCGTCATCTCCACGGACGGTGCGAGCCAGTTGTCGCGCACGGTCACGGACAACGTCGCCCAGGGCATGGAACTCCTCAGCTCCACCACGGGAGTCGACCTGGCAGCCCTGCTGAAGAACCTCAAGGGCGGTGCCGCAGCCGTGACTTCGGCCGGTCTGCCCGCTCAGGCCAAGGACGCGGTGAGCGGCACGGCCGCATCTCCCGCCGCATCTCCCGACGGGAAGATCGAGATCACCGACTGATCCGGCCGACACCCCGCTCGTGCCCGGCCGGCACCGCACCGGCCGGGCACGCGCACGTCCGGGCACGGGAATGTCCCGGGCACGCGCACGTCCGGCCTCGTGGCGGCCGCCGCTCCGGCGTCACTCCGTCAGGTCCACCCGCACCGTCAGCAGGTTCGTGCCCAGGGCCCGCACCGCCGCGCTGTTGTAACGCGGGAGCTGCTTGAGCCGGGCGTGCGCGTCGTCCTCGGGGAGCAGGTGGGCGGTGCCCGGGTACCACCGGCCCTTGATCCGGACCCGGACCCGGGGGTCGGCCTGGATGTTGCGGACGTACTGCGACTTCTCGCCGTACTCCGAGACCAGCCAGAACGCCTGGCCCACGCGCCGGCCGCCGAGCGGGGTGCGGCGCGGGAGGCCGGACGTGCGGCCCGTCGTCTCCAGGAGGGTCTGGGAAGGCAACCGTCTGGTGAGCGGGTTGGCGACATGCCGCTGGAACGACGTGACCACCCGGAACTGGAGCTCTCGGCTACGCGACATCCTCGGCCCTTCCGCCGGTTGCTGCGGTCGTCCGGACGGCGGCCCCGGCCGCCGTCCGGCCCGGGCGAGTGTAGCCGTGGGTCCGCCTCTCGCCCGTGTGCCGGGACCGGCGGAACCCTCCGGATAAAGTAATGCGCAGTTAAAGAGATCGCCAAGTGCGTCGCCATGTCGCCGCACCACTCGGGAGGAAGCCATGGGAACCCACCGCACCACGCTGCCCGGAGTCGGCGTGCAGTACGACTACACGACCGAGTCGGGACAGCACATCTCCGTCGTCGTCCACCACGACGGGCGGCGGTTCATCGGCTTCTACGACCAGGACGATCCCGATTCGTGTCGCCTGTCGGTACCCCTGACACCACTGGAGGCCACCGGCCTCGCACACCTCATCGACGCGGCGCCCATCGACGCCGTACGGACCGAGGGCATCGATCTCGTCACCGAGCACATCCCGCTCGGGACGCGCTCCCCGTACGGCGGGCGGCTGCTCGGGGACACGAAGGCGCGGACGCGGACGGGGGCCTCGATCGTGGCCGTGCTGCGGACGCACAGCGCGCATCCGTCACCCGGGCCGGACTTCCGGCTGGCCATCGGGGACACGCTCGTCGTCGTCGGTACGAGGGAGGGCGTCGACGCGCTCTCCGAGATCATTGCGGAGGGCTGACAGTGCACGACACGACCGCACTGCTGGTGGAGCTCGGCTCCGTCATTCTGGGCCTGGGCATCATCGGGCGGTTCGCCGGGCGGATAGGGCTCTCGCCGATTCCGCTCTATCTGCTGGCGGGGCTCGCCTTCGGCGAAGGCGGGCTCCTGCCGCTCGGCGCCAGTGAGGAATTCACCGCCGTGGGCGCCGAGATCGGGGTCATTCTGCTGCTGCTCCTGCTCGGCCTGGAGTACAGCGCATCGGAACTGGTGACCAGTCTCAAGACCCAATACCCCTCCGGCGCCGTGGACTTCGTGCTCAACGCGACCCCGGGGGCGGTGGCCGCGCTGCTGCTCGGCTGGGGGCCCGTGGGCGCCGTCGCACTGGCCGGGGTCACCTGGATCTCGTCGTCCGGGGTCATCGCGAAGGTGCTCACCGACCTGGGGCGGCTGGGAAACCGGGAGACGCCCGTCATCCTCGGTGTGCTGGTCATCGAGGACCTGTCGATGGCCGTGTATCTGCCGCTGCTCACCGCGATGCTCGCGGGCGTGGGATTCGCCGGGGGCAGCATCGCGCTGCTCGTCGCGCTCGGCACCGTCGGGTTCGTGCTCTATCTGGCACTGCGGCACGGGCGGCTGATCAGCCGGGCCGTGTCCTCCGACAATCCGGAGATGCTGCTCCTGGTGGTGCTCGGGCTGACGGTGCTGGTGGCCGGTGTGGCGCAGGAGTTGCAGGTCTCGGCGGCCGTCGGGGCGTTCCTGGTCGGCATCGCGCTCTCGGGCGAGGTCGCCGAGGGGGCACGCAAGCTGCTGACGCCGCTGCGGGACCTGTTCGCCGCCGTCTTCTTCGTGTTCTTCGGGCTCTCCACCGATCCGTCCGAGATTCCGCCGGTGCTGATCCCGGCGGCGCTGCTGGCCGTCGTCACCGTCCTCACCAAGATCGCCACCGGATGGTACGCGGCCCGGCGGGCCGGGATCGGTTCGCGCGGGCGGTGGCGGGCCGGTGGAACGCTCGTCGCCCGCGGTGAGTTCTCCATCGTCATCGCCGGTCTGGCCGTGGCGACCGAGCCGCGTATCGGGCCCATCGCCACCGCGTACGTCCTCATCCTCGTCATCGTCGGACCGCTCACCGCCCGCTGGACCCAGCCGGTCGCGGCCAGGATCCAGGCTTGGCGGGGCCGGGACGGCGGTAGCGGAACAGGAGGCGGCGGTACGGGAGGCGACAGCGTTCCCGCGGGCCGCCCGGCGCCCGCCGCGCAGGAGGCGTTCGCGTCCTCGGCCGACTGAGCCGTACCGTGGTGTCGCGGCGGCGCCCGGCTGCTTCGTACGGCTCACAGCGGGGTTGCCGTGTGCAGGATTTGCACCAGCGTCACCGTCGCGTTGAGCGATGACAGCGCCGAGCTCGCCGTGCCCGTTGTCGCGACGAGCGCCGCCAGGGCGGCATGGGCGGACGACGGGGGCCACAGCCGCGCCGACGGAACGGGGGCGAGCAGCGCCGCCACCCGGCGCGGTACGGGGCCCGCGGCGGACTCGGAGGCCGGGGCGGGAGCGGCGGCGGAGGCGGCGAAGGCCGCGAAGCCGACCGAGGCGTCCGGCGCCCGGTGCGAGAAGAGCGCCGCCTTGCCGACCGCGATGGCCACCACCCGCCGGTCGCCGACCGCCCGCGCGGCCTCCTCGTCCGCCCACCGTTCGGTGCTGAACGCCACCGCCGTACGCAACGGCAGCAGGAACGGGTTGGCGCGCGCGGCGAGTTGGACGGCCAGCAGGTAGCGGTGGTGGCGGGCGGCCAGATGGGCCCGCTCGTGGGCGATCAGGGCCCGGCGCTCACGGGCGTCCAGACACTCGGTCATCGCGGTCGAGACGACGACCCGGCCCGGATTTCCGGGCAGTGCGTAGGCGTACGGCTCCGGGTCCGGAAGCACGGCGACGTCGCCCGCGGCGACGGAGGGGGCGGCGGACAGGGCGCGGCCGGCCCGGACGCGCAGCCGTACATGGCGGTACACCGTCCACCCGCACGCCCCGAGCACCGCCGCCAGCGCCCCGATCGCGACGATGCCCGCCTTCACCTCGTACGGCACCGCTTCCCGTACCTCCGGGTCCGACCAGCTGTCCGGCAGCGGATTGCCCGGGAGCTGGGCCGTGCCGACCACCATCAGCAGGGCCAGGCACAGCGTGCTGCACAGGGCGAGCAGCGTGCCGACGATGGTGAGCAGCAGGGTCGCGCTGCGCGGGTGCAGATGCTTTTCGGCGAGGCGCGCGACCGGCAGTGCGGTCAACGGGAGCACGAGCGGCAGACAGACGAAGACACCCATCGGACCGCTATCGGCCTTCCGAGTCGGGGGAGTTGCCCGCATCGGACGGATCGGACGGATCGGACGGATCGCGCAGGCCGCCGGGGTCGGCCGGCTCACCAGGGTCGTCCGGTGCCGCCGCCCGCGCCAGGAGCGCGCGCAGCCGTTCCTCGTCGCCGGGGGAGAGGGCCGAGATGAAGTGGGCGAGCACGGCGTCCCGGTCCCGTTCGCCGTCCAGTACGCGCCGCATCCGCAGGGCCGCGAGACCGGCCTCGTCGGAGGCGGACGTCCAGGTGTAGGAGCGGCCCTCGCGGGACCGGGTCACGGCGTTCTTCGCGTAGAGGCGGGAGAGGATCGTGATGACGGTGGTGTACGCGAGGTCGCCGTCGAGGTGTTCCTGCACCCAGCCGGCGGTCGCCGGGCCGTTCGCCGAGTGCAGTACGGCGAGGACCTGGGCCTCCAGTTCGCCCTGCCCGCGCCTGCGAAGCCGCCGGGTGTCGGGGCGTACCTGGTCGGGCACTTCTTGGTGGGGCGGTTCGTTGTCCGGTGGGTGGCCGGGCCTGGCCGAGTCCATCTGATCCGCCCTTCTGCGATACCGCGTCAGCCGCGGCGTCGCAGCATCCTACTTAAGAGGAGCTCACCGCTGTTTCCAGGGCACAGCGGGCACCCGTCCTGCTAACTTCTACACGTCTGTAGAGTTGGTTCTCATTCCGGCAACACAACGCAACGCAACGTATGGAGACGACGACATGGCACTGTGGGATCGGATCAAGGAATCCGCTTCGTCGATGCAGTCGCAGCTGGAAGCAAAGAAGAACGACCTGAAGAGCGGGGCGTTCCGCGACGCGAGCATGGCCATGTGCGCCCTGGTCGCCGCCGCCGACGGTTCCATCGACCCGTCCGAACGCCAGCGTGTCGCCGCGCTGATCGCCTCCAACGAGGTTCTGCAGAACTTCCCGGCGGACGATCTGCAGCGCCGCTTCAACGACTACGTGAACAAGCTCACCGCCGACTTCGCCTTCGGCAAGGTCAGCGTGCTCCAGGAGATCGGCAAGGCGAAGAAGAAGCCCGCCGAGGCGCGTGCCGTCATCCAGATCGGCATCGTGATCGGCGGTGCCGACGGCGACTTCGACAAGTCGGAGCAGGCCGTCGTGCGGGAGGCGTGCTTCGCGCTCGACCTTCCGCCGCACGAGTTCGACCTGTAGGGCCTCTCGTCCGGATCACCGGACGCCCCCATACCGCCGGAAGACCGCGGACCGACTGACCACCGGTCCGCTTCCGGCAGGCCGGAGGTGTGCTACTCCCCCCGATGCGCACCTCCGGCCACCTTCTTCCGGGCCCCCGACCCCCGCAGCCGTCACACGCATCAGCATCGCGTCACGGTTGCGGCGCCCCGGGTCACACCTCCTTGGCCGGCCAGTCCAGCAGCCGGGCGCCGATGACCGCCGTCTGCAGCGTGTAGCGGTGCATCGGGTCGGACGGGTCGGCGCCGGTCAACTGGTGGATCCGCTCCAGCCGGTAGGTCAGCGCGCGCACGCTCAGCGACAGCCGGCGCGCCGTCTCCGCGGCCACACAGCCCGCGTCGAAGTAGACCGTGAGCGTCTTCAGGAGGGGCTCGGCACCGCCGCGGGCCTGCTCCAGCGGACCCAGCTGACTGCGCACCAGATCGACCATCGCCTGCCGGTCCCGGGTCAGTACCGGATAGACCAGCAGGTCGGCGGCGTACAGAACCGGCTCCTCCAGATCCATCCGCTCCCCCAGGTCGAGCGCTTCGAGCGCCTCGTCGTACGAGTGGACCACGCCCCCGGGGCCCTCGTGCGGGCGGCCGACCGCGACCCGGCCGCCGTCCGTCGCCACGTGCGACTGTTTGGCGAAATACCGCAGGACATCGGGCTGGCTGGCGGGGGCGATGCAGACCAGCCGCCCGTCCTTCGTCGTGATCAGGATCTTCCGGCCGCCGAATCGTGCGAGCAGCGCCGCCTCGACGGCGCGCGGCACGGAGTCCGTCTCCGTGTACGCCTCCGGGCCCGTCGCCACCGCGACCGCGTGGGCGCGCGAGAGCCGAAGTCCGAACCGGGTGGCCCGCTCGGCGAGCCGGCCCAGGTCGCTGCGTCCGTACAGCAGATCGTCGATGAACTCGCGCCGTGCCGCCTCCTCGCGCCGCACTGTGAGCCGCTGGGCCCGCTCGAAGCCCTCGGCGAAGGCGTCGACGGCCTGCTCGACCGCCGCCAGCACGCGGTCGGTGGACGCGGCATCGACGGAGGCGGTGTGCGGCCAGGCGGTACGGGTCGTCGCGAGATGGAGGCCGACCAGGGCGCGCAATTGGAATCCGGCCTCGGCGGCCTCCCGGCCCAGCAGCCGCCGCGCCTCCAGCTCGTCCCGGGTCAACCGGCGGCCGGTTGCGGCGACCTCGGCCAGGATGCGGGCATAGCCCGCCAAGTACTCGTCGGGAATCTCCGGCTCCGGCACGCGCACTCCTCAAGTCCTGACGCGACATCGACACCCACTCAACGCATACGAGCAGGTGCCGGTGCCCGGCATCAAGGACCTACAAAGATTGCCGGATTCCGGCAATGCGATGCACGGCCCCGATTGAGACGATCCGGTCAGCAACACACGGGGGAACTCGGGGGATACGGGGGTACGGGGGAGACCCGGCTGCTGCGGCGCCGCGATGCGCGGTGCCGCAGCAGCGGAGTCACTCACCGCCGGATCGCCCGCACCAATGGCCCCCGTACGGAGATCGCCCGCACGAACAGACAGGGGGTGGGCCGATGCAGGAGTTCCTGAGTGCAGGAACCGCCTTTCCGGCCGTCCTGTTCGGCGCCGCACTGGCGGTGGTCGTCGTCTTCTGGCTCCTCGTACTGGCCGGTGCGGCCGACCACCACTCCTTCGACGGAGACCTCGACACAGGCATGGTCGGGGTCGGCGGAGTGCCGGTCACCGTCACGGTGTCCGTGATGGTCGTCGTCGGCTGGTTCGCGAGCCTGACCGGTACGGTCCTGCTGCACCGCAGCGGTGTCACCGGCCTCACCCGCGCCGGGCTCGCCTGCGCCGTGCTTGCCGGGGCACTGCTGATCGCCTGGGCCGTGATGCGGGTGCTGGTGCGCCTGGTGCGCCGGCGTTTCCCGGAGGAGCCTCCTCCGTCGCGGCAGGACTTCCTCGGCCGGATCTGCACGATCCGTACCGGCTCCGTCAGCTCCGATTTCGGCCAGGCCGAGGTCGCGGCGGCCGACGGTTCCACCGCGATCGTCCAGGTCAGACTGCTCGGCCCGGCGCATGACGCGGACGGCGCGGACGGTACGGAACTCACAGCGCTCACCTCGGGCAGTGCGGGGCTTCTGTACGCGTACGACGACGAGGGCGAGTTCTTCTGGGTCTCGCCGTACGACAGGGCGCTGGATCCGGGACCACCACGCTCCGGCTGACCTGCCCGCCTGCCGCCGGGACCGGCCCGTCGAAACGTCTCGCCGAAACCGTCCGGGCGGACCCACCCGCCTCTTCACCTTCCTCTCATCAGCTGCCAAGGACTGCCATGGATGCCATCACCCTGGGCTTCGGTGTGCTCGTAGCCGTCGTCCTGCTCATCGCCGTCGCCCTGCTCCTCGTCATCAGCCGGCTCTTCCGCAAGGTGGAACAGGGCAAGGCGCTGATCATCTCCAAGACCAAGAAGGTCGACGTCACCTTCACCGGGGCCGTCGTCCTGCCGGTGCTGCACAAGGCCGAGACCATGGACATCTCGGTGAAGACCATCGAGATCCGCCGCACCGGGCGCGAGGGGCTGATCTGCCAGGACAACATCCGAGCCGACATCCACATCAACTTCTTCGTCCGGGTCAACAAGACCGTCGAGGACGTCATCAAGGTCGCCCAGTCCATCGGTACGGAGCGGGCCAGCGACAAGGCGGCGATCCAGGAGTTCTTCGGCGCGAAGTTCGCCGAGGCGCTCAAGACCGTCGGCAAGCAGCTGGACTTCGTCGATCTGTACACCAAGCGCGAGGAGTTCCGGGACCGGATCATCCGGGTCATCGGCACGGACCTGAACGGCTACCACCTCGACGACGCGGCGATCGACTTCCTTGAGCAGACGCCCATGACGCAGCTCGACGGCGCCAACATCCTCGACGCGCAGGGCATTCGCAAGATCACCGAGCTGACCGCGATCGAGCATGTCCGCACCAACGAGTTCCAGCGCACCGAGCAGAAGGAGATCACCCGGCAGGACGTCGACGCCCGGGAGACCATCCTGGAGCTGGAGCGCCGGCAGGCCGAGGCGGAGATCAAGCAGCGCCGCGAGGTCGAGACGCTGCGGGCCCGCGAGGAGGCCGCGACCGCCAAGGTGCAGGAGGAGGAACGGCTCGGCGCCCAGGCCGCGTTCATCCGCACCGAGGAGCAGCTCGGCATCCAGCGCGAGAACCAGGCCCGGGAGATCGCCGTCGCGCAGAAGAACCGTGAGCGGGTCATCGCCGTGGAGAACGAGCGCATCGAGAAGGACCGCCTGATCGAGGTCATCGGGCGCGAGCGGCAGACCGAACTCGACCGGATCGCCGCGACGAAGGAGGTCGAGGCCGAGCGCCGCGAGGTCGCCGATGTGATCCGGGAGCGGATCGCCGTGGACCGTACGGTCGCCGAGCAGGAGGAGTCCATCAAGACGCTGCGGGCCGTCGAGGAGTCGGAGCGCACCCGCCGGTCGGTCATCATCGCCGCCGAGGCGGAGGCCCAGGAGAAGCTGGTCAAGGACATCAAGGCCGCGGAGGCCGCCGAGGCGGCGGCCACCCACGTGGCGGCCGAGCAGCTGACGCTCGCCGAGGCCCGGCTGAAGACCGCGGACCTGGACGCACAGGCCAAGCTGCGGCTGGCCGAGGGCATCCAGGCGGAGTCCGCGGCGCCCGGCCTCGCGGAGGTCCAGGTGCGTGACGCGGAGGCCGATGTCATCGAGAAGACCGGTCTCGCCGAGGCCGAGGCCGCGTCCGCCCGGCTCAAGGCCGAGGCGGAGGGGTCCAGGCTCAAGGCGCTCGCCGCGGCGGAGGGTACACAGGCCCAGGCCACGGCCGACGCGGCGATGATCGGCGAGAAGCTGAAGGCCGAGGCGGCGGGGCTCACCGAGAAGGCCGCCGCGATGGCGGCGCTGGACGACGCCTCGCGCGGGCACGAGGAGTACCGGCTGCGGCTCGCCGCGGAGAAGGAGATCCGGCTGGCCGGGCTCGATGTGCAGCGGCAGGTCGCCGAGGCGCAGGCGACGGTGCTGGCCGCGGGGCTGGAGAACGCCGACATCGACATCGTCGGCGGGGAGTCGGTCTTCTTCGACCGGCTCGTCTCGTCCATCTCGATGGGCAAGAGCCTCGACGGGTTCGTCGAGAACTCGGACACGGCGAAGGCGCTCGCGGGGCCGTGGCTGAACGGCACGTCGTCGTTCACGGACGATCTGACGCGGGTGCTGGGGTCGGTGTCGACGGGGGACGTGCAGAACCTGACGGTCTCGGCGCTGCTCATGCGGATGATGCGGGCGCCGGGGGCCGGGGTCGCGCCGGGCCAGGTGCAGCAGCTGCTGGCCGCGGCACGGGAGTTGGGGCTGGCGGACATGCCGGTGTCCGCGGTGACGGGCGCGGACGTTTCCGAGGTACCTGCCTCGCGGAACGGGTCGCCGGTCGCGTAGGGCGGACCCCGGTCGCCGGACGGGGGCAGCTCACCCCCGTCCGGCGACCGAAGACCCGGCGCGACGCCCCCTCGCACCCGCACCACACGCCTCGTAACACCTCGTAGGGAGAGCCGCACGTATGGAACCCGACACCACAACCGCACCGGCCGCCGGCGGCCCCGTGGACGCGGGGACGTACGACGTGCTGCGGCGCCGGCTGAACGACCGGGCGGCCGAACTCGCGAGCCGCGCCGAGGAGCTCAACGCGCGGCGCACCGAGGAGTTCGGCTCGACCGAGCTCCGGCTGACCGGCACCGAGCAGATCCGTACCGAGCAGGCATCCGTACCCCGTGACCTGGTGGCCGTCGGCGGCCGGCTGCTGTTCGGGTTCGAACGGGGCCCGGGGGCGGCGGATCCGGCCAGGGTGGGCGACGTGCTCGCCCTGTACGGACCCGAGCTGGAGGAGGTACCTGCGGGCGAGGGCGGCCTGCTCGACGACGACGCCTTCGTACGCGAATTCACCGCCCTGCACCGCTACTACCGCGACGCCCGCCTGCTGCGGCTGCGCCGGGTGGACGGCAGACTGCTCGCCGTCTTCCGTACCGGGGAGAGCGCCGACGGCATCCGGGTGCTGCGCTGGGCGCTCGGCCCGGACGGGTCGCCCGGCGCGTTCCTCGACGCGCGCGGCGACCGCGACCACGTCTTCCCGCCGTCGCACGACTTCAGCTGGACGGTCGCGGGCCGCGAGTCCCACGTCCTCGGCCGGCACCCGCACATCGCGGTGGGCGGCGACGGCGACGGCACGGGCGCCGTCCTCTTCGTCGACACGCTGGGCGGCAGCCTCACCGTCAAGACGGTCAACGACACCGAAACCCCCGACGGGATCTACCAGGAGCCGGTCGCCGAACCCCTCCAGTCCCTCGCCGACGCGGACGTCGAGCATGCCGTGATCGGCCCGCTGGTCCTGCTCCGCGTCCGCCCGTACAACGAGGAGTCCTGGCGGTACCTGGTCTTCAACTCGCTGCTCGGCACGGTCCTGCGCCTGGACCTCATCGGGCCCGCCTGCCACCGGCTCCCGGAGGACCAGGGGATCATCTTCCCCGGCGGCTACTACCTCACCACCGGCACCGCCAAGACCTTCGACATCGCCGAACCGCTCACCGACCCGGTCTTCGAGGGCGCGGTCCGCTCCCCGAACGGCGAGGACGTCCTCTACGTCTTCCGCTCCCCCGACGACGGCCGCAGCCTGCTCCTGCCCTACAACCTGATCCGGCAGGAGGTCGCCACTCCCCTCCAGGGCCGAGGCCACGCCCTGCTGGACACCGGCACGCTCGTCCTCCTGCGTGCCGCCGCCACGGGCGACGAACCGGCCCGGGTCCACCCGTTGCAGCGTTGGCAGACCCCGTACGTCTCCGACACCTACGCCGCCTCCCGCCCCGCCGGGAACGGCCCCCTCGCCCGGGTCGGCAACGCCGACCTGGTGCGCGGCATCTCCGACTGCCTCGCGCTCGCGCACAGCGCCGCCGAGACGACCCCGACCGCCGCCGTGTACGCGCGGCTGGTCGCGGACTGCACCCGCGCCTGCGACCGCTACCACTGGCTGACCGATCCCGAACTCGGAGCACTCGCCGACCCGTTGGCGGAGCTGCGGGACACCGCGCAGCAGGTCCTCGGCGAGTTCGAGACGGTGCGGGAGCTGACCCGGCAGGCCGCCGACGCACTCACCGAGACGGCCGACCGGCTCACCGCGCTCGTCCGTCGTATCCGGGGCGAGGCCCCGCGCTCGGCCGCCGCCTGGGTCGCGCAGCTCACCGAACTGCGGCGCGCGCACGGCCATCTGGCGACGCTGGCCGAGATGCGGTACGCGGACACCGAGCGGATCGCCGAACTCACCGCCGCCACGGCCGAGGACATCGAAACGGCGGGCCGGCGCGCCGTCGCGTTCCTCGGTCGCGAAGACGCGTTCGCCGACTACCACGAGGACATCGCCCGCCTCACCGCCGAGGCGGGCGCGCTCACCGGCGTCGTGGACGCGACGGCGCTCGGCGACCGGCTGACGGAGATGACGGAGGGCCTGAGCACCGTCACCGATGTCGTCGCCGGGCTCGACATCGGTGACGCGACGGTCCGCACGTCGATCCTGGAGCGGATCGCCGAGGTGCTCGGCGGGGTCAACCGGGCCCGCGCCACGCTCGACGCGCGCCGCCGCGAGCTCCTGGACCACGAGGGCCGCGCCGAGTTCGCGGCCGAGTTCGCGCTGCTCGGGCAGGCCGTCACCGGAGCGCTGGCCGCGGCGGACACCCCGGACGCCTGTGACGAGCAACTCGCGAGGCTGTTGCTCCAGTTGGAGAACCTGGAGTCGCGGTTCGCGGAGTTCGACGACTTCCTCGCCGAGCTGTCCGAGCGGCGCACGGAGGTGTACGAGGCGTTCTCGGCCCGCAAGCAGACCTTGCAGGACGCCCGCGCCCGGCGGGCGGAGCGGCTGGCGGATTCGGCGGCCCGGGTCCTGGAGACGGTCTCCCGGCGGCTGGCCGCCCTGCCCGACCTGGACGCCGTCCACACGTACTTCGCCTCCGACCCGATGGTCGCCAAGGTCCGCCGCACCGCCGAGGAGCTGCGCGAACTCGGTGACCCGGTGCGCGCCGAGGAGCTGGACGGGCAGCTGCTGGCCGCCCGCCAGGAGGCCGGGCGCTCACTGCGCGACCGCAGTGAGCTGTACGCGGACGGCGGTGCGACGATCCGTCTCGGCCGGCACCGGTTCGCCGTGAACACCCAGCCCTTCGACCTGACGCTCGTCCCGCACGGGGACCGGCTGGCGTTCGCCCTCACCGGCACGGACTACCGGGCGCCGGTCACCGACCCGGAGTTCGAGGCGACCCGCCCGTACTGGGACCGGACGCTGCCCTCCGAGTCCCCGCACGTATACCGCTCCGAGTACCTGGCCGCCCGGCTCCTGGACGAGCACGGCGCCGACCCGCTCGCCGCCCTGGACGCCGACGAACTGGCCGCACTGGTACGGGAGGCGGCGGCATCCGCGTACGACGAGGGCTACCAGCGCGGCGTCCACGACGAGGACGCCGAGGCGATCCTCACCACCCTGCTCGATCTGCACGCCGGGGCCGGACTGCTGCGCTGCACGCCCGCCGTACGAGCGGCGGCACAGCTCTTCTGGGCGTACGGGACGGACGAGGCCCGGCGCACCTCCTGGACCCGGCGGGCCCTCTCGCTGGCCCGCGCCCGCGAGACGTTCGGCCTCGCCCCGGCCATCGCGGCCCTTCAGGAGGAGTGGGCGGACATCATCCGGGCCGACGGCTCCTGGGGCGGGGACCCCCGGCCCGACGATTCGCCGGCCGACGGCTCCCGGGCTGTCGCCGCGTACCTCTTCGAGGAGCTGACGAGCGGTCCCGCCGGATTCGTCACGAGCGCCGCCGTCGTGGAGTTCCTGGACAAGTTCCGTCGTGCGACGGGCTCTTCGGCGTACGACGAGGACCTCGCCGCCCTCCGCGACGACCTCCCCGCCCGGCGCCAGCTGGTCGAGGGCTGGCTCGCCTCGTACGCCGCCGCGAGCGGCACGGAGACCGACGCGGGCGATCTGGCGGAGGCCGTCGCCGTGGAGCTCTGCCCGGAGCCGGTGCTCGCGCGGTACGAGTGCGAGGCGCCGCTCACCGCCACCGTGGAGGGCCTGCTCGGCACCCACCCGCGCATCGACCGGGGCCGGCTCGCCGTTCGCCTCGACGAACTCCTAGCCCGTACGGCCGAGTTCCGCACCACCGCCGTTCCCGGCTTCCGCGCCTACCAGCGTCTGCGCACCGCGCTCGTCACCACCGAGCGGGCCCGGCTGCGGCTGGACGACCACCGGCCGCGCGTCATGTCGGCGTTCGTCCGCAACCGGCTCCTGGACGAGGTGTATCTGCCCCTGATCGGCGACAGTCTCGCCAAACAGCTCGGCACCGCCGACGCCGACCGGCGCACCGACTCGCAGGGCCTGCTGCTGCTCGTGTCGCCGCCCGGCTACGGCAAGACGACGCTCATGGAGTACGTCGCCGACCGGCTCGGCCTGGTCCTCGTCAAGATCAGCGGACCGAACCTCGGCCACGACGTGACCTCCCTCGATCCGGCACAGGCGAGCACCGCGACCGCCCGCCAGGAGATCGAGAAGATCAACTTCGCCCTGGAGGCGGGCAACAACACGCTCCTCTACCTCGACGACATCCAGCACACCTCGCCCGAACTGCTCCAGAAGTTCATCCCGCTCTGCGACGCCACCCGCCGGATCGAGGGCGTCCGGGACGGCGAACCCCGCAGCTACGACCTGCGGGGCAAGCGCTTCGCGGTGTGCATGGCGGGCAATCCGTACACCGAGTCCGGGGCGCGGTTCCAGGTCCCCGACATGCTCGCCAACCGGGCCGACGTCTGGAATCTCGGCGAGGTGCTGAGCGGCCGCGAGGACGCCTTCGCGCTGAGCTTCATCGAGAACGCGCTCACCGCCAACCCGGTGCTGGCACCGCTCGCCGGGCGTTCCCGCGACGATCTGGCCCTGTTTGTACGGCTCGCCTCCGGCACGGAGCTCGCAGCGGGCGCGGACCGGCTCGACCATCCGTACGCGCCCGCCGAGGTGGACCGGATCGTCGCGGTCCTGCGCCATCTGCTGAGGGCCCGGGACACGGTGCTTGCCGTGAACGCCGCGTACATCGCCTCCGCCGCGCAGACGGATGCGACGCGCACCGAGCCGCCGTTCCGGCTCCAGGGTTCGTACCGCAACATGAACAAGATCGCCGAGCGGATCGTGCCGGTGATGAACGAGGCGGAGCTGTCCGACGTCATCGACGACCACTACGCGGGCGAGGCCCAGACGCTGACCACCGGCGCGGAGTCCAACCTGCTGAAACTCGCCTCGCTGCGCGGCCGTCTCACCGCCGAACAGTCCGCGCGGTGGTCCGCGATCACCGCCTCCTACGTCCGTACGCAGACGCTCGGCGGCCCGGACGGCGACCCCGTGACGCGAGCGGTCGCGGCGCTGGGGCTGCTCGCGGACCGGATCGCGGCGGTCGAGTCGGCGATCGTCCGGGTCGCGGACCCGCGCCATCTGCTCAGCAACCCGCAGGCCCGGCACGCGGCGCGGCCGCTCGATGCCGCCGAGGGAGATCACTGACCGGTGGTCTAAGACGGAGAGGGGCAAGGCATGCTGGGGCCCGTGCCTCCACTTCCCCAACAGTCCCATCAGCCCCAACGCTCCCCGTTCGGCGGACACATGGTCGTCTGCGGCGACGACGCACTGGCCCAGCGGCTGGCCGGAGAGCTGCGTTATGTGTACGGAGAACGGGTCACCCTCGTCCTGCCGCCCGGACGCGACGCGAACCGGGCGGAACTGCCGCTGACCGGGCGGGGCCGGGCGGCGGCACTGTTCGGCCGGATGTCGCAGGCGATGAACCGCAACGGCGGGAACGGATCGCCGGCCGCTCCCGGGAGCGGCGACACCAACGCCGGAGTGGAAGCGGTGCGCATCCTGGAGGCGGCGGAGCCGTCCGACGAGGCGTTCGAGGAGGCGGGCGTCGCATCGGCCGCCGCGCTGGCCCTGGTCTACGACGACGACGAGCGCAACATCCGCGCCGCACTGGCCGCCCGCCGCCTCAACCCTCGTCTCCGGCTGGTCATCCGGCTCTACAACCGCAAGCTGGGCCAGTATCTGGAAACCCTCCTCGACCAGGCCGCGGCCGTCGCCGCACCCGGTCTCGACCGGGCCGCGCTGGACACCTCGACCACCGTCCTCTCCGATGCCGACACCGCCGCGCCCGCCCTCGCCGCGACCGCGCTCACCGGCTCCAGCAAGGTCATCCAGGCGGAGGGCCTGCTGCTGCGCGCCGCCGAACGCACCCCGCCCCAGGACGGCCGGACCGCCGACCCCGGCCTCTGCACCCTCGCGCTGCTCTCCTCCACCACCCACGACCCGGCGGGCACGGAAGGCTCCGACAGCAGCGGCGACGAAGGGCCCCAACTCCTGCCCGACGAACGGCAGGTGGTTGCCGCGGCGGGTCGTGGCACGATCGTCCTGGAAGCGGTCAGCCAGGCGGGCCCGGCCGGTCCGCCACCCCGGATGGGCGGCAGGGGCGCACCGCTCAGCCAGGTCTTCTCGCGGCGGCTGCGCTGGTCGGCGCTGGGGGTCGGGCTGGCCGTGCTGGGCCTCGCCGTCGCGTCCACGCTCACCACCGGCGACGACCCGTTGCACGCCGCGTATCTGACGCTGCTGGACCTGTTCGCGATGGGCGACCCGGCTATCGGCGACCCGACGGCCCGCCAGATCATCCAACTCCTTTCCGGCGTCGCCGGGTTGCTGCTGCTCCCGCTGCTCGTGGCGGGCGTGCTGGAAGCCTTCGGCTCGCTCCGTACGGCGTCCTCCCTGCGCCGACCGCCGCGCGGTCTTTCCGGCCATGTGGTGCTGCTCGGCCTCGGCAAGATCGGCACGCGGGTCCTCGTCCGGCTGCGTGAGCTCGGCATCCCCGTGGTGTGCGTGGAGGACGATCCGGACGCGCGCGGCATCCCCGTGGCCCGGCGGCTGCACGTGCCGGTGGTCCTCGGCGACGTCACGCAGGAGGGCGTCCTGGAGGCCGCGAAGATCCAGCGCGCCCGCGCACTCCTCGCCCTGACCAGCGCCGACACCACCAACCTGGAGGCCGCGCTGTACGCCCGCTCGGTCAAGCCGGATCTGCGCGTCACCCTGCGCCTGTTCGACGACGAGTTCGCCACCGCCGTCTACCGCACCCTGCGCACCGCCCACCCGCAGGCCCTGACCCGCTCCCGTTCCGTCTCCCACCTGGCCGCCCCGTCCTTCGCCGTCGCCATGATGGGCCGGCAGATCCTGGGCGCGATCCCGGTCGAGCGGAAGGTGATGCTGTTCGCGGCGGTCGAGGTCGCGGGGCATCCGCAGCTGGAGGGCCGCACGGTGGAGCAGGCGTTCCGGGCCGGCTTCTGGCGGGTCCTCGCGCTGGACGCCACCCCGCCCGGCGACCGCCGCCCGGACCTGACCACGGCCGCCCCCACCGCCCCGGACCGCCCCTCGGGCCTGGTCTGGGACCTGCACCCCGGGTACGTACTGCGCGCCGAGGACCGCGTGGTGATCGCGGCGACCCGCCGGGGCCTGGCCGAACTGCTGCGCCGACGGCGCCCGGTGGTCCCGAGGCCGTAGGCCGTGTCCGGCGCGGGCCGGTGGGCGCCGAAATCCGGATGCCCGGCACGCGCCCCGGTCCCTACCCTGCCCCCATGGACACCGACTCCGCCGACCTCCTCAACGTCATCGACATCGAGGCGACGTGCTGGGACGGGCAGCCGCCGCCCGGTTCGGTGAGCGAGATCATCGAGATCGGGCTGACCGTCGTCGACCTGCACGCGGCCGATGGGGTCTCCCCTGCTCGAAAGGAGTCGAGAGTTCGGGGAAGGCTCGCCCGCCACCGGATTCTGATCCGGCCCGCCCGGTCCACGGTCAGCGCCTTCTGCACCGAGCTGACCGGCCTCACCCAGGCCGAGGTGAACACGGGCGTGTCCTTCGCGGAGGCCTGCCGCCTGCTGGCGTCCGAGCACGAGTCGGGCACCCGCCCCTGGGCCAGCTGGGGCGACTACGACCGCAACCAGTTCACCCGCCAGTGCTGGGCCACCGGAACCCGCTATCCGTTCGGCCACCGCCACACCAACGCCAAGCTCCCCTTCACCTCCGCCTACGGACTGCGCAAGCGCCCCGGCATGGCCCAGGCCCTGAAGGTGGCGGGCCTCCCCCTGGAGGGCCGCCACCACAGCGGCGCGGACGACGCCTGGAACATCGCGGCGCTGATCCTGGAGGTGGCGGCCCGGGGCGCCTGGCCCGGTCCGGACGAGAGGCCCTGTTACCTGACGAAGCGCTACCGGAGTCCGCCCCCCATCACCCCCCGCACCTCGTCCAGTGTCGCCTCGGCGGTCTCGTTGGCGCGCTCGTTGCCGGCCCGGAGCACCGACCGTACGTATGCCATGTCCTGCGCGTACTCCGCCCGCCGGGCCCGGATCGGCGCCATCCGGCAGTTGACGGCATCGGTGACCGTCCGCTTGAGCGCGGCCGCACCCCCGCCGCCGATCTCCTCGGCCACGGCGTACGGGTCACGGTCCAGACAGAGCGCGGCGAGCAGTACCAGCCCCGACACCTCGGGCCGGGTCTCGGGGTCGTACGTGATGTGCCGGTCCGCGTCCGTCTTCGCCCCGCGGATCAGCCGCGCCGTCTCGTCGGCAGTGGCGCCGAGCGCGATGGAGTTTCCACGGCTCTTGCTCATCTTGGTGCCGTCGGTACCGAGCAGGAGCGGCGCGGCGGAGAGCAGCGCATCCGGCTCCGGAAAGACCGCCCCGTACCGCTCGTTGAAGCGGCGGGCGACGGTCCGCGTCACTTCGAGGTGCGGCAGCTGGTCCTGCCCGACGGGGACGAGGTTGCCCTTGCAGAACAGGATGTCCGCGGCCTGGTGCACGGGATACGTGAACATCAGCCCGCTGACGGCGGACTGCCGGGAGTGCGCGATCTCGTCCTTGACGGTGGGGTTGCGGTTCAGTTCGGCGACGGAGACGAGGCTGAGGAAGGGCAGCATCAGCTGGTTGAGTGCGGGCACGGCACTGTGATTGAAGACCGTCGTGCGTGCCGGGTCGATCCCGATGGCCAGGTAGTCCAGCAGCATCCCTTCCATGTGCTCGGAGAGCCGGTCGGCGACGTCCCGGTCGGTGAGCACCTGGTAGTCCGCGACGATCACGAAGACGTCCACACCGAGGTCCTGGAGCCGGACCCGGTTGTGGAGGGTGCCGAAGTAGTGCCCGAGGTGGAGCGACCCGGTGGGCCGGTCCCCGGTCATCACCCGGAACCGCCCGGGTTCCTGCTGAATCAGCCGCTCCAGCTCGGCACTGCGGCGCTGGGCGGGTGCGGCGGCGATGGGTGCGACGGTGTCGGTGGCTGTGTTCATGGGGGCTCTCTCCTCGCGGGTGCTGGTTGCGTGGAGGACGGCCCGCCGGGATCGGCATGCGTACCCGTACGAGGGCAGAGAAAAAGGGCCGTCCGTTTCGAACGGCCCTGGTTCCGTGCAGATGGAGGTGGCCGCTCCTAGGAGGAGCGCCACCAGTTTCGGCACGGTACGGAGGTCATGGGGCGATGATAACGCGCCCCGGCGATACGGTCACGCCCCATTCCCGGCGTCCACCTGCGGGCACACCAGCTCCGCCCACACCACCTTCCCGGGCCCGCACCGCGCCCCGTACCCCCATCAGTCGGTGGGGCGGGGCCGGGCGGGGTGGAACCTCCGGAGCCGCTGGTCCAGCGGTACCACGGGCACCACAGGAACCACACACGCTTTCTTCACGTCTAAGACGACATCCAAGGCCACAGCGCCGCCGACTCCGTCGACTCAGTCAGCAGTAGGCAAGCCGTGAGAGGCCCCGGCACACGATGAGCAGTTCTACGAACACGTCGACGCACCACACGTCGACGGTCGGCGCGCCGAGCCGGCGCAACACCGAGCTCGCACTGCTGTTATTCGCCGTCGTCGTCCCAGTGTTCGCCTACGCCAACGTGGGCCTGGCCATCAACAACCGGTTGCCGTCCGGCCTGCTGAGCTACGGCCTGGGCCTGGGTCTGCTGGCCGGCGTCGCCCATCTCGTCGTACGGAAGTGCGCGCCGTACGCGGACCCACTGCTGCTGCCGCTGGCCACGCTGCTGAATGGGCTCGGCCTGGTCGTCATCTGGCGGCTGGACCAGTCCGAGCTGCTGCAGTCGATCAAGCAGGCGGGAACAGCCGCGCCACGGCAGCTGATGTACACGGCGATTGGCATCGCGCTGTTCATCCTGGTGCTGATCTTCCTCAAAGACCACCGCGTCCTGCAGCGCTACACCTACATATCCATGGTGGGCGCGCTGTTCCTGCTACTGCTTCCGCTGGTCCCGGGCCTGGGCGCCGACATATACGGCGCCAAGATCTGGATCCACGTCGGCAGCTTCAGCATTCAGCCCGGTGAGTTCGCGAAGATTGCGCTCGCGGTCTTCTTCGCCGGCTATCTGATGGTCAAGCGCGACGCGCTGGCCCTGGCCAGCCGCCGCTTCATGGGCCTGCACCTGCCGCGCGGCCGCGACCTCGGCCCGATCCTGGTCATCTGGTTCCTCTCGATCCTGATCCTGGTCTTCGAGACCGACCTCGGCACGTCGCTGCTGTTCTTCGGAATGTTCGTCATCATGCTGTACGCCGCCACGGAGCGGACCAGCTGGATCGTCTTCGGGCTGCTGATGTCCGCGGCCGGCGCCGTCGGCGTCTCCTCCTTCGAGCCGCACGTCCAGCAACGTGTCCAGGCCTGGCTCGACCCCATGCGCGAGTACATGCTCAGCCGCCAGAACGTGGTCGGTCACTCCGAGCAGTCGATGCAGGCGCTGTGGGCGTTCGGCTCCGGCGGCACCCTCGGCACCGGCCTCGGCCAGGGCCGCTCCGACCTCATCCGGTTCGCCTCCAACTCCGACTTCATCCTCGCCACCTTCGGCGAGGAACTGGGCCTGACGGGCATCATGGCGATCCTGCTGATCTACGGCCTGATCGTGGAGCGCGGCGTACGCACCGCCCTCGCGGCCCGCGACCCGTTCGGCAAGCTGCTCGCCATCGGCCTGTCGGGCGCTTTCGCGCTGCAGGTCTTCGTCGTCGCCGGCGGTGTGATGGGCCTGATCCCGCTGACCGGTATGACGATGCCGTTCCTGGCGTACGGCGGTTCCTCCGTCATCGCCAACTGGGCCCTCGTCGGCATCCTGATCCGCATCAGCGACACCGCACGCCGCCCCGCGCCCGCGCCCGCCCCCAACCCCGACGCCGAGATGACCCAGGTGGTGCGCCCGTGAACAAGCCCCTGCGCCGGATCGCGATGGCTGCGCCGGGACGCCGGTTCGTGCGATGGCGCTGAATGGTGCCGCTACATGGCGTACGGGTTGCGGATGGTGTGGTGTCGCCGGGCGGTGGCCAGCACCCGCTCCGGGAACCGCGGCCCTGCGATGTAATGGCGGCCCTTCGTCCGGCCCACGGCCGTGAGCAGCTGGGCCTTGGTCAGTGCCTGGAGATCGCGGGTCGCCTGCTGGGTGTTGATCGCTTCGGCCTTCTCGTAGCGGGAGCGGCGCACCCGTCCGGCCATCGCCACCTCGTGAAGGGCCGTCACCTGCCGCTCGGTGATCCCGTACGCGTCGGCCTCTTCCGTGAGCTGCGTCCAGCAGTCGTTGGACCGGTCGACGCGGAATTGCACCCGCTGGGTCTGCTGGTGGTGGGCGAGTAGGTTGAACTTGATCCAGGGCAGCGTGTCCCGCTCCGGCGACCAGACGGGGCCTCCGACCTCACGCAGCACCTTGTAGTAGTCCCAGGTGTTGCCCGGCATGCCCAGCCATTCCTCGATCGAGGAGAACTCGGGGGCAAGGACTCCACCCCGGGCGATCAGAAGCGTCTGCAGCGAACGTGACATGCGGCCGTTGCCGTCGGACCAGGGATGGATCTTCACCAGGTTCAGGTGAGCCATCGCGGCACGGATCAGGACATGGCTGTCGAGGTCGCCGTCGTTGAGCCAGTCCACGAGCTCACCCATGAGGCCGGGGAGCAGGTCGCTGTCCGGTCCTTCGTAGTCGGTGGCGAGTTCGTCACCGGGGGCGGTGATGCGGATGGCGGTCCTGCGCCACTGGCCGGCGACCTTGCGCGGGTGGTGATGCCCCTGGAGCATCCAGTGGAGGCCGTTGAGGAGTTCCTTGCTGTACCGGAAGTCGGTGACGTCATGGAGCGACTGGATGTATGTCATGGCCTGCTGATAGGCCAGCGTCTCCGCCTTGTTCTCGTCGCTGGTCTCGACCTCGCGCTCACCGTCCATGAGGTCGGCGACGTCTGCGGCAGCGACCCGGTAACCCTCGATGGTGTTCGACGCCGCGATGGCACTGGCCGTCAGCGCCTTGCGCAGATCGAGTGTCCATTTCATTGGGGCCTGTTGCACCGCACACCGAAGCCGGTCGCGCATCGCATCGACCTGTTCCAGGACCCGAAGGTCGAGCGAGTCCAGGCGGGGCGCCCCATACAGCATGATGCAATGATACCAGGCTTCTATCATTCAGTGGGGAGCATCACCTCTGCGTACCGCGCCCCCGGGGTTCCCGCCGCCCACTCGACGCCCGCTCACTTCTTGGCGTGCTCGCCCACGTAGAAGAGGATCCAGATGAAGCCCGCGAAGAGGTGCGTGGCAAAGACGTAGACGAAGACGCGCAGGGCGACGCCGCGCTCCTTCCAGCGCTCGCTCTCGCTCACAGCCGCTGCCTCCGTCCGGCGAAGGCCACGCCCGGCCTCCGCATCCGGTCCAGGGTACGCACCGCACCCGGTTCTCCCCGGCGGAATAGGTCAGGGGGGTGTTCCGTTGTAGGGTCTGTCCATATAGTTCAAGGTTCAACAACCACAGTTCTGGAGGCGGCGCCATGGAGTTCGGGATCTTCACCGTCGGAGACGTGACCACCGACCCGACGACCGGCAGGGCGCCGAGCGAGCACGAGCGGATCAAGGCCACCATCGCGCTCGCCCAGAAGGCGGAGGAGGTCGGCCTGGACGTCTTCGCGACCGGCGAGCACCACAACCCGCCGTTCGTCCCGTCCTCGCCGACGACCACGCTCGGCTACATCGCGGCCCGTACCGAGAACCTGATCCTGTCGACGTCCACCACGCTCATCACCACCAACGACCCGGTGAAGATCGCCGAGGACTACGCGACGCTCCAGCACCTCGCGGACGGCCGCGTCGACCTGATGATGGGGCGCGGCAACACCGGCCCGGTCTACCCGTGGTTCGGCAAGGACATCCGCCAGGGCATCCCGCTCGCCATCGAGAACTACGCCCTGCTGCACAGGCTGTGGCGCGAGGACGTCGTGGACTGGGAGGGCAAGTTCCGTACGCCGCTCCAGTCCTTCACCGCGACCCCCCGCCCCCTGGACGGCGTCCCGCCGTTCGTCTGGCACGGCTCGATCCGCTCGCCGGAGATCGCCGAGCAGGCCGCGTACTACGGCGACGGTTTCTTCCACAACAACATCTTCTGGCCCATCGAGCACACCAAGAAGATGGTCGACCTCTACCGGCAGCGGTACGCGCACTACGGGCACGGCACCGCCGAGCAGGCCATCGTCGGCCTCGGTGGCCAGGTGTTCATGCGGAAGAACTCGCAGGACGCCGTACGGGAGTTCCGCCCGTACTTCGACAACGCGCCGGTCTACGGGCACGGACCCTCCCTGGAGGACTTCTCCCGGCAGACCCCGCTGACCGTCGGCTCCCCGCAGGAGGTCATCGAGCGGACCCTGTCGTTCCGGGATGCCGTCGGCGACTACCAGCGCCAGCTGTTCCTGATGGACCACGCGGGACTGCCGCTGAAGACGGTCCTGGAGCAGCTCGACATCCTCGGCGAGGAGGTCGTCCCGGTGCTGCGCAAGGAGTTCGCCGGCCTGCGGCCGGCCGGAGTCCCGGACTCCGCCCCCGTGCACCCGGCCGTCGCCGCCCGCACGGCCACGAAGGAGGCCTGACCACCGTGTCCACCACGTCCGGCGTGTTCGCCACCGAACCCCTGCGGATCGTCGCCGTATCGGCCGGGCTCAGCAGCCCCTCCTCGACCCGGCTGCTGGCCGAGCGGCTGGCCGGCGCCGCCCGCGAACGCCTGCTGGCCGAACAGGACCGCACCGTCGAGGTCCACGTGATCGAACTGCGCGACCTGGCCGTCGACATCGCCAACAACCTGGTGACCGGATTCCCGCCGAGCGCCCTGGACGAGGCGATCAAGGAGGTGACGGAGGCGGACGGCCTGATCGTCGTCTCGCCCGTCTTCACCGCGTCGTACAGCGGACTGTTCAAGTCGTTCTTCGACCTGATCGACAACACGGCGCTGACCGGCAAGCCCGTCGTCATCGCGGCGACGGGCGGCACCGCCCGCCACTCGCTCGTCCTGGAACACGCGATGCGTCCGCTCTTCGCCTACCTGCGGGCCACCGTCGTACCGACCTCCGTGTACGCGGCGTCGGAGGACTGGGGCTCGTCCGGCGACGAGTACACCGACGGCCTGCCGTCCCGCATCCGGCGCGCGGGCGGCGAACTCGCCGCCATGATCGCGGGCGGCCGGGCGGTCTCCGGGGCGGCGAGGGCGCTCGGGCTCGACGACGAGGTCGTGCCGTTCGAGCAGCAGCTCGCCGATCTGCGGCTCGACTGAGCTCCTCTGAGTGGCCCCGCCCGAGTGGCCCCGCCGCTCGAAACCCTGTCCGGTTTGATTAGAGTTGGAGCGAAAGATGCGTCGTGCGGGGATTTCTCGCACGACGCATCTGCGCACTGAGCCGAACCGAGCTGGAGGCAGAGATGGGCAGGATCGTGGTGGGCGTTGACGGCTCCGAGTCGTCGATCAAGGCACTGCACTGGGCCGTACGCCAGGCGGAACTGACCGGTGACACGGTGGAAGCCGTCAACAGCTGGGAGTACCCCGCGACCAGCTGGGCGTCCATGATGCCGGGCATGCCGGAGGACTTCGACCCGCAGGCCGTGGCGACCGTGGCCCTCACCGAAGCGCTGGAAGAGGCCCTGGGCGCCGACGGCGCGGCCGCGGTCAGCAAGGTCGTGGTGATCGGCAACCCGGCCCAGTCCCTGCTGGAGCGCGCCAAGGGCGCGAACCTGCTGGTCGTCGGGGATCGCGGTTACAGCGGCTTCAAGGCGACGCTGCTCGGCTCGGTCAGCCTCCATGTCACCCAGCACGCACCGTGCCCGGTGACGGTCGTACGCGGCTGAGCACAGGGGACGGCATGAGGACGGGCCCGCGCCGAGCGCGGGCCCGTCCTCATGTACCGATGCGCCCGGAGGGGCGTTCACTCCTGCTCGTGCGTGTAGAAGATGTAGAACGTCGTGATGAACATCCCGAGGCCGACCGCCAGTCCCAGCGCCGAGGACCGCAGCACGCTCGAACCGGTCACCCCGACCAGCAGGCCGATCGCCGCGGCCGTCAGCGCGCCGTACGCCACCGCCCGCACCAGGGGCAGCAGGGTGTGCTGGATCCGGCCCAGTGCGAAGCACACGACTGCGAGCACCACCGCGGTGATCAGGCCGTACCAGAACTGCCGGCCGCCGCTCGCGCCATGGTTGCGGAGGACGAACGACACGTAGAGGCCGTACGCCGCACCCAGCGTGACGGGAACGGCCCAGGCGGCCGTGCTGTGCTGACGTGTACGTGACCGTCTCCGGGGCCGTCCGCGTGTCGGCATCGCTGCATGTGTGGCCATGGCGGAGAACTCCTTCCGTCGCCCCTTCGTCCCTCCAGAGCACACCCGGCCGCAGCACCCGGCAACTCGGATGGCGTACGGCCCGGGGCGCGACGCCTCCGTACGGGATTCCCTGGAGGGATGCGGACGTACATCTCGGCGGGTCTGACGGCGGTGGTGCTGGTGCTGCTCGCCGTGCTCGTCCCGCTGAGCGCGCTCTCCGCCTGGGTGGATCTGGAAATCGACAACACGGACCGTTACGTGGCCGCGGTCGCCCCGCTCGCCTCCGACCCGGACGTGCAAGGCACCGTCAGCGACCTCATCACCGACGCGACGATGCGGCAGATCGACGCCGGTCCGCTCCAGAGCACCGTGCGGGACTTCCTGCACCAGGCGGTCATGTCCTTCACCACCACGGACGCCTTCCGGGCCGCGTGGAACGCCGCCAACCGCACCGCCCACGAGGCCGTCACCGCCGCGCTGAACGGCAGGACCGGTGAGGCCGTGACCATCGACCTGGCACCCCTCACCCAACAGGTCAAACAGAATCTGGAAGGGAATGGGGTGCCGTTCGCCGACCGGATTCCGGTCCAGCACACCGACATCACGCTCATCTCCGCCGACCGTGCCGACCAGTTGCGCCAGAAATTCCGGTGGCTGCGCGCCGCCGGCGTCCGGCCCGCCGTGGGCACGGTCGTGTTCGCCGTCCTGACGGTGCTCGTGGCCTGGTTGCGCGGCGGGCCGGGGCGCGGGCGCTCCGGGCGCGCCGCGCTCTTCGCCACGGCGGTGGCCGGGGCCGGATTCGCGCTGGGGGCGCTCGTGCTGCGCGCGGTGATCGCGATCGCACGCGACCGGGTGCTCGCCGAGGTGCCGGAGAGCGAGACGGGCGGTGCGGCGGCTGTGTACGACGCGCTCACGAGTTCCCTGCGCACGACGGTGTGGATCGTGTTCGGGACGGGGCTGGCGGTGGCGGTGTGCGCGGTGCTCGGGAGGTGGTGGGCGGCCCGGCGACGGACGGTTCCGTAGCGGGCCGGGTTCGACGTGCGGCGGCGGGCGGGCCGGGGAAGAGTGGTTCTCGTGACTGCCGGATCGGGGGCGACTGAGAGGTCTTCCGTATGCGAGCGATAGCCGTCAGCGCGTTCGGGGCAGACCCCGCACTGGTAGAGCTGCCCAAGCCCGAGCCGGAAACCGGCGAGGTACGGGTCAGGATCGAGTACGCCGCACTCAACCCAAGAGACTGGCAGGCCGCCCGGGGCTCCCCGGACGCCGGGCCCGCCCCGCGCGTGTTCCCGCTGGTCGTCGGCGTGGACTTCGCGGGCCGGGTGGACATGATCGGCCGCGGTGCGAACCGCTTCCGGGTCGGCGACCAGGTCTTCGGCCGGCTCGGCGACGCCCACGACTTCGGCCGGGCCGGAGGGCCGAGGGCCCGCGCCGGTACCTACTGCGACTACGTGTCCGTGTCGCAGGACTCCGCCATCACCCTCGTCCCGGCCGGCCTCCCCCTCCGTACCGCGGCCGCACTGCCGTCCACCGGGATGACGGCCGCCCAGATCCTGGAGATCGCGGTGTTCCGCGGCCACGAGAGCCTGTTGGTCATCGGTGCGGCGGGCGGCGTCGGCAGCTGTCTGACCCAGCTCGCCTCGGCGCGCGACGTACGCGTGATCGCGGCCGTGCGCGGCGACGAACACCAGCGGATGGCGGCCCTGGGAGCCACGGTCACGATCGACACCACGGAACGCCCCCTCGAAACGGCGGTACGGGAAAGCTGCCCGGACGGCATCGACGCACTGGTCGACCTGGTCTCCACCACCTCCGACGCCTTCGCCGCCCGTGCCGCGCCGGTACGCACCGGCGGGATCGCCCTCACCACGCGGGGCGTCGCCGCCGGGGCCGGGCTCCCCGCGGACGTGACCGGCATCGACTTCCGGCTCGAACCCAGCTGGGTCCTGCTCGACGTCCTGGCCGCGGGCGCCGCCGAAGGCGTACTGCGCGTGCCGATCGACGTCGAACTCCCGCTGGAGAAGGCCCCGCAGGCCCTCGACCGGAACCGCACGGGCGGCGCACGCGGCAAGACCGTCATCGCACTCTGAGGTCAACCCGACAGGCTCTGAGCCCGGACCACGCGCGCAGACCCGAAGGAGACGCCATGGACGACCGGGAACGCGACATCGAACACGACATCATCGACAACATCGGCGGACTCATCGCCGAGGAACGGGACCTGCGCAGCCGCTCCACCGAGGAATCGGGCCTCACCGAGGACGAGAGATCCCGCCTGCGTACGGTGGAGGTCCGGCTCGACCAGTGCTGGGACCTGCTGCGCCAGCGCCGCGCCCTCAGGGAGTTCGGCGAGGACCCGTCCGCGGCGACGGTACGGCCGGCCGACGAGGTCGAGGGCTACTGGGGCTGAACGCACCACACAGGGGGACGCATTGACCGACACGGAGGCCGGATCCGGACGCAGGCGTGCCGCACCGCCCCCCTGGCTGCTGAGCGGACTCCGCCCCGGGGCGGCCGCGCCCGTCCCCTGGGCCGCGGCCGTCCGCGCCTCCCTCGCCCTGGCCGGCCCGCTGGCCGCCGGCTTCGCGCTGGACCGGCCGGCGTACGGCGCGCTCGTCTCCATGGGGGCGCTCTCCGGCGTCATCGGTGACACCGCCGACGCGTACCGGATGCGCATCCTCAACATCGCCGTACCGCAGCTCTTCGGCGCGCTCGGCATCATGCTGGGCACGCTGGTCTTCGGGACCGGCTGGGCGGCCGTCGCCGCGCTGACCCTGGTCGCTCTGGTCTCCGGCATGATGTCGACGATCGGCGCCGTCGCCTCCGTGTCCGGGCTGCTGCTCCTGCTCAACGCGGTGGTCGGCGCGGGGCTCCCGATGCCGAAACCCTGGTGGGTGGCGCCGCTGCTGCTGACGGTCGGCGGCCTGTTCGTCCTCACCATGACGCTGCTGGCGTGGCCGCTGCGGCGCAAACTGCCGGAACGGGTCGCGGTCGCGGGCACCTACCTCGCGGTCGCCGACCTGCTCGCCGCCGCGGGCACCGACGCGTACGAGGAGCGGCGGCAGGCCGTCACCCAGTCCCTCAACACGTCCTACGACCTGATCCTGGCCCGCCGGGCCCGCTACCACGGCCGCAGCAACGCCATGGTGCGGCTGCTCGCCCAGCTCAACGTCGTCATCCCGCTCGTCGAGGCGGCGCCCGCGGTACACGTCCGGCGGTGCCCGCTCCCGGACGAGATCCCGGCGGCGGTACGCGAACTCGCCACCGCCGTCGAGGAGAGCCGCACCGGCGACGCCGAACTCACCCTGCCCGCCCCGGACTCACCCGCCACCCGGGCGGTGGACAGCGCGCTCCGGCACGCGGCGGCCGTCGTGCACAAGGCCGACCCCGACCCGTACAACGTCGACGACCGGCTCGGCCGCCCCGCCGCGCTCGGGATACGGATCCGGCGGACGGCGCGCGACGTGCTGCTCTCCGGGTCCTCATGGCGGTACGGGCTGCGCCTGGCCCTCTGCATCGGCCTGGCGCAGGCGCTGACCTCACTGATCCCGGTGCCCCGCTCGTACTGGGTCGCGCTGACCGTCACGTTCGTCCTGAAGCCGGACTTCGGCTCGGTGTTCTCGCGGGCCGTGCTGCGCTCGGTGGGCACCGCGGCCGGTCTCGTGATCGCCGCGCCGATCCTCGCCGCGGTGCCGATCGGCTGGTGGGACGTGCCGGTGATGGTGGTGCTCGCGGCACTGATCCCGGCGTTCACGGCGAAGGGGTACGCGTTCCAGACCGCGGCCATCACCCCGGTCATCCTGCTCCTGTCCGACCTGCTGAACCACCAGGGTTTCCACCTGGTCTGGCCGCGCTTCCTGGACAGCCTGATCGGCTGCGCCATCGTGCTGGTGGCGGGCTACCTGTTGTGGCCGGAGAGCTGGCACGTCCGGATCGGCCACCGGCTCGCGGACGCGGTGACGGACATCGCCGACTACGTGGCGTACGCGTTCGAGCCGGGCGGCCCCGGCGACCGGGCGGAACGGGTACGGGCCCGGCGCCGCATCTACCGCGACCTGTCCGTCGTACGTTCCGAGTTCCAGCGCGCCCTGACCGAACCGCCGCCGGTCGGCACCCGGGCCGCTGCGTGGTGGCCGCTGGTCGTCGCGGTCGAACGCATCGTGGACGCGACGACGGCGGCCCGGGTCCGCGTCGACCACGGAGCACCGGAACCGGCCGCCGCGGAAGTGGCCGGGATCCAGCAGCAGCTGCGGGGGCTGGCCGAGGGGATACGCACCAGCGAGACCCTGGTCGGCGTACGCGCGGAACTGCCGGGCGACGAGGAGGGGGTACTGGCCCCGCTGCGCCAGGAGGTGGCGGCGGCGCGGGCGATCGCGTCACCGCAGCCGTAGCCGCAACCCGCGCCCTCCTGGGTCCTGTCCTGTCGATCTTCGTGGATCGGCCCGGGGCGTCTGGTGCGGTGCATCGCTGGGCGGAGGATCGTCCTCGTACTGGATGTACTCGGGCGACTGACGACAACGCGGCGAGGTGCCGTGCCAGTCGTTCCGGGCCCGCGAAGATCGGCAGGACAGGGCCTGGTCAGGGGGTGGGCCCGGCCCCCCGCAGACGCTCCATCTCCCGCCGGTCCCGCTTCGTGGGACGCCCCGCGCCGCGGTCCCGTACCGGAACCTGGATCGCCGCCTCGCGCGGCGGCGGGGGCGGGCTGTTGTCGACGAAGCACTCCGCCGCCACCGGAGGGCCGACCCTCTTCTTGACCAGCTTCGACACGACGACGATCCGGTCCCGGCCCGCGTGCCGGAGCCGTACCTCGTCGCCGACGTGCAACGCCTGGGCGGGCTTGGCTCGCTCGCCGGCGACCCTCACATGACCCGCGCGGCAGGCGGCAGCCGCCTGCGAACGGGTCTTCGTCAGCCGGACCGACCAGATCCAGACGTCGACCCGAACGCTGCCCTCCGCCTGCGGCGCCTCACCGGAAACCATGCAGCCGACTCTAGTGCGGCGCGGGCCCCGGGGCAGGTTCCGTGTGCCTGACTGCTTGTCAGGCACACGGTCCGCTCAAGCCGACGAAGCAACGCGGGACCAGGTGGGCACATTTGAACGACGTACATCAGGTCCGCACGGCATGCGTACAGGACTCGGTCCGAGCTCGGTTGCGGCTCAGTTGTCCCACGGGCGGGCCGCACCACCGAACGGCCGGATCCGGCCGCTAACCTTACGTATCCGCCCTGGCCAGGGATGAATCCCGCAGGTCGGACATTCATCGCACCCAACTCACGCGAAAGGCCTCGCCCATGGGCATTCGGAGCTTGCTGCGCAAGGTGTTCGGCCGCGACCGCGCGGAGCAGGACGCGCCGGCGCCGACGGCCACGGTCCCGCCCCAGACCGAACGCACCGCGCCCGCGGAGTCGGAGCCGGTCACGACGACGGTGGACGAGCCCGCTACGGAATCCGCCCCGGTGCGCGAAACCGCCCCGGCCACCAAGGCCTCGGTCCCGGCCCCCGCCTCGCCCCGGTCCGCCACCGGTGACAGCGGTCTGGCATCGGACCTGGTGGCGGCGGCCTTCGACAAGGCGTCCCTGCCCACGGTCCCCTCCCAGGGCTCGGCCCCGAAGCCGAAGCCGAAGCCGGCGGAGGCCGAGGTCACGGAGCCGGTGGCCGCGCCCGCCACCGAGACCGAGCCGGAGCCGGTCGCTGCGGAGCCGGAGGCCACGGCCGTCGCAGAGGCCGACGTTCCTGCCGAGGCCGAGCCCGTCAAGGCCGAGGCCCCCGCCGAGCCGGAGACCGCACCCGTCACCGAGGCCGAGGCCGAGGCTGAGCCCGTCGCCGCCGTCGCCGAGCCGGAGCCTGTCACTGCCGTCGCCGAGCCGGAGGTTGCTGCCGAGCCGGAGCCCGTCACCGCCGAGGCCGAGCCTGAGCCCGAGCCCGTCACCGCGGTCGCCGGGCCTGAGCCCGTCACCGCCGTCGCCGAGCCCGAGCCCGAGCCCGTCACCGCCGAGACCGAGCCCGAGCCCGTCACCGCCGTCGCCGAGCCGGAGGTTGCTGCAGAGCCCGAGCCCGTCGCCGCCGAGGCCGAGCCTGAGCCCGAGCCCGTCACCGCCGTCGCCGAGCCGACGGCGGAACCTGCCACCGAACTCGAACTCGAACCCGAACCCGAACCCGCCACGGCGGAGGCCCCCGCCGCGTCGGCCCCCGCACGCACCGCCGAGACCGAGCCGAAGCCCGAGCCGGTCACCGCCGCCGCCCCCGCATCCGCCACCGAGCCCGAGCCCGAGCCCGAGGCCACGTCGGCCTCCGCCCCCGAAGCAGCCCCCGCCCCCGACGCGTCCAGGTCCGCCCTCCCTCTCGCCCGGGTCACGTCCGGTGCGCCCGGGCTCGTCGAGCCGTACAAGGCCGCCCAGGCCGCGCTCGAGGCACACGGGCTGACCGGGCTGCGTGCCGCCGTCTACCTGGTCTTCGACCGTTCCGGCTCCATGCGGCCGTTCTACAAGGACGGCAGCGCCCAGCACCTGGGCGACCGCACCGTGGCCCTCGCCGCGCACCTGGACGAGAGCGCCACCGTCCCCGTCGTCTTCTTCTCGACCGACATCGACGGCACCGGCACGGTCGACCTCGCCGCCCACGAGGGCCGGATCGACGAACTGAACGCGGGCCTGGGCCGCCTCGGCCGTACGAACTACCACCGCGCCGTCGAAGAGGTCGTCGCGCACTACGAGAAGTCGGAGGCGACCGGCCCCGCTCTGGTGATCTTCCAGACGGACGGCCCGCCGGACGCCAAGCAGCCCGCCAAGCAGGCGCTGGCCGACGCGGCGCGGCTGCCGCTGTTCTTCCAGTTCGTCGCGTTCGGCGACGAGGACGCGAAGGGCTTCGACTTCCTGCGGAAGCTGGACGTCCCGAACGCCGGGTTCTTCCACGCGGGTCCCGCCCCCCGCGAGGTCGCGGACGCCACGTTCTACCGCGAGGTCCTCGCCGCCCTCCCCGCCTGGGTAGCGGCGCGCGAAGCGGCGACCGAAGGCTGATCCACCGGCAGGCGTACGGTCACGGCGAGCCCGCCCGTGGGGCCCGGCACCGCCGTGACCGTACCGCCGTGCGCCACCGCGATAGAACGCACGATCGAGAGGCCGAGTCCCGAGCCCCGCCCCATCCGGTCCTTGCCCTCGCCCCGCCGGAACGGCTCGAACAGCCCGGGGATGTCCGCCGCGTCGACCACGGGCCCGGTGTTGCGGACCTCCAGCAGTACCCCGCCGTCGGCCGCCACCAGGGACACGTCCACCGTCCCGTCGGACACGTTGTACGTGACGGCGTTGGCCAGCAGATTCGCCACCAGCTGGGCGAGCAGCAGCCGGTTCCCCCGTACCGCGCACGGTCCGGCGTCGACGTTCACGCCCGGGTGCCGGGCCGCCTCCTCCACCACCACCTGCGCAAGGTCCACCGCGTCCCGCTCGCTCGCCGCGAGCCCGCGTTCGCTGCGTGCCAGGACCAGCAGCCCCTCGATGAGCCGCTCGCTGCGCCGGTTGTTGTCCAGGAGCGTCTGCCGGGTCCGTACGAGATCCTCCTGGGACGGGTCGTCCAGACCGATCTGGATCGCGGCCCGCTGGGTGGCGAGGGGGGTGCGCAGTTCGTGCGAGGCGTTGGCGATGAACCGGCGCTGGCTGTCGAACGCCTTCTCCAGCCGGGCCAGCAGCGCGTCGAGCGTGTCGCCGAGCTCCTTCAGCTCGTCGTCGGGGCCGCTGGACGCGATCCGTTCGTGCAGGGTGTGCTCGGAGAGCCGGCGAGCCTTGGCGGTCATGGCGTGGACGGGCCGCAGGATCCGCCCCGCGGTCCACCACCCCACCGCGACCGCGCAGGCCGTCATGACGAGCAGCGCGGCCACGGACCACACGAGCAGCTGATGGCCGGCCGCGTCGCTGACGTGGTCGGTGAGGTCGTAGACGGTGGGCGGGCCGAGAGTCCGCCGGGTGACGAGGGGGCCGTTCACCGCGTAGCCGGGCTGGACGACCGCCGCCGTGCGGGCGATGTCGCGCGCCTGGGAGTCCGTACCCGCGCGGGAGGCGAGGTTGACGGTGGTGAGCAGCGCCGTCCCGAGCACCAGGAACACCCCGCCGTACACGAGCGCGATGCGCGTCCGGATCGTGGAGTGCTGGACGTGCGGGATATGCCGGACACGTGGAATGCGCAGGACCCGCCGGACGGAGGGGCCGCGCGACGGGCGCTTCACAGGGCGTACCCCACGCCCTGCACCGTACGGATCAGGGCCGGCTCCCCGAGCTTGCCCCGCAGCTTGCTCATACAGACGCGTACGGCGCCGGTGAACGGATCGGCGTTGGCGTCCCAGGCCCGCTCCAGCAGCTCCTCCGCGCTGACGGTCCCGCCGTCCGCCTCCAGCAGCAGCTGAAGCACCGAGAACTCCTTCGGCGAGAGGTCGAGCTCCCGCCCCTCCCGGGAAGCGGTGCGCCGCACGGTGTCGAGCCGGATGCCGTGCCGCTCCAGCTGCGGCGGTACGGGGCGGGCGCTGCGCCGCCGCAGCGCCCGTACCCGCGACACCAGCTCGGGGAACTCGAACGGCTTGCCCAGATAGTCGTCCGCGCCGAGATCGAGCCCGGCGACCCGGTCCTCCATGGAACCGGCGGCGGTGAGCATCAGGATCCTGGTCCGGGAGCCGGAGGCGACCAGCCCGCGCGCCACGTCGTCACCGTGCACCCGTGGCAGGTCACGGTCGAGGACGACGACGTCGTAGTCGTGCAGCCCCAGGTAGGCGAGGGCGGCATCGCCGCTGTACACCGTGTCGACGGCGAACCCGGCACGCCGCAGCCCGGTGGCGACCAGCTCCGCCAGCATTTCCTCGTCCTCGGCGACCAGTACCCGCATCGTGATGTCCCCTGCCTCGTGCATGCGTGTCCATTCCCTCCCAGGATGCGTCTTTGCTACGGGAAGGGATGTTTCGCAAAGGTCTCCGCACAGCCTGTCACCGGGCTCCCGGAACCAACGGCGACGACCGGCTCGATCTCCCGGTCGTCCCTGCCCCGGCGGAGTTGCTGGACATCCCCGCCTTCTCCGTCCACGCCGAGGACCCTTCCGCCCCTGGTCCGACGGCGGTCGGCCGTAATCGGTGTGAGTCGATCTTCCGCAGGCCGTTAGGATTTCGACCATGGCGGCCACTGGATCCGAGAAGCAAGGGGGCGACGGCGTGAAGAGTTTCTACGTATCGACCCCCATCTACTACGTCAACGACGCTCCTCACCTGGGCCACGCCTACACGACCGTCGCAGGCGACGTGCTCACGCGCTGGCACCGCCAGCGCGGCGAGAAGGTGTGGTACCTCACCGGCACGGACGAGCACGGTCAGAAGATCATGCGCACTGCCGAGGCGAACGGCGTCACCCCCCAGGAGTGGTGCGACAAGCTCGTGGAGGAGGCGTGGAAGCCCCTCTGGGAGCACCTGGACATTGCGAACGACGACTTCATCCGTACGACGGAGAAGCGCCACACCGACCGGGTGCAGGAGTTCGTGCAGGACCTGTACGACAAGGGTGAGATCTACAAGGGCGGCTACGAGGGCCCGTACTGCGTGGGCTGCGAGGAGTACAAGCTCCCCGGCGACCTCATCGAGGACGAGGACGGCGTCAAGCTGTGCCCGATCCACAAGAAGCCGGTGGAGATCCTCAAGGAGGAGAACTACTTCTTCAAGCTGAGCGCCTACGGCCCGAAGCTGATGGAGTTCTACGCGAACAACCCCGGCTTCATCCAGCCCGAGTCCGCCCGCAACGAGGTCGTGAACTTCGTCAAGCAGGGCCTGCAGGACCTCTCCATCTCCCGCTCGACCTTCGACTGGGGCGTCCCGGTGCCGTGGGACGAGAAGCACGTCATCTACGTGTGGGTCGACGCCCTGCTCAACTACGCCACGGCGGTCGGCTACGGCGCCAACCAGGAGAAGTTCGACGGGACCTTCCCCGCCGACGTCCACCTGGTCGGCAAGGACATCCTCCGCTTCCACGCGGTGATCTGGCCCGCGATGCTGATGGCGCAGGGGCTGCCGCTGCCGGGCCGGGTCGCGGCCAACGGCTGGCTGATGGTCGGCGGCGAGAAGATGTCGAAGTCGAACCTGACCGGCATCAAGCCGCAGGACCTGACCTCGCACTTCGGCGTGGACGCGTACCGCTGGTACTTCCTGCGCGCCATCGCGTTCGGCAGCGACGGCTCGTTCTCCTGGGAGGACTTCTCCGCCCGCTACACCTCCGAACTCGCCAACGACTACGGCAACCTCGCCTCGCGCGTCGCCGCCATGGTCGGCAAGTACTTCGGCGGGGCGCTCCCCGAGGCCACGGCCGCGGGTGACGCCGAGAAGGCGGTCCAGGAGGGTCTGGCGAAGGCCGTCGCGACGGCCGACGAGAAGATCGGCGAGGAGCTGGACTTCCAGGCCGGCATCCTGGCGACCTTCGACTTCGTGAAGCAGGTCAACGGCTACATCACGGAGCAGGAGCCCTGGAAGGTGGCCAAGGACGAGTCCCCGGAGGGCCAGGCCCGCCTCGCGACGATCCTGTACACGGCCGCCGAGTCGCTGCGCGGCGTCGCGGTCCTGCTGAACGCCGTGATGCCGGAGACCTCGCAGAAGCTCTGGGACTCCCTCGGCGCCGAGGCTTCCCTGGGCGCGCTGTCCGACCAGCGCGTACAGGACGCGGGCACCTGGGGCCGGCTCCCGGTGGGCGCGACGGTGACGAAGGGCGCGGTGCTGTTCCCCCGCCTGGAGGAGAAGCCGGCGTAAGCACGTACACACGACGAGGGGCCGGGACCGCACGAGGCGGTTTCCAGTGTTCGTTGCCACACGTGGTCGGTTGTCCAGGCCGCGAGCAGTTCGCAAAACGCTCGGCCGGGGTTTCCCGGCCGAGCGTTTTGCGTGGGCGTCGGTTTGGTGACGATCGGCCGCGCGATCAGCACGCGGCCCCAGCCACGGGAGCGCATGCCGGCCTTCACCGGCGCCCGGACCGAAAACCCGACGATGATCAGGACGGCCAGTACACAGCCGACCCCCACAGCCACTTACGGTGCCGCCACGCCCAGCTTTCCACCCGTTCCCCCGCTCACTCGTACGCAACTTCCGTACCAGTGTGCGCAGTCTCCGCGATCGACCACCGCCCGGGTCCTGAGTCGGCCGGGGTCGGGACGGTGTGCACGACGGTCAGTCGAGTTGGGCCGCAGTGAGCGTTGTGTCCGCGGGAAGGACCGGTCTCATCGCGCCTCGTTCCTCGTCCGTGAACCCGTCGTACTTCTCGTCGACTGCGTTGGTGCTCTTGATGGATGTCCGCGTGCTCTTCATCGCGGGTTTCCTTTCTCGCGGCGGCTCGAGCAGGACCCGTGCATGCCAGGGATCCGCTGCGGTGCCGACTTCTCGGGCGGACAGCGAGGACAGATCAGGGCGTGGGTGTCACCGACGCGGCCTCCCAGGCAAACCCGTCCGGGTCGGTGAAGGACCCGGCATCGCTGCCCAGCACGAGCCGGTGCGAGCCGCTGCCGTCGATGGGGACGCCGACGTCCTTGGCAAGGGCACGGCGCCCGTACAGCGCCAGCTTGACGGAACTCGCCGGTGAGGCGAACTCGACGTACTTGCGGCCGAAGCTCTTCGCCACGGCGAGGCCGCGGTCAACGTAGAACCGCTTGCTCGCGGCCACGTCCGTGGCCCCCAACAGAAGGACGGTCTGCTCGATCCGGCCGGTGGCCGGGCCGGTGTCCTTCTTCGCGGATGTCGCGACTTTCCAGATGGTCCCGTCCGGAGCCCGTACGACGCCGCCGTAGCCCCAGAGCGACTTCGAGGCAGGCTTCAGCGGCGTGGCACCGGCGTCGAGGGCGGCACCGATGAAGCTGCTGACATCGGCCGGCTGGGACACCGTGAGCGCCAGTGCGAACCCGCGGAAGCCGGTCGTCGGCGCCTTTGAGGCTCGTAGCCGCACCTGAGTACCCAGACCGAAGGCGGTGTAGAAGCGGTCGGCAGCCGTGGGATCGGCCACCTCAAGGGTGACGGACTCGATGGAGGTCATAGTGGTCAAGCTAGTTACGGCTCGCCGCCGTTGCTTCTCGAATCCTGACCGGTCTGGTCACCTGTTTCGCCACACAGGACGGCATCCCCGCCGTACCGCCCGCCTCCCGGCGCCGGTAGACGCTGGGAGACACACCGACCAGTTCGGTGAAGCGACTGCTGAAAGTGCCCAGTGACGAGCAGCCGACCGCGAAACAGACCTCGGTGACGCTGAGATCGCCACGACGCAGGAGCGCCATCGCGCGCTCGATGCGCCGTGTCATCAGATAGGCGTACGGCGACTCACCGTAGGCCAGCCGGAACTGGCGACTGAGGTGTCCGGCCGACATGTTCGCGCCGCGGGCGAGCGCCTCGACGTCCAACGGCTGCTGGTATTCCCGATCGATCCGATCGCGAACGCGGCGCAGCCGCGCGAGGTCGCTCAGGCGCTGCGCCGCGGTAAGTGCGCTCATCCAGGCAGGATGACACATGAGGGAACTCCCTTCATCGATGTTCGTGAGCACGTGGGTTGCCTCCCGAGGCCGCCGGCGAGGTGGTCGTGGCGCCGTCACCGAGACCGAATCGACTGCCGAACGGCTCAGCGAAGCTCTTGGATACGGACCAGGTTGCCCGCGGGATCGCGGAAGGCGCAGTCGCGGACGCCGTACGGCTGCTCGGTCGGCTCCTGGACGACCTCGGCGTCGCCGGCCTGCACCTTCTCGAAAGTGCCGTCGAGGTCCCGGGTGGCCAGCAGGATCCAGCCGTAGGTGCCCTTGGCCATCATCTCGACGATGGTGCGGCGCTCGTCCTCGGTGACTCCGGGGTCGGCGGCCGGTGGCGCCAGGAGGATGGAGGTGCCGGGCTGGTCGACGGGGCCGACCGTGATCCAGCGCATCTTGCCTTGTCCGACGTCGGTGCGGATCTCGAAGCCGAGGGTGTCGCGGTAGAAGGCCACGGAGGCGTCCGGGTCGTCGTGCGGGAGGACGGTCGTGTGAATGGTGAGGTCCATGGCCATCACGTTAGTTGCGCTCCGGTGACCGGTGCTTCTCGATTCCTGACCGGTCTGGTCACCGGACCCGGATCACGTCCTGGGCTCCTGGGGCTTGGCCGACTGCGGGAGATTCCGAGAGCGACAATTGTGGGTGAGTGCCGTGCTCGTCGGTTCATCGAGTCAGGTCGCGAGGTCCTGCCCGGTGGACCGGGTGCCGAGCCGACGGGAGACGACGATGAACGGCTCGGTCCGTGTCGGACAAGTTGTCGGGGTACCACTGCGGATGCACTGGAGCGTGCCGCTGCTGGTGGTCCTGCTCGCGTACGGTCTTGGCCGCCAGACCCTCCCCGCATGGACTCCAGGGCGCTCGAATGCGGTTTACACCTTCGCCAGTGCCGTGGGGGCCGTGCTGCTCATGGGCAGCCTCCTGCTCCACGAGACGGCACACGCTGCGACTGCCCGCAGGAAGAAGATCGCGGTACAGGATGTGACGCTGTGGGCGCTGGGCGGCATGACCCGGATGGGGCGCCCGCCGACGGCCGCGGTGGCTTTCGCAGTGGCGATCAGCGGGCCGCTCACCAGCCTGGCCATCGGAAGCGTCGCGCTCGGAGCGGGAATCGGGCTGCACGCGATGTTCGGCCGGGCGGTACCCGCCGCCGTTCTGGTGTGGCTCGGCTGGGCAAACCTGTTCCTGGGCGCATTCAACCTCCTTCCTGCTGCGCCGCTCGACGGCGGAAGGGTGGTGCAGGCGCTGTTGTGGTGGCGTACCGGAGACCGGGAACGTGCGGATCGGGCGGCCTCCCGAAGCGGTCAGGTCGTGGGCGGGCTGCTGATGGCCTTCGGCTGGATCTCCTTCCTGCACGGGGCCCCGGGCGGGCTGTGGCTCGTATTCGTCGGCCTCTTCATCACGGTCGTGGCCGGCGCCGAACGGCAACGCGCCGTGATCCACACAGCACTGCGAGGCATCAAGGTCGCCGATGCCATGTCCAGCCCGGTGACCACCGGCGCCGACTGGCTGACCATCCGGCATTTCATCGACGAGGTGGCAGTGGACTCCCGCCATTCCGCCGTGCCGCTGCTCGATTTCGAAGGCCGTCCAAGCGGGATCGTTCAGATACGCAAGCTTGCCCGGATACCGGGAGCGCACCAGGAGGCGCTGCGCGTGCGCGAGGTGGCGATCCCGCTGTCACAGTGCGCGGTTGCCACCCCGAGTGATCTTCTGAGTGAGGCTCTCGACAAGCTCCGCCCGGGTACTGGCATGCGCATTCTCGTCGTGGACGGGAACCATCTGGTGGGAATCGTCACCGCGAAGGACATTTCACGGCTGATCCAGCGGCACACACTGGGGGGCCAGGGGCCCGACTGATCCCGGTCCCGCAGCGTCGTCGGCGATGTGCACCCTTCGGCCAGGAGACCCGTCGGCTTCGCCGTGGCACCGGCGGGTCCGGGCAATGAGCGTACGTTCAGAACACCGGCAGGGCGACGACCGAGCCCTTGTGCAGCAGGAACACCCGGTTGCCCGCGGCGGCCATGTGCCAGGGACCTTCCGACTCGGGTTCGTAGGTCCACATGAGCCGGCCGTCCGATTCGTCGCTCGGGATGTTCCCGAAGGCCGATACGCCTGACGAGGTACCTCCCTCGGTGATCCAAAGGGTGTTGCCCTGGACGACCGGTGGAGTGCGGGACGGGAGGGTGCCATCCGGCCATGAGACGTGGCCCTCGGTGCCGGAAGCCTTGGCGACCCGGTAGAGACGGCCGTCGTCGATGGCGGCGATGCAGTCGTCGGCTATCGCGGGAGAGCCCCACCCGTCCTGATCGGGGTTCAGCGACTGCGAAGCCGCGGACCAGACCTCGTCGCCGCTCTGCAGGTCGAGTGCCAAGAGCGACTTCCCGCCGACGTAGACGAATCCATCCTCGATGGCGGGGGTCAGCGCCGTCCTGGCATGGCCGCCCAACTGCCAGGCATTGTCGCCGTTGGCGGAGTCGAGGGCGAAGTAGTGCCCGTCCGCTGTGCAAACGACCAGTCGGCCGGGTCCGGCACCGGCCACGGCCGCCGGGTCGATGACGATGCCCTCAGGGGCCTCCGCGGTCCAGCGGACCTTGCGGGCTTCGGTGTCGACCGCAGCCACCTCGTCGTCCTTCGTCAGCACGTACACGAGCGCCGCATCGGGTGCGGTGGCCAGCAGTTTCTCCGCCTTCGCCGGGGCACTCCACTGCGGCTCACTGGTGGACGCGTCGAAGGCAAGGACGTTGCCGTCGGCATCGGCCGCGACGAACTGCTCGGCCGTCAGCCGCAGGAAGCCCGCGGACGGCGACACCTCCGGAAGCGACCACTTCTGCCGGCCGTCGGTCACCCTGTGCGCCGTAAGTCCTCCCGACGGGCCGGCGAACATGACGACATCCCGCACCGGCAACAGCGTGGACGCGCTCGGAGCGGCTGCCTTCAGCGGCCCCCACAGGGGTTTTGGCGGCGTGCCCGGCTCGTACTCGCCGGAAGTCAGCAGCTTTGCCGGTTCGGCGTCCGCAGCGTCGGGCAGATCGGGCCCTCTGGTCAGCCACCAGGCCGTTGCGCCTCCTCCCAGTGCCAGCACCGCTCCGCCGGCGGCGAGCGAGGTGAGGAAGCGCCGCCGCGACGGCTTCGCCCCCGGAACAGTGGTGCCGGCCAGAGAGGTGAGCTGATCCGTCCGGGTCTCGTACTCCTTGATCTGCTCGCCGAGAACGCCTTGTTTCCACAGCCGGTGTGCGCCGCGAGGGGGTGCGAATGCCTGGACGACCGACGAGGGGTGGGGACGGTGTGCGGGCTCTTTGGTCAGGCAGGGGGCGATGAGAGGGCGGAGAGCTTGCGGCACGGCGTCGAGGGCGGGCCTTCCGTGCACCACTTCGTACTGCACCGCCGCGACATGCGCACCTTCGTACGCCTGCCTGCCGCTTGCCGCGTACACCAGTACCGCACCGAGGGAGAACACGTCGGCCGACGGGCCGACGCGCTGACCCAGAATCTGCTCAGGTGCCCCGTACCCGGGGGTGGCCGGTGCCTGGCCCGTGGTGGTGAGGGTGAGGCCGTGCTCGGGGCGTGCGATGCCGAAGTCGATGATGCGGGGGCCCGAGGAAGTGAGCACGATATTGGCCGGCTTGAGGTCGCGGTGGATCAGCCCCGCCGCGTGAATCTCCTGCAATGTCGATGCCAGGGCGCCGGCCAGCGCGCGTACGCCGGCGTCGTCCAGCGGGCCGTGGTCCGTGATCGCCTGCTCCAGTGTCGGCCCCGACAGGTACTCGGTGGCGATCCAGGGGCGCCCGCCCTCGGTCTGCGAGCCGACGACGCGTGCCACGCCGGTGCTGGTCACCGCCTGCGCGGTCTGCGCCTCGCGCAGGAAGCGCTGGGCGAGGTTGCGGTTGTGCGCGAGTTCAGGACGCAGCACCTTGACGGCCGCCAGGCGGCCGGAACTGTCGTGACCTACGTACACCTTGCCCATGCCGCCCTCGCCGAGCACTCCGGCGATGCGGTACGGCCCCAGCCGGATCGGGTCGCCGAGACTGAGAGGTTGCATGGTGTGAGCCGAGCCCTTCGTGGTGATGAGGTGGGGAGCCTATGAGGAGGCATGGTCCGAGGGCTCCAGCGGAAGAGCGACCATGGGTCCTTCGCCGACGCCGATGAGCAGTCCCGCCGTGATCAGGGCGGTGAACCTGTCGAGACTCTCCGGGTGGAGCCAGGCGGTTTCGTGGGTCCGGAGATCGATCGCGCGCAGCCCCGCCGCACAGTGCTTGTAGACGTACTTGTCGCCGACAGTGGGTGCCACCTTCAGCTCGTGCCCGGACGACACGGGATTCTTCTCCCGCCACAGGAGTGCGCCGGTGTCTGCGCTGAGGGCCACGAGACCTCGCGCTCCCGCCGCTTCCACCGCGTAGACGACTCCGTCCTTCACTGTGGGAGGTCCGTACCCGGTCACGTTCGTTCCCTGGTACCTCCAGGCTTCCTTGCCGTCGGTCATGCGCCGTGCCCGCACCGCGTCCGACGCGGTGTAGAGGTGCTTGCCGTCCACGGCGATGGGACTGCGGGCGGCATCGTCGGCGTTGAGGCCGAGGGGCGCCCGCCAGACGCCGGTTCCTGTGCGCGTGTCGCAGACGAGTACGTCGACCCGGCCGGATTTCGTACGGAAGAAGAGGACCAGGCTCGAGCCGATCGCACGCACGCCGGTCACCCAGGGGTATTCCTCGGGCACAGGCTCGTCCAGGATCAGCTCGGTGCGTCTCTTGCCCGTCGAGAGCGAGAAGGAGGCGATGAGCCAACCTCGTTCGGGACCGACGCCGCTCGACTCGTCGGTGTCTTCCTTCCGCACCCGCGCCGTGAGCAGCCAAGCGACGTCACCGGCGACGCAGAGAAGCTGATTTCCCACCAGCTTCCCGTTGTATGCCTTCTCGGTGACGGCCGGATCCATCAGAGCTCCGTCGTCGAGGTCGATCTGCGCGATACGCAGTCCTTCCCCCGGGGACAGGGAGTAGTCCACCGCGAAGAGCTTCGCTCCGTCCGTGGCCACGTCCCAGGAACTCAGCACCGGGTTGCCGGACCAGAGACTCCGCCCGCTCGACGCCTCGATGGCGCTCACTCCGGCCCCGTTGGCCACGATCAACTTGTCGCCGACCACCAGCGGACGCCCCAGATCGGCGGGTGACGCCGTGACGATGCTTCTCCGCCACAGAGCCGCAGGAGCGTTGCCCGAACCCGAGGACTTCGGCGTGTCCGAGTCCCGCTCTCTCGTCGATGCCCACACACCCGCGCCGATCCCTGTCGTGGCCAGCAGTGAACTGCCGCTGATGGTGAGGAGCTTGCGGCGGCTCATGCCGGGCGCGGCGGTGACCGGGACGGTCTCGGCTGTTGCGTGATCTGCGGGGGCGGGAAGCCGCTCCGGCTGGTGCTGCCAGACCTCCGATGCCCGCCGGGCTATGTCTGCCAGTAGTGCATCGGGCAGATGGTCGGCGAAGTGGCCCTGACCACCGTGGAGTTGGCTGGCGAGTTCGCGGGTGGTGGGTCGCCGGGCCGGGTCCTTGGCCAGGCAGGGGCCGAGGATCGGGACCAGGGCCTGGGGGAGGCCGGTGAGGTCCGGGTCGGCGTAGCGGACGCGGTAGAGGAGGTCCGCCGGCTGCCCGGTGCCGAAGGGACCGTGGCCGGTGGCGGCGTAAAGAAGGACTCCGGCGAGGGCGAACACGTCGCCCGCGGGGGTGTGTTCCTGGCCGATGGCCTGTTCGGGGGACATGAAGGCAGGGGTTCCGGCGGCCGCTCCGGTGCGGGTGAGGTGGTCGTCGCCAAAAGCGCGGGCGATGCCGAAGTCGATGATCTTCGGACCGTAGGCGGTGACCATCACGTTCGAGGGCTTCAGGTCGCGGTGGACGACGTCGGAGGTGTGGAGTTGGGCGAGGGCTCCGGCGAGTGCGGCGCCCAGGGCGCGTACGGACCCCTCCGGCAGGGGGCCGCAGAGGTCGATGGCGTCGTCGAGGGGCGGACCGAGGACGTATTCGGTGGCGAGCCACGGGGTGGGCGCCAGGGGGTCGGCGTCGACGACGACGGCGCCGTGGTGGCCGCCGATGATGCGGGCCGCGTCCGTCTCCAGGCGGAAGCGGGTGCGCGACGCCGGGTCGGTCGCGATGGACGGGTGCATGGTCTTCAGAGCGATGGTGCGGCCGCCCGCCGAACGAGCCAGGTAGACGGTTCCCATGCCGCCGTGGCCCAGCCGCGCGAGCAGCCGAAAGCCCGCCAGCCCGGCCGGATCGTCATGGGTCAGAGGGGAAAGCATCGCGTCAGATCCTGGCCGTCTGTGAGATCGGAGTACGGACTTCCGCGGCAAGGACCTCCGCGGACTGGCGCGCCATGGCCGCGACCACCCGGCTCGGCAGCCAGCCCGGCCCCAGCAGCGCACCGGCCGAGTCCAGGACCGTCGCCATGGGGGTGGACGACGCTCCGGGCAGCGCGCGCAGTACCTCGGGCGCGGTCGGGCGGGCGGCGGCGTCGCGCGTCAGGCAGCGCGCGACCAACGCCTGCAGTGACTCGGGTAGTTCCGCGGAGTCTGGGACCGAGTGGCCGGTCGCCGCGTATGCCAGAACCGCACCCAGTCCGTAGATGTCGCCGGGCGGCCGGGGCCGCCCGCCCGATGCCTGCTCGGGGGCCAGGCTGCCGGGCTCGAGCCCGGGCAGGCCGGTGCGCTGCTCGCCGTCCGGGGCCGCCGAGCGGACCGCGCCGAAGCAGGTCAGACGCGGTCCGTCCCAGGCGAGGAGTACGGAGGCGGGGGACAGGCCGGCGTGCGTGATGCCGATGGCGTGCGCGCCCGTAAGGGTCTCGGCCAGGGCCGCGCCCAGGGCTCGGACTGTGCGCTCGGGCAGCGGGCCGCCGTGTACGGCGAGCGCCACCGGCAGCGGGAGTACGGGAAGGTACGGAGAGGCGTACCAGGGGGTCTCGGACGGGGCGGCAAGCTCGGCGACCGGCAGCACCCACGGGCCGAGGAGCCGGCGGCCCGCGTCGGCCTCGACGAGGAAGCGTCCCGGATCGGTGCCGTCGAGTGGCGCGCTGATGAGTACCGTACGGTCACCGTCCGCGCTGCGCCCGATGAACCGGCGTACGGGGACCGGCAGTTGGCCGGGGCCGCTCGGGTCGAGACGGGTGATGAGGTGGTACGGGCCGATCCGTCGCGACCCGTCCGTGCGTGCTCGTTCCATCTGCGCATCCCCCCAGCCACGACAGCGGCCAGACGAGACTACCGGCGTGACGGCGCGGGCCGACGGGAGGGTCGGGGCGGCGGGCCTCAGGACCGGCTTGCCGGCTCGGGGCGGAGAAGGGGCATGCCTATCGGCCCCGGGCACCCGTGGCACCCGTGACTGCCCGGGGCAGTGGAACGGCCTCCAACGGCCGTACGCACCACCGGCGCGTGGGGTGGGGTGCCCGGTCGGCACCCCACCCCATGCGTCACGCGTGGGAGCCGGCCTTGCGACGGCGTACGAGGAACACCGCGCCCCCGCCGATCGCCACGGCCGCGCCGCTCGCGAGGGCAAGCTGCGGCATCGCGGAGGACGAACCCGTGGCGGCGAGGCTGCCGCTCACCGGACGGGACGTGCTGCTCTGTGCCTTGACATCAGAGGTGTTCGGCTTGGTGGTGCTGGGCTTGGCGTCACCGACCTTGCCGGGCTTGCTGCCCGCGGCGGCGATCAGGAACTCGTAGCCTTCGAGGTCCGGGTTCCCGCCGCAGGTGCCGTTGTCGTTGAAGTAGTCACCGGCGACGAAGGTGACGCCGTTGCCTGCGGGGGCCGAGGCGTCGACCTTGAGGCGCATCTTGATGTCGGCGTGGGCGCCGGCCTTCAGCGGGCTGATGGCGTCCATGTAGTGCTTGTTGTCGACGGTCTTCCACGTCGAGGACGAGGCGGAGGACCACTGCAGGTGCACCAGGTCATCGATGCTCTTGAGCCCGCTCCGGTCGGTCGCGTGGACGTAGGCGAACGGAAGCACCTCGTCCAACGTCTTGTCGGTGCCGTTGGTCACCCGGAGATTGAAGTCGACCTTCGTGCCGGCGACGACGGTGGACGGCAGACCCGTGACGACCGTGGTGAGCCTGGCCTCCGGGACGCAGTCCTCACCGTCCTCGCCACCCTCCTCCTCCTTGGCCTTGGCCAGCGCCTCGTCGGCGGCGGTCTTGTCAGCGAGGGCCGCCTTGGTGGCCTTCTGCGCCTGGTCCAGCTTCCGGACCGCGGCGACCCGCTCGTCGTCCCGCGCGTCCAGGGCTTTCACGACCGCGGCATCGGCGGCGGCCTTGGTCTCCTTGGCGGTCTCGGCGTCGGCCTTCGCTTCGGTGAGCTTGGTCGCGGCGGCGGCCTTCTCCTCCTCGGTGGCCGTCTCCGGGAGTGCGTCGACCACGGCCTGGGCGTCGATGACCGCCTGGTCGGCGTCCACCTTCGCGGTGGCGGCTTCCGCCGCCGCGGCCTCGGCGGCCTTGGCGGCCACGGCCAGAGGACTGGTGTCGGACAGGGTGGCTTCCAGAGCCGCCTTGGCGGCACTCTCGGCCTCTACGGCGTCGTCGTACGTCGCCTTCGCGGCGGCGGCGGCCTTTTCCAGCTCCGCGATGGACGGCTTGTCCTGCGTCTTGTCCTGCGTCTGTGCTGCCGGCTTGTCGTCGGCGAACGCGGGGGTGACCGACAGCAGGAGAGCAGGCATGGTCACTGCGGCGGCAACAGCTGTGGCAAGAATCGGGCGAATCTTCACAAGAGCCCTTCGGTGTCCGAAAAAGAAGAAGGGGTCGCAGCGGGAGGGGGCACGCAGATGCGACTTGAGGGGATCGTATGGCCGGGTCGGCGGTCCACCACCACGATTTCTTCACCTGTTCCGGCCGATACCACAGCACCGTGACCGACAGAAAAGGCGAAAGGGTGCAGTTGTATTCACCGCCTGCGCTTTCGCTGTGATCAATGCCACAGGCCCCTGGGTACGGTGTTCCACGCGTCCCCGGCGTCGCCCGCCCCGCGAGCGCCTGCACCTCCGCATACGTGTGCGCCTCCCCGCTCGCCGGTCGCCCCGCGCGGACGTCCACCGCCGCAGCTACGGCAGCACTTGGCGCGCGGCGGTAGAGGAGAAGTCGACGAACATCACACTCCGGGCCTGCGCTGCTCCTCATGAGGGTGCACCGAGGTGCGATTGCTCGAAGTGGGCTGGTGGGTCAGAGAGGGATGATCCGAACTTGGCTGCCGCAGAGCTTGGTCATGTCGTCGCTGTCGGATGTCGGCAGTGCGACTGGTTTCGGCCGGCGCAGCGCCATCTGGGCCACAGTGGCGTCGATGGCGTACTTGTGCCTGCGCAGTCCGGCTCCTTCGAGGAGCTCCGCGGCTGCTTTCGGAGCCTGTTCGGTGACCGGCTCCACTTGATGCGCGACAGGGACCGGTTCAGGCGCGGGGGCGCAGAGAGGGTCGCGCTTGCCCTCCTGGGTTCCGCCCCGGGGTCGGGTGACGCTCAGGAGGCGCGGCTTGCCGGCCCTCCGGCATTTGCGGCAGGGCGAGTTCCGACGACGGCAGCGGAGAGCCGGTGCGTTCCACCCGGTCGTGAACCAAGCGAGCGGTGGCTCGGATGGGTGCGATGCGGGCGTGTTGCCCGACGGGTAACAGAGTCAGGCAAACTAGAACGGCCCGGGTCAGTGACCTGGGCCTTCGCCGTGGAGCGGGTGACGAGAATCGAACTCGCGCTCCGAGCTTGGGAATCAACCAGCACTGTTTTTGTGCACGGCCTCTGAGCTGCGGAAACATCCCCGCTAGGCTTTGATGTCGGCGCCTTGGCAGGCCCCTTGCTGACCGCTGTTTGCCGCCCTTACTGGCACGTTGTGGCACGCCCTCTCGTGGCAACTCAGTGGGAGGCAGCCTCTCCTCTGCCTGGCTGCGGCGCGGTGGGGCCCAACTTCAGCAACGAGGCCATCCCTGCCAGCGGCTGGCGGCATGCTCGCGGCCATGGTTGTGAACAGCGGCCTACGCGCACGGTGGGGGCGGCGTATGCGGTGCGCTGGGGCGGCGAAGCGATAGCTGAACTTCGAGCCGGGCGATGAAGAGCTACGTAGGTGCTGGGGCTTCCGGTGTGTTATTCGGTCTTGCACTCTCCACCAGCAGGCGAGGGTTGATGGGGTTCTTGAATACGGCGGGGATGCTCCTCGCTCGGCTCGCTCCTGTGTCCACGAAATGGGGTGTTTCAACGAGCGACGCGTGGGTCATCGGCCGGGATCAGGATGGTGCAGATGTCGTCCTCGGAGCAGGCGGCCGGGTCGGTGGCAGCGGCACGCCGGGCAAGACCACGCAGTGCCTCGCGGGTGGCGGTCAGTTCGGCCAGGCGGCGTTCGATGCCGACGAGGCGCTGGTCGATGAGCGCGGTGACGTGTGCGCAAGGGACCTGGCCGTCATCGCGCAGAGCAAGGACGGACCGGATCTCCACGAGGCTGAGGCCGGCGCCCTGGGCATCGCGGATGAAGCCGAGCCGGACTATCGCCTGCTCGGGGTAGTCGCGGTAGCCGCCGGGGGTGCGGGGCGGGGCGGGCAACAGGCCGACCTGCTCGTAGAAGCGGATGGTCTTGGTGGTCAGCCTGCTGGCCGCCGCGAGGTCGCCGATACGCATACCTCCAGGCTAAGACTTGACCTTCCAGTGTGCTGGAAGGTCTAGCGTCGGGGCAGAACGATGAGCCGGGAGGATGAGCAGGATGCGGATCACAGTGCTGACAGTTCCGGAATGCCCGAATGCCCCGCTGGCCCTGGAGCGGGTCACCGAGGCACTGGCCGGCAGGGCGGCGGAGGTAGAACTGGTCGAGGTCCACGACCAGGAGCAGGCTGCCGCGCGCGGGATGACCGGCTCACCGACGATCCTGCTCGACGGCGTGGACCCCTTCGCCCCGGCCGACGCGGTCCCGAGTGTGTCGTGCCGCCTGTACCGGGACGCTGACGGCCAGGCCGCCGGTGCCCCCAGCCTGGCCGCGCTGCGCCAGGCGTTCACCGGTGTGGGCGGGGCGGAGGCTGTCGCACCGGGGGACTGCTGTGAGATGGACCCCCTCGATGTGGTCGGGCGGGCCGGGCGAGGCCGCCGTGCACCTGCCGAGCGCGGTCTGCGGGCGGTGCAGCAAGCGGTGCTGCGGCACTTTTCCGATACCGGTACGGCGCCTGGGGCCGACGTACTGGAGCCGGTCGCCGCGCTGGCGGGTCGGACGGCCCGTCCGGTGTTGGCCGAGCTGGCCGCCGAGGACTTCCTGACCCTTGACGAGACCGGGCGGATCCGAGCCGCGTACCCGTTCTCCGCTGTGCCGACCCGCCACCGCGTGGCGATCGACGGCGGCGTGGAGGTGTGGTCGATGTGTGCGATCGACGCGCTCGGCATCCCCGCGATGCTGGAAGCGGATGTGGTGATCTCTTCCACGGACCCGGTGAACGGTGAGCCGGTCATCGTCACCACCCGGGGCGGGGTAACCGCCTGGGAGCCGGCGGAGGCGGTGGTGTTCGTCGGGCAGCGACCCGGCGGCGGGCCCGCGGCCATGACGTGCTGCGACGCGCTGAACTTCTTCACGTCCACCGTCTCTGCTCAAACCTGGGTCACCGGCTATCCGGACATCCCCGGCCGCGTGGTCGCCCAGGCACAGGCCGAGGAGATCGCACGGAAGACCTTCGGAGCGCTGCTCGCCCCCTGACCTTGTGCCGTAATTCCGGCGTGCCGACCAGGCCCGCCACGCGTCCTTGTCCGCGGTGGTGGCGTAGGAGGTGGTGCCGGTAGGAATGGGCGATGCTGCCGAGGAACGTACATCTTGCTGAGCGTGTCCGGTCTCCATGCGGCCATCAGTCTTCGTGCGGGGCCTCCAGCTCTTGGAGTCGTTCGCCGATGTCGTCAGCCCATGCCTGTGCCCACTGCCGCAGCCTGGTGATGGCTTGCTCGTCGAGTCCGTAGGCGGCGAATTCCGTGTCGTCGATCGTTCCGACGACATCTTCGAGGGACAGCACCAAGCCGTGCCGTGTGCACGGGTGGCTGCCAGAGTGTTTCCTTGAGGATGTCGACCTCGCACTCTTCATGACTGCCGGGATCTGTGACGATCAGGCGCGCGGAGAGCCGGTCCGTTTTCAGAGCACTGACCTGCCACCCGCGTTGTTCCAGGCCGGTTCGTACGGCAGCAGTAATGTTCTCGGTTGCGACGTCGAGGTCCTGGCTGAGCCGGTCGACCAGGCCGTGCGCCTGGACCGCATAACCGCCGGTAAGGACCAGAGGGTACGCACCGCCTACGGCGAGCACGTCTGCGAGCAGGCGACGGTGCAGGTCTGTGAGGTTCATGCAACGGCCTGGGCGCTGTGGGCCAGTTCACCGAAGGAGCGTTCCCATACTTCACGAACATCACGGCTGATCAGTGCGCAGTGTGGGCCACAGGCTGATGAGAAGGCCGCGGTTGAGGCTCCGGCGCAGTTCGGGCCTCGCTGCACTCGCAATTGGGGGGTGATGAGGCGGTCGTCGCTGTACGGGTTGTCGGTGGCACGTACTAGCGTGCCTGCAGCGTTCCGTTGCTGTTTGTACGCCTTGAGGAGCGACGATGCCCGGAGACACACCCGAGCTCCCCGCGAAGGACCTACGTACCCTGGTACCGGCGTACGCGGGCCTGCGCGGGAAGCCACCCTCCTCTACCCGGAGCCCGGCGGCCCTCGCGTGCGGGGGAGTGCGTCGGGGCGAGCTGCTGTGCTCCGCGGAGGGCTTCTGTGTTTCTCGTCCGCACCTCTGCATGCCGGGGCCGAGATTGCGATCTCGGAATGGGCAGAGACCGCTGTTGACCTCCGTGATCGCAGAACTTTTATATGGTGGTTCGCAGTCGCCGGTATGTCGCTGAGAACGGAAAGCTCGCCCAATTGTGATTCGATCGGAGTTGTCACTCGGTGCGCGCAGTTCGGTGTTTTGTCTGTGTTTGACGCAGGGTGCCGTGAATGCGCAATCTGCTTGCGTCGTCCTTCATGTCCCGTAATCCCTGGCGGGCGCGCGGTGTCAGTTGAGGCACCTCGCGGCGTTTTCGGAACGTCTGCATACATTCGGTATGTGGGCGCCCCTCTGCCTTGCGCTGTGCCATATCTGACACCGCGCACCGATCCACCAGGGATTACGGGACAGCCCTTGGCTCGCGCGGTCCTCGCGTCGGATATCCGGCCGACTTCCCTCGGCGGTTGGCGTCGTTGCTGAAAACAGTGCCGAAGTAAGAGGTTGCCTCTTGGGTGCCTCCGTATTTCTCTATGAGTGCTGCGTTTCGTCGGTGATGTAGGAGGAGTTGTCCGCCGCTCTCCCGGAAGGAATTGTTCGCAGGTTGGCCAGTGTCACCGTGAGCGCGAAGCCATGCGTAATGGGAAGTGGCTGATCCTTTTCATGGTAGAGTCTCAATGAATTCACAGGACGCCGCGATTAAAAGGGGAATGGCGTGAATATCGAGAAGGTTACGGCTCGACGTCTTACAGCCGAGGAGATTTCAGGCTTGGGCCCCCGGGACGGAATCTTCGTCTCGGCAGGGATGGGCGGCCTTCCTCTCGACTGCTATGCCCCGGCTTTTCTCACGGAGCCGGGCAAAAATTTCGAGGGAGGGTCCTTCGCTGCGAGGACGGTTTTCGGTGAGGAGATTCACGTCCTCCCGGACAATGCTGAAGAGGCCGGGATCTGGATTGCTGACAAGGAGGGGGAGGAGATCGAGGTTCTCCAGAGTGCCGGCGTCCTCCTGAACCTTGCCCTCTTCGTGCCCAGCGGGAACAAGGAATCCCTGGAGTCGCTCTACTCCGCCGCGCGGGACGCGTTCGGTGCCGGGGTCGTTCAGCGCTGGAGCGAGGAAGTCGTCGCAGTGCCGGACGTCAAGGTCGACCTGTACGAGGAGCCGGCCCGGGCGCGGAAGAACGCGAACAGCCAGAACCGCGACCGCCGCGCCCTGGACATCTACCCGACCCGAGTGCGGTTCCTGGAGCCCAGCGAGGGCTGGAAGTTCATTGTCGAACCGCACAAGGAGATCGTGGATGACACACCGACGATCTGACCTGGTGGCAGCTTGAAGGCCACGCCGGATGCACAAGCCCGCTCCCGGTGACGGATTCAAGAGGGCGTAGCAACCCTCTGGTCAAGCGGCTGTTATCAGCAGTTCAGTCAGACGCTCGGCTGGAGTTTCCCAGCCGAGCGTTCTGTGTGGGCGGGAGTTGGATTCCGCAGCGACAGCGTCCGGGCGGTCGTGGCACCGAGGGTGACGGCCAGGGCGAAGACGGCGGAGATGGCAGTCCAGTCCACAACCACCGGGATGTCTCCGGGCCCATTCCGCGCGACGGTCAAACGCACATCGTCTGGCAATCGAGCACGATCTCTGCACTCGCAGCAGTTCACGTACGCACGACTTCCTCCGCGTACGGGCGAACGCCCAGCCGGTCCCAGTCCAGGACAGCCGTCGGCTCGCTGTCGGCCCAGAGAAGCCGCAGACAAGAGCGGGTGACGAGAATCGAACTCGCGCTCCGAGGTTGGGAATCGCCGTTGCTCGATGGGATCTTCAGCCATCTGACCTGCGAGAACGCTCTCATAGGCGGCTCTTGGCGGTGATCTGGCCGCACTCGTTCCGACCGCTGTTCACCGCCCCGAAGGGCACGGTCGGCCAGCCTGAATGGGCAGGTTCTTCCTCACCAAGGAGTCGAGCGGCGTCCCTATTGCGGCGCGTCGCAATCCTGGCAGCGGCTCACAGCCGCCCGCTCGATGTTGCCCTGGGTGGCGCGGAGTGGGCTGGAGGGCGCGAGACGACGCCATGCTCCGACGGCCGGGCCACTGCCTGGGGGAACGTTCGCGGCAACCAATGCCGCGGCCTCGCGAAGGCTGAGGCGGTACCCGAGCACGCGTGACGGTATGTGCGGCGACCACCGTGACCAGTGGAGAACCACGTTCCACAGTCCGTCTCCACTCGGCACTACGCGCGGAACCTCCTCGTAGAAGGGGTCAGCCGTACTGCTGAGGAGGCTGAACTCGCCGTGCGACGGAAACGGGAAGAAGACGCGCAGGGTCGGCTGCGCATACAGGGCCTCAGCCAGTTCGGCGTTGCCTAGTGCCGCATCAGACAACCTTTGCCCCGTAGTGACGTGACGCGCCGTTCGGATGCTGGTCCGGACGGCGCGGTGTCGCCAGGCTGTCCGGGTGGCAGAACGAGTACGTGTCCGCGAGATCGATGACGACGAGGGGCAGCGCCTGTTGCGGACCATCCGCAGAGGCACGGGGTCGGTGGTGACCTGGCGGCGCGCCCAGACGGTGCTGCTGTCCGCGCAGGGTATGCCCGTGGCGAAGATTGCCGAGGTGACGTTCACGAGCGCGGACCGGGTCCGGGACGTGATCCACAACTTCAACACCGACGGCTTCGACTCCCTGTATCCGAAGTACAAGGGCGGCCGGCCCAGGACCTTCACCCTGCCCGAGCGGCGCGAGATCAAGAAGATCGCGAAGTCCAAGCCGGCCGAGCACGATCTGCCGTTTTCGACCTGGAGCCTGACCAAGCTGGCGGACTTCCTGGTCGCCGAGGGGGTGGTCGACGACATCAGCCACGAGGGCCTGCGCATCCTGCTCCGCGAGGAGGGCGTCTCCTTTCAACGCCTGAAGACCTGGAAGACCTCCAAGGACCCTGACTACGCGGCGAAGAAGGCCCGCGTCGAGCACCTCTACGCGATCGCCGACGTCGAGGTCATACCCGAGGAGGGCGAGCCCGAAGTCGTCTTCTGCATGGACGAGTTCAGGCCGCTCAACCTGATGCCCCACCCGGGCCGGCAGTGGGCCGAACGCGGCGGCAAGCACAAGGACCTCGACCGCGAACCTCGCCGCAGGCGGCGGGCGACCTACAACCGCTACGGCGGAGTACGGCACCTGTTCGCCGCCCTGGACCTGGCCAAGGACAGGCTCTACGGCCACATCAAGCCGGTCAAGAAGCGCACCCAGTTCCTGGAATTCTGCCGCTACCTGCGCAGCCTCTACCCGCCCCAGGTCCGTATTGCGATCGTCTGCGACAACTTCTCCCCGCACCTGACCACCAAGAAGTGCCAACGCGTCGGCACCTGGGCCGCGGCGAACAACGTCGAAATCGCCTACACCCCCACCAACAGCTCCTGGCTCAATCGCATCGAGGCCCAGTTCACCGCGTTGCGCTACTTCACCCTCGATGGCACCGACCACGCCAGCCACAAGGAACAGGGCAGCATGATCCGCCGCTACATCATCTGGCGAAACCGCCACGCCGACGACCAGCGCCTACGCGCTGTCGTCGACAGGGCTAACGCTGCCTGATCCGGCGCTAAACGCCAGTGGTGCCATCGATGCGTTCCCGGACCAGGTCGGCGTGGCCGTTGTGGCGGGCGTACTCCTCGATCATGTGGACGTAGATCCAGCGGAGGTTGACGTCCTGCTCCATGAAGCGGCCCGTATCGGTCAGAGCACGGGCGGCGCAGTGCTCGCGGGCGCGGGCGATCTCCGCGTGCCAGGTGGCGAGGGCGTCACTCAGGGCGGCGCCCGCAGCAAGGTCGAAGCCGCCGTCGGGGCCGTCCGGGTCGGCCTGCGGGTCGTAGATGGGCGGGGCCTGTTCTCCGGCGAGCACGCGGCGGAACCAGTTCCGCTCCACCTCCGCCATGTGCTGGACCAGGCCGGTCAACGTGAAGCCGGACGGCGGCACGGACGCGACGGCGGCCTGCTCATCGTCCAGACCCTCGCACTTCATGGCCAGTGTGGTGCGGTGAAAGTCGAGCCAGCTTTCAAGCGTCGTGCGCTCGTCGGCGTTCAGGGGCGGCATAGGGCGATCGATGGCGCTCATCGGTCGATTATCGCCAGCGGCCGAAGCCGTCGACAGGCGGGGCCTCGCTACAGGGCGAACGTTGCCTGATGCGGCACTAGCTTGATCACCGGCGAGCGTTCCAGAGTCAGCCGCCAGGCGGTCGACACCACCCTCCCCGGCGGTGCCGCATCCAGCGGGCCCGCCGAGAGAAATGTCCACTCACGCCGCAGTTGATCGATCGATGCCCCCTCACGCCAGGCGTGCAGGATGGCGTCGACCACCGCGAGGTCATCGGTGCTTCCGAAGGCACCCCAACGCCACCCGGAGTCCGTGGAGATCTCGATACGGAACTCGCGTTCGTCAGTGTTGGTTGCGTATACGGCGAACCGCGCCTCTCCACGTGCGCAGCGTGCGGAGACCGCGGGGCCGTACCCCTCAACGGAATCCATGGGTTCGACACGGTGCCCGCGGCGAACCGCCTCGCGAGCCAGCGCTTCTCTCAAGCCGCCTGGCGCAGCCAGCTCCGGATAGAACTTGGACAGCTCTTCGCTTGGACGTCCGTTCATGCACCCACCGTATGCCGCGGGAACTGAGCCAACCGTGGGTGCGGGAGACTTCGTATCCGCTCCGCACCCAGCAGCACCATCCCGACCACCTTCAAGCTCGGCTCTGCCTGGGGCGAATGTGGTCGGGATGTGAGCCTGATGACGCTCGCCGCACTTCGGCCGGCACTCCCCGAATGGCGCCCAGTCCCATACCGGAGTCTGAGCGCCCCCGCCCGTGCCATGTCCATAGCCGCGGGTTCGGTTCTCGTCTCATGCCCTCCGAGCCCATCCACTGCGGGCGATCAGTGGCCTTCTGGTGCGGATCTGGTGCGAGAACCCTGAAGCGGTCCAGACAACAAAGAAGCCCCCGGCCGCTGGCCTGGGGCTTTTTCATGGGGCGGGTGACGAGAATCGAACTCGCGCTCTGAGCTTGGGAATCTATGGCGGGTTGGGCATCGAGGTAGGTCCTGACCTGCGAAAACAGTGGATCCGATGGCTCGCTCCCGGGGTGGGTGAAGGCCCCGTATTGACCGCTGCGCACCGATCTGAAGGGCACGGACGGGGCACGACGGGGCAGGTGCCTCCCGCCATCGTTCACTGGTGTCGAGTCCGGCTGTTGACGCGTCGGGGTTCCTTCAACGAGTCAGGGGTTTGCAGCCGCCAAGCCGGTGCTCCCTGCCGCAGGCCCTACGAGTCGACTGCGGTGGGGTCGAGGGAGTCGATGTCCTCCATGAAGCCCAGCATCCGGGCGTTGACGACGTCGGGGTGGTCGATCTGTGGTCCGTGGCCGGTCGCGGCGATGATCTCGGCGCGGGCGCCGGGGATCAGGCGCGGTACGCGCTCCAGCTGCCGCTGCGGGTGTACCAGGAGGCTGCGCTTGCCCATGATGAGGTAGAGCGGGGTCCGGATGGAGCGCAGCGCGTCCTCGGCCAGCGGCAGAGGTGCGGGACGGCGGATGCGAAAGGCCCGGGCGCCTGCCTGGACCCACTTCCGCAACTCGGGAACGGCGATGACCGGCTGCTCCAGCCAGGAGGCGAGGCGCGGACGCAGCGCCTTGGGAGCGAAGCTGGCGAAGAGGCTCACGAAGACCCAGGCGAAGAAGCGCAGGCCCACCTTCTCCAGGCCGCCCGGGTCGAGGGCGGTGACCGAGGCGAGCCGTCCGGGCCGGCGGTGCGCCTGGTTGAGCACCAGCCAGCCGCCGTAGGACGAGCCGACGAGGTGGACCCGGTCGAGGCCGAGCGCGTCGAGGGCCTCGTCCATCCACTGCGCGGCGCGCTCGGGCTGCCACATGGGCTCGCGGTGGACGCTGCGCCCGGCGTCGCCGGGGGTGTCGAGCGCGTAGACGGGCCGTTCGGCGCTGAGCTCGGGGGTGTTGGGGTACCACATCGCCGAGCAGTAGCCCGCGCCGTGGATCAGGACCACCGGAGTGCGGGACTCGGCGGCCGGGTCGGTGGGGCCGTACCGGTAGACGTGCGTGGTGCCGAAGCTCGTCTCGACGTCCGTCTCGGAGCGAGCGGGTGCGCCCATCGCGTAGAGGACGTCGCTGGCGGCGAAGTAGCGGTCGCGCAGGGTGTCGTTGACGTAGCGGCCGACGTCGCGGCGCACACGGGTCGTGTTCTCGGGCACGGGCACCTCCGGGAAGATCGTTCTTCGTGATACGACCGTACCATGATAATGGTACGGCGGTACCATGAAGAAGTTCGGGCAGGCCGGACCGCGAACGCGACCGACGGGCGGAGACACGGCACATGCCAAAGCGCGTGGACCACGAGGAACGACGCACCCAGATCGCCGAGGCGCTCATCCAGGTCGCGGGGCGGCGAGGGCTGCACGCTGTCGGCATGCGGGACGTGGCTGCTGAGGCCGGTGTCTCGCTCCGGCTCGTGCAGTACTACTTCGAGACCAAGGAGAAACTGCTCTTCTATGGGCTCCAGCACCTGACCGACCGCTTCACGGCGCGGGTGGGCGCCCGCCTCGCCGCCGCCGGTCCGGACCCGGACCCGCGCGCGACGATCGAAGCGCTGCTGCTGGCCTCCCTGCCGACCGACAAGGAGAGTCGCACCTTCCACCTCCTCTACAGCTCCTACTCGATCCTGTCCGTGACCGACGAGGCGCTTGCAGCCCAGCCCTTCATCGATAACCCCGATGCCGCGGAGAACGCGCTGACCGGGCTGCTCGAACAGGCCCAGGCGTCAGGCATGGCCGATGCCGGCATCGCAGCGCGCACGGAGGCGATCAGCCTGCTCGCCATGACGGCGACCATGGGTACCAGCATCCTCGTGGGCCAGCGGAGTCCGGAGTCGGCCATCGCGGTACTTCGTCACCATCTGGACCGGATCTTCTCGGCCACCGAGACGTCGGTGAACGGGGCGGCGGGCTAAATCTGGCGCGCTGTCAGGGCACTTGTGGCACGCGAATGGCGGGTGGGCTCCGAGGGGTCTGGACAACGAAGAAGGCCCAGGTCTCCGACCTGGGCCTTCTCTCAAGAGCGGGTGACGAGAATCGAACTCGCGCTCTGAGCTTGGGAATCAACGGTTCTTGAACGGCCGTATTAGCTCTGACCTGCACGTTTGATCGGGGTGGTAGCGGTTGGCGGGGTCTCTGGGCGCCGTACATGACCGCTGTTGTCCGCTCCGAAGGGCACGGATGGGGCACGGCGGCCGAGGGGCGTCCAGCCCCTGTCGCGAACCGCATTCCTGTCGAATGGGCGGCATCCGTCAGGCCGTCAGTCCTCGTGCGGGGCCTCAAGCTCGTGAAGCCGTTCCCCGATGTCGTCGGCCCAGGTCTGTGCCCACCGGCGCAGCCCGGCAATTGCCTGCGCGTCGAGTCCGTAGGCGGCGAATTCCGTGTCGTCGATCCAGTCGGCTCCGCTCAGCCGCGCTTGAAGCTCGCTGAGGTCGAAGGAGTCGCGGGCATGGCGTCGGCCGAGCTCTTCGAGCTCGACGGGGCTCCAGCGGCTCGTGGCGGCCTGCACATCGATCAGGTCCCTGGCGAGTCCGCGGTCGGCCAGGGCACGGACCTTGGTGCCCACGACATCTTCGAGGGACAGCACCAGGCCGTGTTCGGTTTGTACGGGTGGTCGCCAGAGTGCTTCCTTGAGGATGTCGACCTCGCACTCTTCGCGACTGGCAGGGTCGGTGACGATCAGGCGCGCGGACAGCGGGTCTGTCTCCAGGGCTTCTACGTGCCATCCGCGCCGCTCCAGTCCGGTGCGTACGACGGTCGCGATGTCCTCCATGGGATCTGGGTTCTCGGTCGCGACATCGAGGTCTTGGCTGAGCCGGTCGACAAGGCCGTGTGCCTGGACCGCGTAGCCGCCGGTGAGCGCGAGAGGGTAAGCGCCGCCCACGGCAAGCACGTCTGCAAGCAAGCGGTGGTGCAGGCCCGTGAGGTTCACGCAGCGGTCCGGGCGCTGTCGGCCAGCTCGCCGAAGGCGCTCTCCCAGACCTCGCGGACATCCGGGCTGACCAGTGTGCGCAGTGTGGGCCACAGACCGACGAGCAGGTCCTGGTCGAGGTACTGGACCAAGTCGTCGCGCCGGCCCTCGGCCAGCACGATCCGGTAGTAGCTCATCCGTAGCCGGGGCCGGTCGAGGTCGAACGTGGTCAACCCCGACCAGGCAAGGTGGAGCGGCAGGTGTACCGGGCCGTGTTTGGGACCGGCAAGCTCGGAGAGCGCTGCGGGCAGGCGCCGGACGAACTTGGCACGACGGAGGTCGGAAAGACGAGGCTGTGATGCCATGCATCGATTATCCAGGAAGAGCCGACGATGAGCGGCTCGGGCCGCAGACATCACTCCTGCGAGGAGGACACCGGCGCGCTGCCCCGTCGGCGGCGCCGACGATGCCGCCGCCTGCGGTGCCCATCTTGGAGATCGACGGTGGAACTCGGCCCCCAGCACCAGCGTGACGCCCACCCCCAGATCGCCCAGGACGATCGAGAGCGTCTGGCCACCGGACTGGCTGTGGAGGAGGCGACGATACCGGCCACCGCACTGACCAGACCCGGCACCTCTGAGATGCTCTCTATCGAGTTCTGCCAGCTGTTCGCTGCGCGTGGTGGGGCTGAGTCCCACGATTCTTCGGAGGGGAGAGCGTGTCGAAAACCGATCTTGTGGCGCTCGTCTTCGCTGCTTGGACAGTGTCGATATGGGCCCTGACCATGACGGCAACGTCGCAGCGCCGAGGTAAAAGAACGCTCTTGGAGCGGCTCTGCTGGGCTCGCGCGCGGTTGCACGCACGACGTCGTCGTGCTCACTTGGTGCGCCAGATTCGCGACAGCTCCCTGGCGACACGTCCAGACTATCCAACGCTGGACTACTTGCAGCGCGAAGACGTCCTCTATCAGGTGTCGAGGAGGGCACTCGGCATAAAGGTGATCGTCCCCGTCTTGACATCCTTTTCAACGGGGTTAGCCCTTGCAGCAACCATCGAACGCGCAGCCTGGCATGTCTGGCGCGACGCCCTCGCTGTCGGGGCCCTCGTGACGCCCATTCTGATCACTGCCGTGATTGCTTCACTTGTCTCGAACCAAGGCATGCAACGGTGGACAACCGAGGTTGTGACAGCCACGGTACGTAGGGCCTATGAGTCACTTCTCAAGCCTCTGGAAGTGAAGGGGAAGGTGCCTCTGACAGCATCGCCCTTCAACTCCCCGCATGTCGCGGCAGTCCAAGCGTTGGAGGACTTCGCCATTGCGCTGGAGAGATACGCCCTGCAACGTGCGCTTCCCGACGGCCGCAACCCCATGCCCCAGGTCGTGGCTCGATTCTCAGCAGCCGCCGCCCTCGTGCGCGAGCTTCGGGACGGGGTTGAACTTGATCGCATCGACGGTGCGAAGTCTGCTCTGCTCGGAGTCGAGAGAATCCTGAAAGTCCTCGCCAGTGGTCAGCTGCAAGATCTCGCGCCCGGTGGTGCATCCGCCGACGAGCTGTTGCACAGCCACCGGGAGCGCAGAGCGTGGCGACAGCAGGTGTTGCGAGGATCTGCGTTCACCCTCTGTCTCGCCGGCATCGTCTTTGCCTTGGCCTCATCAGCCGTCGGCGTCGCCCTGGCTACGGCCGCCGCTGTGGCTGTAATGGCTACTTGGGACAAGATTCTTCGCCTCTCCACTGGCTCGGACGTGAATAGGCCAGCGAGCAGCTGACTGGCACTTTCGGACAGCCTTTGGCTCAAAGGACAGCTCTATCAAACCTGAAAAGAGACATGCTGCGGTGTGGGATGACCTCGTTGCCCGGAGTCTATGAGGTCGGGCAACGAAAAGGGCCCCGGCCATTGGCCTGGGACCCTTTCAAAGAGCGGGTGACGAGAATCGAACTCGCGCTCTGAGCTTGGGAATCTTGGTCCGAGCCCTTCCGACTCCCGTCTGACCTGGACGGAAGCGACCCCAAGGGGACTCTCGCGCCACCGCCGAGGATCCGTCATTGACCGTGGTTTACCGCTCTACGTGGTGCGGAGGTGGTGCGTAGGTTGTGCGCGCTGCGAACGCGTCAGGTTCGTCAGTCCGTGATCGTCCGCTAGCCGAGTCGGGTGTTGGGCGCGCCATCCGGAGCTGGGCGTCCAGAGTGCACTGGCCACCGACAGAGTCATCCCAGCCGGGCAGTACTGACGAGAAGAGGAGCATGGCAGGCTTGAGACAACTACGACGGAGAGAGGGAAGACGCGTGTCGCAGCAGGCCAGCCCCCGCGGGACCTTCCTGAAGATCGCTGATGTTGTCAGGGCTCAGATTGAAGCCGACGACGAAATGACCGAGCTGCCGTCGGCTGCGGACCTGATGCGCGACCACGGTGTATCCCGCGGCGTCGCCCTTCGGGTCTTCGGTGCTCTCCAGAAGGAGGGGGTGGCAGAACCGGTGCCCGGCGCGCGCTGGCGGGTGGTTCGGCATGGGGAATCCGTCGACCGTCGACCGTTGGCCGAACGTCTTGCTGACGTGATCACGGATGACGAACTCGCGGTGGGGGCGGCCTTCCCCAGCGCGTCGGCGCTGTGCGCACGCTTCGGCGTCTCGCGACCGACGGTAAGCAAAGCACTCGACAAACTGCAGGCCGCCGGACTGGTGTCAGAAGGGAAGCAGGGGAAGCAGCGAACGGTGCTGTCTCTGCCGAGCCAAAAGGAGAGTGCCAAACCTTGAGTTCCACGGCATTGACTGACTGGGCCTACCCCCTCGCCGAATCGCTGCTCGCCGAGCCCCTGCCCCGCCGATGGGCCCATTCACAAGGGGTCGCGGAGAGAGCCCGTACGATCGCGTCGATCCTTGGGGCAGACGCTGGCCTCATGGAGGCAGCGGCGGTTCTGCACGACATCGGCTATTCACCCGACCTCGCCAAGACGGGTTTCCACCCGATGGACGGCGCGCGGTACCTCCGGCACGTCGCCCAAGCGGACGAGCGAGTGGTACGCCTTGTGGCTCACCACTCCTGCGCGTGGATGGAAGCTGAAGCACGCGGACTACGTGACGAGCTGGACGGAGAGTTCCCTCGGGAGCACCCCCATCTCGCCGATGCACTCTGCTACTGCGACATGAACACGACGCCGGACGGAACTCCGACGAACCCTGTGGACCGGGTGAACGAGATCGCCGGTCGCTACGGTCCGGACAGCCTGATCGGGAAATTCATCCGACGCGCGGAGCCGGAGATCCTCGCCAGTACTGCGCGCGTCGTCGAACGGCTATCGGCCGCCAAGCGTCAGCCGACGTAAGGCGTAGTGCGCGTCCGGTCCATCGCGTGCTCGATCCTGAGCCGCATGGTGGGGTGGATGTCGAACTGCACCAGGTCCGCCGGAGAGACCCAGCGGACCTGGGTTGTTTCGTCGCTCGTACGGAGCGCGCCGCCGACAGGGCGGGCACGGAAGCAGATGCTGAACTGCTGCCGTGCCTCGCCGTCGTCGTACAGCATCACGTGTCCGGGGTCGGTGTAGATCCCCGACATGTCGATGACCTCAGCCTTAACGCCGGTCTCTTCCCAGACCTCACGCACCACGGTGTCGCTGATGGACTCGCCGACGTCGTGACCGCCACCGGGCAGTGCCCAACGACCGTTGTCCGAACGCTGGATGAGCAGGACGTCGCCCATCTCGTTCTGCACGAACGCCACGACGGACGGCACGACCGAGTTGGCCGGCGGGGCGTCGGGGTCGTGGAGGTAGTCGATGCGTCCCATGTGCTCAAGCTCCCACAATGTCGTGATCCGCAATCGGGCGTGCGCTGCCCCATGCCTGTTCGATGCTATTCGCGTAGGTGTCGAAGAGTCCGCCTCCCGGGAGTCGTCGCAAGTGCAGGACGGGCGCCATGTAAGCCCCGATTCCGTAGACGTGGGTGTTCACGAGCATTTCGTCGTCGGATCGGAAGAGCGAGTTGTAGAGCGTTCCGTCGTGCAAGCGAAAGCCGATGTCGGGGTGGCTCGCGAAGAGCGGCCGGTAGTTCATCAGCGCGTTGCGGATCTTGCCGTCCATGATGCGGTGACCTTCGTCTATGCCGCGTTGACGCACCGCCGCGCAGCCCGGATCCCCCAGCAGAATCCGTACCTGAGCGGCCCCTTGCACCTTCCGCTTCAGGAGGTCATGGAACAGGGGATCCTCCGACAGCCACAGTCCGGAGTAGACGAGCACGTCGATGCGTGACTCGGCTCGTTCGTAAATCTCGCGCCACAGGTTGGTTGGCACCATGTGCCGGTGCGGATAGATGGTGACGATCTCGGCTTTACTCAGGTCCGCAGCCGTGTCGACAGCGCGAGCGTCGTCCGGCCACAACGTCGTCACGTCCACGTTGAGTCGGGCCGCGGTTGCGTACTGATGCCGCCGATACGGCACCTTGCCCTGAGTGATCCAGCGTTCGACCGTCTTCGGGTTGACCTCGATGGACTCGGCCAGGTCCTGCACGGTCATGCCCTGTGCAAGTAGGGCAGACCGCAAGCGTTCGTTGGACATCTCAACCCCCGATGGGACGTCTAGGGACGTCTCGAAGGTAGCCAGATGAATCTGAGCTGTCCACGCATGGGGTAACCAACGCCCCTGACCTGCAGCGATGCTGATGGTGCGCCAGGAAGTTCACGGCGCGAAACCGAGAAGTTCCATCGCTCCGCTTGACGGAACCCCGATGCAGCACCTGTAATGCAGGTATCGCATCGGGCCGCAAGGCGGAAGCGGTAAGAGGAGCCCTGTTCGGGCTGCTCTTGAGCTAAGGGCGGGGACGCTGCAATCCCGCTAAAGGCCAGGTAGGACGCAATGGGCTTCGGCCCGACTGGCGAGGTGGCCCGGCGACCGCGAGCAACGGCCGGAGAGTGGGGACGAGGTCCCCCTTGCAGTGCTTCATCCCATCCTGCATAGCCGACACCAAGGAGGTCGTGCCATGTACCAGCGATGTACCAAGGCCCTGTTCGTGCTGGACCGGCACGGGCGGTGATGCCCTTCGCGTCTACCTGATCCGCCGCTGAAGCGCACCGGGACAGCCGGTGATTCGCGGAGTCGGGATCACCCTCGCAGCGGTTGCTGCGCCGGTTGCCTCCTCCGTCCGTCCGGGCCTCCTTCGCGGGGCGCGTACGGGCGGGGCTGAGGGGAGCCGGAATCCCCTGGTTCCAATGAGCGCGCCGCCCGGAGTTGCCCCTCCGGACGGCGCTGACAGGCACCTGACTAGGAGGTCCCTGTGTTGACGAGTCTGACAGACGCGGAGCGGGACGAGCTGTCCCGTAAGAACGCCGAAGCGAACAAGCGCAGCGAGGACAACGCGCGGGCACAGGGGCGGCGCTGATGGCCACCTCAGTGTTCGCCGCCGTGTTCGTCACCCTGTACGTCGCTCACAGCGTGGGTGACCACTGGGTGCAGACCTCCTGCCAGTCCGCGAACAAGGGCAAGCCCGGCTGGACCGGCCGTCTGGCCGGTGCCCGCCACGTCGCCACCCTGACCGCCACGAAGCTGGCCTTACTCCTGCCCGTGGCCTTCCTGCTGGGACTGCACCTGTCCCTGCTGGGCCTTGTCGCCGGTCTGGGAGTTGACGCGGCCACGCACTGGTGGGCCGACCGCCGCAGCACCCTCGCCCGTCTCGCCGAGGTGCTCGGGCTGGGCGGCTTCTACCGGCTCGGTGCCCCGCGCGCCGGCCACGACGACAACCCGCACATCGGGACCGGCGCCTACGCCCTGGACCAGTCCTTCCACCACCTGTGGCTGCTGATCGCCTCGGTGCTCATCGCCACCGTCTGACCCCACACCCCATGAACGGCGCGCGGCCCCGGTGTCCTACCACCGGGGCCGCTTTCGGGCCGTCCCACCGACAGGAGAAAACGACCCATGAAGACCATCGCTGCACTTCAGACCCTCGTTACGGCGGCCTCGCTCGACGGTGGCCCGTCGGATGCCGACCTGGACGCGATCGAGCGGGAGATGCCCGTCATCGCGGCGGAAGTCGAGCTGCTGGACGTGCAGATCGCGCTGCTGGACCGGACGCCGAACGAGCTGGACGAGCGGCGCATCCGCCGCGCCCGCCGCAAAGTCCTCGCTGCCCGGACCGTGCTCGCCAACACCGGGACGGGGGAAGCCGCATGAACCTCATCACCTTCTGGTTCCTGGCCCTCTTCGGCATCGCCGTGGAGGTCCTGGGCCTGGTCATCGGCCGCCAGGACGTCCATTACGCCGGGGCTCTTGCCGCGGCCGGTGTCGTCGCCGTGCACCTCCTCCTCGTTCGTGGGGAGGGACGCGATGAGCGACAGCACCGGCCTTGATGAGCCGTTCAGGGATCTGCTGGCCGCAGTGGTCGCCGCGCTCGATCTGCCCCTGCCGGCAGTCGACGCGGCGGCCGAGCGCGCCCACCACCGGCTGCTCGAACTGCGGGCCCTGGACGTCCGTGTCGTGCTCGATGTGCTGACCCGCTCCCGGTACCCGGAGGCTGTGGCGGGGAGCGCGGCGGAGATCCGGCGCCGGACGATCAGGGAGCCGGTCGACTACGCCCCGTTCGTGTTCCGCGAGGAGGAGGGGACGGCATGAAGGCCAAGACTGTTTTGCCCGCCGTTGCGATGACGGCGGTTTCCATGGCTCTCACGCTGGCTGTGGTCATGCTGTGGCTGGGCCCGGTGATGCCGTGGATGGTGGCGCTGGTCGTCGGTCTCGGGATCGATGGCGGGTGGCTGGCAACCCTCGCCTATGAACGCCGCCTTGCAGCTCAGGGCGACCACAACGTCACGGTGACCGTGGTCGGCTGGTCTTTTGGCCTGGTCGCCACCGGGGTCCTGATCGCGCACGCGCTGACCGTCGAAGAGTCCACGGGTGCGTGGCTGGCCGTGGCGTGGCTGCCGATTGCGGCCAAGGCTTTGTGGCTGGTCCATTCCATGTGGGAGCGGACCGCGCTCACCTCTGGTGCCCTGACTCAGATCCGGGGCATCCAGCAGGAGGCCCGCGATGACGCGGCTGTGGCCCGTGCCCGGCTGCGGGCGCAGGCGGGCACCGAGGAGACGCGGCTGACGGCCGTGACGCAGGCCGGGGCACGTGTCGCACGGGTGCAGGCCGAGACCGCCCGGACCCTGGCCGACGCGTGGTCGACGCTGGAGCAGGCAAGGGGCGGTGAGGGCACGAACAGGGCTCTGACCAGCGTGACTACCCCCGTCACGCCCGACGTCACGCCGGGCGTCGCGCCCCGGTGGGAACTGCCCGTGTGGGGACCCTCCGAGCCGGTTTCCATCCGCGCTCTGGAGTCGGGGCCCGCGCTCACTGATGACGCCCTGGACACCCTGGTCGATGAGATCCGCCTCAGCGACGACCCGGCCTTGTCCTACCGCGAGGTGGCCGCGCGCTTCCGGGCCGCCGGTCACTCCGCATCCGAGACCCGGCTCCGCGCTTCATGGAAGCGGGTCGCCTGATGGCCACGCTCCCCGTATACCGATGGCGCCTCGCCCCGGACGAGTACGCAACCCGCCGCCAACTCCGCGCCATGGGCTTGCGGCCCGGCGGTCAGGACGTGGCCGCCCAGCTCGAACGCCCGCGACGGCGCCGCGGGCCGCTGGTCGCGTACCTGTACCGGATCGACCGGGCCAAGCCGGTACGGCCCATGACCCCCGCCCGTGCGGCGGCACTGGCCAAGGCCATGCGCGCACGCCGCACCTGCCCCGAGTGCCGACGCGACGCCGGGTACTGCATCCCGCCCACGCTCGGCGCATGCGTGACCTGCACCGACACCACCCACCGATGAATCAGAAAGCAGGCAGAACCATGGCGATCTTCAAGTTCGGCAACGTGACCATCAACAGCGACGACAACCCGTCGGCCGCCGACTTCAAGCAGGCGGCCGAGGCGAGCGGCGGCACCATCACCGGCGGCCACTTCGGCGGCGAGAACTACGGCATCACCGGCGGCACCTTCAACGGCGACATCCACATCAGCAACGACGCCGACCAGTAGGCCGCCCAACCAGCACCAGGAGCCCCGGCAACGCCGTGAGGGTGCCGGATCGAATCCGGCCCGGGGCACTCCCCGCACCACCCACAAGCCGACGCGCCTCCCCGCCGCCGGTGGCCCGCCCCTGCCCTGATCCGAGGAGATCTGTGTCTCGCGACAACGAGTTCATCGCCTACATGCGTGCGTTCGAGGAGTCCACGACGCATCTCGGAGCCTGCGCCGCCTGCCAGGACGACCAGCCGTGCACCGAAGGTGCCCCGATCCACTCCGAGTTCATCGCCCGTCAGGACGCCTGGACCAAGCGCGTCCGGGCCGAAAGGAAGCAGCCGTGAACAACCTCCCCGAGCCGGTCCGGGTCGTACAGCTCCCGGACGGCACCTACACCTACGCCGACCACCTGCCCGCCCAGCCGCAGGCCGCGCCGCAGCAGATCGTCCAGCACATCCACCAGGCACCCCCGGACCGCACGGTCCAGCGGGTCGCGCTCGGCTCCGGCGTCGGAGCCGGGGCGGTCGCGGCCGGCGTGTACTTCGGCCCCCTCCTCGTCGGCGTCCTCACCGCCATCGCCGCCAACCTCGCGATGCTCGCGTTCCTCGCCGCCGTGTTGGCCTGGGGCGTCGTGACCGTCGTGAAGTCGGTCGGCGGTACGGACGGCAAGGCCGCCGCCAAGTCCCTCACCAAGTCCCGTCGTCGCTGACCGAAGGGAGCCCGTCATGTTCAAGGCAGGAGACAAGGTGCGGATCGTCCGCTGCGAGGACGACCCGCGCGCGGCCGGCAGAACCGGCCGCATCGTCGACGAAGTACCTCCCGGACCCCTGACCGAGGGCCGATGGACCGTGAACCGGATCAGTCCCCTGATCGGCCCCGTCCTGTGCCACACCTCGGAGTTGAGGCCCACCTGACGGTTCCCTGTCCGCCCCGGTCGCCCCGGGGCGGGCGGGGAGCCGGACAGCCCGGCCCCGCCCGAGGAGGACATCGTGGAGAGCTACACCCCCGCCGAGAAGCGCGAGCGTGCCCGCCTGTTCCGCAAGGGATTCCGGCAGGCCCTCGCGGACTGCGTCGACCCGAAGGTCGAGAAGGCGATCGAGCGGATCGACCAGCGGGCCGCCGAGCGCGGCGCCCAGGAGCTGCGGGCTCTGCACCAGGTGCAGGCCGACGCCCGCCAGTCCCTCGCGAACGCCAAGGCCGCCGAGCGCACCTCCGCCCGCACCGACCGCCCCGCCGCCCGCCAGGCCCGCAAGCAGGCCGAGGACGCCGTGCGCCGCGCCGAGCGCGCCGTGGCCCGTGCGGAGCGCTGAAGACACCACCCCGCGCTGTGTCGGGGCGGCCGTACCCGGCCAAGGACACCAGCCGCCCCGACACCAGCCCTCACCGCCCATCAAGCAGGAGGAAGTACCAGCATGACGGATACCGCCGCTCCGGCCACTCACCTGCGCCCGGTCCCCGACCTCGACGACGACAACGAGCCTGCGGCGCCGGTCGCGGTCGACAACCCCGCACTGCCCAACCCGAAGGTCAGCATCGAGAAGCGCAAGCCGGTCCTGGCCGGGTGGCTCACCAACAGGCGGGATTTCGCGGCCACCGCCCGGCATGCCGGGGCGAACCTCGGCTACAGCGCCCTGTTCCACAGTGTGCGTCTGCCGGTGTATGCCGGGCGGCTGGCACTGATGTCCCCCCGGGGTGCGTGCCGGTTCATCGCCTCCACCAACCGGTGGGTGTGGGACCGGGAAGCCGCACCTTTGCGGGCCGCCGCCGTGCGCGCCGAGGACACCGAGGAGTACATGCGTCTGGCCCGGCTGCGGTCCGGCCGTGTTCGGCTGCGCGGTCTGGTCGTTCTGGTCGCGGCCGTGTTCGGCCTGGGGTTCGCGCTCTGGCTGTACGTCATAGCCCCCGCGTTCATGTACGCGTTCGCGGCCGGCGGGGTGCTGTTGCTGGGCATGGCCGGTCAGCAGCCCGACGCCCCGGTCGTCGGGCCCGCGGTTTTGAAGACCGAGGTGCAGAAGCTGACCGGCAGCATCGTGCTGCGCGGTCTCGACTCGATCGGGAACGCGAAGATCTCCGCCGGAATCAAGAAGGGCGGTGACATGAACGGCCTGCGGTTCGTCTCGGAGATCGTGCGTGACGGCCCCGGCTACCGCGCCGACCTGGACCTTCCCTACGGGGTGACGCCCGAGGACATCATGGAGTCCCGCAAGCCGCTCGCCTCGGGTCTGCGGCGCAAGGTCGGCTGCGTATGGCCCTCGCCGGACCCCACCGAGCACGAAGGCCGCCTGGTGCTGTGGGTCGGGGACAAGCCGATGAACGAGACGACCAAACCCGCCTGGCCGCTGCTCAAGTCCGGGACGGTGGACCTGTTCAAGCCTGTGGTGTTCGGCAACGACCAGCGGATGCGGGACGTGAGCGTGACGCTCATGTTCGCCGCCGTCGTCGTCGGCTCGATCCCCCGCATGGGCAAGACGTTCCTGATGCGCCTGTTCCTGCTCATCGCCGCCCTGGACCCCCGTTCCGAGCTGCACGCGTTCGACTTCAAGGGCACCGGCGACTTCGGGGCCCTGGAACCGGTCTGCCACCGCTACCGGGCCGGTGAGGAGGACGACGACATCGAATACGTCCTGGACGCGCTGCGGGAGCTGAAGGAAGAACTCCGCCGCCGGGCCAAGGTCATCAAGTCCCTGCCGCGCTCCCGCTGCCCGGAGTCGAAGGTCACCCCGGAACTGGCCAGCGACAAGGCCCTGAAGCTCCACCCGATCGTGGTCGGGTTCGACGAGTGCCAGGTGCCCTTCGAGCACGAGGAGCACGGCAAGGAGATCGAGGCGATCTGCACCGACCTGGTCAAGCGCGGCCCGGCGCTGGGCATCGTGACCCTGTTCGGTACCCAGCGGCCGGACGCGAAGTCGCTGCCCACCGGCATCAGCGCCAACGCAGTGCTGCGGTTCTGCCTGAAGGTCATGGCTCAGCCCGCGAACGACATGGTGCTCGGCACGTCGATGTACAAGGCCGGATACCGGGCCACGATGTTCTCCCGGTCCGACCGGGGGATCTGCTGGATGGCCGGTGAGGGCGACGACCCCCGCATCGTCGCCTCCGCTTTCGTGGATGCCGTTGCCGCCGAGCAGATCGCCGCACGGGCCCGCACCGCGCGGGAGGAATACGGCAACATCACCGGCCACGCCATCGGCAACGGGCCGGAGAAGACCGGCCGCTCCGACATCCTCGCCGATGTCCTCGCGGTCATCGCGCCGGGAGAGAAGGCGGTGTGGTGCGAGCGGATCGCCACCCGCCTGACCGCCGCCCAGCCCGACGCCTACGCCGGGTGGAAGGGCGAGAACGTCACCACCGCACTGAAGCCCCACGGCATCAAGGCCGGACAGGTCTGGGGCCAGACCGACACCGGCGAAGGCAAGAACCGGCGCGGCATCGACCGCGCCGACATCACCACCGCCATCACCCGCCGTGACCAGAACAAGGCGGCTGCCTGACCCGAGCACGACTGCTAGACCTAGCGGCCCCGACTGCTAGGTCTAGCACCCCCGCTAGCAACCAAAAGCCTCCCTGAGCTGCCCACTATCGTCTAGCGGCCCACCTGCGAAAACCCAGGAAAACCGCCCCCCCTGAAGCGAAAGGACCCCTCCATGGGTCTCGCTAGCCTCCTACTCCTGCTCGCCATCGCCGGTTACGCAGCGTTGTGCATGGCCCGGCCGTTCGGCCCGTGCCGCAAGTGCCGGGGCACCGGCCGGACCGACACCCGAGGTGCTGCCGAGGTCTGCCGCCGCTGCCACGGCGACCGCTACCGCCTCCGCCTCGGACGCCGCATCCACAACCACGCAGAACGCATCCACACCACAGGCACCCGCCCCGAGCCGAAGCGCGACTGACCCCGAGGAGACAGTCATGCCGCTGCTCGACTGGCGCGACAACCGGCACTACGACGCCACCCGCGACCTGCCCTGCGTGCTCTGCGGCAAGCCCACCCCGATGCGCTCCCACGACCGCGAACCCGTCCACAAGGTGTGCGCGGAAGCGTGGCTTGACCAGTACCCCGAATCCAACCGCTTCCACAACTGAACGCCGAAAGCGGCCCCTGTCTCACGCCAATGAACCGGGGCCGCCCTCGTCCAGCAGCTCACACACGAGAACTGGAGACATCCATCATGACCCACCCCACCCCGATCCAGGCCGCCGAACAGGTCGTAGCGATCGAGGCCGCCCGCGCCTACGTCGCGGACATCGGCGTCATCGACCTGACCAACGCCGGGACCCTCGCCGGTCACCTCATGGCCGCCGAAACGCTCCTCATGCAGATCGCCGCGGCTTTCGCGGAGCCCACGGAGAGGACCGCCCGATGAGCACACACCTGCTGACCGCCGCCCTGAACGCGGCAGAGCATGGCTGGCACGTCTTCCCTCTCCGCCCCGGCGACAAGCGGCCCGCCCTCCACGGCGAGACCACCTGCCCCGGACTCGGTGACTGCGCCGACGGCCACCGGAAGTGGGAAGACCGCGCCACGGTCGACCCGGACCGGATTCGCCGGGCGTGGGCCGACCGGCCATTCAACATCGGGATCGCCACGGGCCCGTCCGGGCTGGTCGTCGTCGATCTCGACATGCCCAAGCCCAACAGCAGTAAGGGCACGCCTTCCGGCGTGACGACCTTCACGGCGCTCTGCGAGCGCGCCGGACAGGCCGTCCCCGCCACCTACCGGACCCGGACCGCGAGCGGCGGACACCACCTGTACTTCACCGCCCCGCCCAGCACCCGTATGACGAACAGTGCGGGCCTGCTCGGGAAGCTGATCGACACACGGGCATGGGGCGGGTATGTCGTCGCCCCCGGAAGCTCCACCCCCACCGGCCCCTACACCGTCACCGACCCCACCGGCCCTGCCCCACTACCGGATTGGCTGTACACCCTTCTGAGACCCCGTCAGGAGTCGCAGGCACTAATGGCTGTGCCGTCGTCGTCCAGGGCCTCTCGCTACGCCGCAGCCGCGCTCACGGCGGAAACGGCGACCGTGGGGAGCGCTCCGGAGGGTGAGCGGGATTCGACTCTGCTTTCGGCGGCGCGAGCCCTGGGGCGGTTCATCGCGTGGGGCGACCTTCCCCGGTCAGTGGTGGAGGAGGCTCTTCAGTCGGCGGGGGAGTGCGCCGGCCTGTCGTCGCGCCAGTGCCGCTCGACCGTGCGCAGCGGTCTGAACTGGTCTATCGCACGCAACCCGCAGCGGAGGACGGCATGAACGCCCCTCCCCGCTCCGCCCTGAAGAGCCTCCCGACACCCCTTACCGGGCCCAGCACCGCCGAACCGGCCCCCGCCGCATCTGGCAGTGGTGCGCCGAAGGTCGTCGGCCGTAAGGCCGTCCCCATTGCTGTTCGTCCTGCCCCGCGCACGACCGCCACGACCGGCATCCGCCCCGGTCTCCACATCCGCGGACTGGAACGGGGCGGATTCCCCGTAGCCGACTGGCTGTGCGCCTGTGGGCACCACGAACGCGCACGCGGCCGGAAGGCCGTCACCGAGCTGAACGCTCGCGTACGCGTCTGGCACTGCCCCCACCGAGCCCCCGAAGAGAACAGGAGCGCCGCATGACCGCCCCCGCACAGCCCACGGCCCCCATCGACGGTGCGGCCCTGCTCGCCGAAGTCGAGCGGTTCCACCGCAGGTTCAACGTGTTCCCCCGCGAGGCCGCCTATGTGGCCGTCGCCCTGTGGGACGCGCACGCCCACCTCCTCGACGCGTTCGACTCCACTCCGCGGCTCGCGTTCCTCTCCCCGGAACCGGGGTCCGGCAAGTCGCGGGCGCTGGAGGTGGTGGAGACGCTGGTGCCGCGTCCGATGCTGGCGGTGAACGCGCGGGCCGCTGCGCTCTTCCGGTCCGTCTCCGACCCGGCCGGACGGCCCACGATCTTGTTCGACGAGATCGACACAGTCTTTGGCCCCAAGGCAGGGGACAACGAGGAGCTTCGCGGCTTCCTGAATGCGGGCCACCGTCGCTCCGGGGTCACCTACCGGTGCATCGGGGACGGAGGGAATCAGACGGTTGTGGAGTTCCCCTCCTACACCGCCGTTTCCGTCGCGGGGCTCGGCTACCTGCCGGACACGATCACGACGCGGTCCGTCATCATCCGCATGCGGCGCCGCGCGAGGAACGAGAAGGCCGAGCCGTTCCGGGCCCGACTGCACGAGGCCGAGGGCCACGCGCTGCGGGACCGGCTCGCCCAGTGGGCCGACCAGGTCCGCGACGACATCGCGGGCAGGTGGCCCGAGATGCCCGAGGGAGTCACCGACCGCCCCGCAGATGTGTGGGAGCCCCTTCTGTCCGTCGCGGACGCGGCCGGGGGCGACTGGCCCGAGCGCGCCCGCACAGCGTGCATGGAGCTGGTCACCGCGGCCAGGGCCGACGACAAGGGCAGTCTCGGCATCCGCCTGCTCACCGACCTTCGGGACCACGTCATGGCGGGCATCGACCGCATGCCGACGGTCGCCATCCTGGACCGGCTGTGCGCGCTGGACGAAGCACCCTGGGCGGACATGAGCGGCCGGCCGATCGACTCCCGGAGCCTGGCCAAGATGCTCGGCGAGTACATGACCACCGACAACACCCCGGTCAAGGCCCGCAACATCAAGTCCGCCGGGGCCGTCCTCAAGGGCTACTACGCCCTCGATCTCCATGACGCGTGGCAGCGGTACTGCCCCCCACCCCCCTCAGGGGCCGCTACCTCCGCTACCTCCGCTACCCCGCAGGTCAGCGGCCCGGAAACGGTAGCGGCAGAGCTGTTCCCGTCCGCTACCTGAGTGCTACCCGCTACCAGCCCCGTGCCCCGCATGGGCCGGAGCCGGTAGCGGATCCATCCGCTACCGCTACCCCTATCCGCTACCTCGATCATGCCCCTGACCTGCACGGTAGCGGAGGTAGCGGAGGTAGCGGACCTGACAGGAAGGGGCCAGACGGCCCCGGCATCCCGCCAAGGAGACACGTCTGATGAGCAGCGCTGCTCGAATCGGGCGCCGGTTGACTGCCGCGCCCACCCCTCCCACCACTCCGCCACTGAGCGAGAGGTACCTGTCTGTCCCTGAGGTTGCCGAACTGCTCGGCACCACTGAGCGGTTCCCACGACGACTCATCTCCGAGCGCCGCATCCGGTTCGTGAAGGTGGGCCGCCACGTGCGCATCCCGCAGAGCGCGGTGGTCACGTTCATCGAGTCACACACCGTCGAGCCGATCCAGCCCCGCCGCCGTGTGAGGAGGGCCGCCTGATGGGAGCGAGGGGGCCCAAGAAGGGCAAGGGCATGAGGAGGTTCGGAGCGGTTCGGCAGTACCGTTCCGGGCGCTGGACCGCGTCGTACCTCGACCCGACGGGGCTGCGGCAACGCGCTCCAGAGACATTCGAAACAAAGACAGACGCCGAGATCTGGCTGTCGCAGATCGAGGCTGACATCACGCGCAAAAACTGGCGTGACCCGGACGCGGGGGCAGTGAACTTCGAGGAGTACGCGACGAAGTGGGTCGCGGAACGCGGAGTCGCGTCGCTCACGGAAGAGCTGTACGTCCGGCTGCTCCGACTGCACGTCCTGCCCACGTTCGGAGAGCTGGACCTGGACGAGATCACCCCTCCAAGGGTCCGTGAGTGGAGGACGGAGCGACTGGCTACCACGAGCGCCGCCACGACCGTAGCCAAGTCGTATCGGCTGCTCAAAGCGATCCTGGAGACCGCAGTGGATGACGAGCTGATCCGCCGGAATCCGTGCCGCATCAGGGGCGCCGGCAAGGAGGTGTCCAAGTCTGGGCAGGTCGCCAGTGTCGAGCAGGTGGACGCACTCGCTGACGCGATCGGCATCCGGTGGCGCCTGATGGTCTACCTCGGGGCATACGGCCCGATGCGTCCCGAGGAGCAGGCCGAACTTCGCCGGAAGGACGTTGACGTGGACAACGTCACGATCACCGTGCGGAAGGCAGCGCCGGAGCTGGCCACCGGCCAGCGGGCGGAGGGGCCGACCAAGTCCGAGGCGGGCAAGCGGGTCGTGGTCCTGCCGCAGTTCCTGCGGATCGACCTCAAGCGTCATCTGGACTGGTACGCGGAGAAGGGCCCGGACGGCCTGCTCTTCGTGGGGGAGAAGGGCGCCCCGTTCCGCCGCTCCTCCTTCGGGCGGAAATGGAAAAGGGCGCGCACAAAGGTTGGGATGCCGAGCGATTTTCGGTTCTATGACCTCCGCCACACCGGGCACACCCTTTCGACCCGATCCGGGGCGACGCTCAAAGACACGATGGTGCGCGCTGGGCAGTCGACCGAGAAGGCGGCGCTCATCTACCAACACTCCGATCACGAGCGGCAGAAGGAGGTGGCCGGTGGGCTGGATCGGATGGTGCAAGCCGCCCGCGAGAAGGCGCGCGAGCAGTCACAGAAGGGGGCAGGTGGTGCGGAGGTGGTGCGCGACGCATAGAGAGGTCTAGACAACGAAGAGGGCCCAGGTCGCTGACCTGAGCCCTCTTGGAAGAGCGGGTGACGAGAATCGAACTCGCGCTCTGAGCTTGGGAAGCTCATGTTCTACCATTAAACTACACCCGCGAAGCGCACCGTTGATCGCTTGCGCATCGTTGCACACTCTACCCCATGCCAGGTCCCCGGCGTTTGAGCCATGGGGCCATTTTGTTGTGGGGGAGGGTGGATGCGGGTGCCGGGGGCGGGAGTTGGGGGCGTAGCGTGGGGGCCGGAGTGCCGCCTGGAGTGGCGTCCTGTTCATCCCCTAATGTGGCGTTCTCGTCCACGGTTTGTTGGGGAAGGGACTTGATGGACTCCATGGAGCGCACCGTCGTCCGCTGTGCCGAAGGGCACGTATTCGCTACCGCTTCGTTCCCGATGCAGCAGCTCGGGTCCGGGCGGATCGGTCCCGGGCGGCTCATTCGCTGTCCTCGTTGCGCGCGGCTGCGGCATGCCGTGCCTGTGGTGTTCGAGCAGCGGTAGGAGCGGTGTCAGGCGCGCGGGGCGGTCCCGGATTGGGGTGGTCCCGCGCGTTCTGCGTATCCTCGGGGCGTGCTTCTCTCAGACAAGGACATCCGGGCCGAGATCGACGCCGGACGTGTACGCATTGATCCGTTCGATGCGTCGATGGTGCAGCCGTCGAGCATCGATGTGCGGCTCGACCGCTACTTCCGGGTGTTCGAGAACCACCGCTATCCGCATATTGATCCAGCCGTCGAGCAGGCCGATCTGACGCGCATGGTCGAGCCGGACGGGGACGAGGCGTTCATCCTGCACCCCGGTGAGTTCGTGCTCGCTTCGACGTACGAGGTCATCTCGCTGCCCGACGATCTCGCGTCGCGGTTGGAGGGCAAGAGTTCGCTGGGCCGGCTCGGTCTTGTGACGCATTCGACCGCCGGGTTCATCGACCCCGGTTTCTCCGGGCACGTGACCCTGGAGCTGTCGAATCTCGCGACGCTGCCGATAAAGCTGTGGCCGGGGATGAAGATCGGGCAGCTGTGCATGTTCCGGCTCAGTTCGCCCTCGGAGTTCCCGTACGGCTCCGAGCGGTACGGATCGCGGTACCAGGGCCAGCGCGGGCCGACCGCGTCGCGGTCGTTCATGAATTTCCACCGGACCCAGGTGTGATGCGGATGAGCGGTGAGGTGCGGGAGAACCTGACGTACGAGGGTTTCGGTCATGCCGTGCGTGAGCTGGCGCAGACCGTGGCCGACGACGGATTCGAGCCCGATGTCGTGCTGAGCATCGCGCGGGGCGGGGTATTCGTCGCGGGCGGGCTCGCTTATGCCCTGGACTGCAAAAATATTCATTTGGTGAATGTGGAGTTCTATACCGGAGTGGGTACCACCCTGGAAATGCCGGTCATGCTGGCTCCCGTTCCCAATGTCATCGACTTCTCGGACAAGAAGGTTCTGATCGCCGACGACGTCGCCGACACCGGGAAGACGCTGAAGCTGGTGCGCGATTTCTGTGTCGATCATGTCGCCGAGGTACGCAGCGCGGTCATCTACGAGAAGTCGCATTCGCTGGTGAAGTGCGAATACGTGTGGAAGAAGACCGATCGCTGGATCAACTTCCCCTGGAGCGTGGACAAGCCCGTCGTGCGGCGCAGCGGACAGGTTCTCGACGCGTGACGTGTGAGCTGTGACACGTGACGTGTGGGCTGTGACACGTGGCGTGTGTGCGTACTCCTGGCTTCTGAAGATATGAAGGAACCCCCGGTCCCAGGACCGGGGGTTCCTTCGCATCTGCGCGGGCGAGGGCGTCAGATCGTGCCGAGCTTGATGATCGACAGCAGCGCGATCAGCTGGATCGCGGACGCGCCCAGCGCCTTCGGCCACGGCAGGTCGTGCGACTTGCTCACCATCGAGGTGAAGAGCGCGGCCGAGGCCAGCCAGGTGATCCAGCCGAGGACCTGGACCAGGGAGTTCTCGCCGCCGAGGAAGAGCGCGAATATCAGGCGCGGCGCGTCCGTGATCGACATGATCAGCATGGAGAGGCCCACGGTCGGCTGCCAGGAGCCGTCGCCCCCGAGCTGGCGGGCGAGGGTGTGCGTGACCGCGCCCAGGACCAGGCCGCCGATGACGAAGCAGATGCCGGTGATGGCGACGTAGGGGACCGCCGTGGAGATCGTCGCGTGGATCGCGTCGTCCCGGGCCTGGTCGAAGCCGAAGAGGGCGAGCAGGCCGTACAGGAACGTGACGATGAGCGCCGGGCCCCAGACCGGGTAGTCGCGCATCTGCCAGAACGTCGGTCCGGGGCGCAGCACGATGCCGGCGAGCAGGTCCTTCCACGGCAGCCGCGGTCCGGCGGGCTGGGCGGGGGCCTGGCCGGCGCGGTAGGTGTTGCCGTCGCCGTACGGATCCTCGCCGATGCTGAACGCCTGGGTGTGGCCGGGGGAGTTGGCGTACGGGTCGCCCTGGTGGGGGGATCCGTGGGGGTGGTGGGGCTGCTGGTACGGGTCGCCGAAGTACTCCGGTTCGCCGTGGCCGCCACCGCCGTTGTAGCCGCTGCCGTTGCCGTAGCCGCCGTTGTTGTACGGGGGCGGGGCGCCGTTGCCTCCCGTCGGCGGCCATGGCTGCTGGGCGTACGGCGGTGGTGCCTGTGTGCCGTACGGCTGCTGCCGCGGTTGCTGCTGCGCTTGCTGCGGGGTGCGGTTGTCCCGGCCGCGTCCGATCCTGAATCCAGCCACGTCATCGAACGTACCTGGTCCGCGCGGGTGCGGTGAGAGGGCCTGGGAAACCCGCCCGCCATTGCGGCCGAGCTGTGACATCCCCTAGGGGATGCCCCGGGGGGACGGAAAGCAGAAGCGGCCGGTCCTGCCCCCGAGGCAGGTCCGGCCGCTTCTGTCGCACGACAGCCCGAGCTACTTCACCGGCTCCGGCTCAGGTGCGTCCGCCGTCTCCGTCTCCCCGGCCGGGTCGGCCGGGGTCTTCACGGAGTCCAGCAGCAGCTGCGATACGTCGACCACCTGGATCGACTCCTTCGCCTTGCCGTCGTTCTTCTTGCCGTTGACCGAGTCGGTCAGCATGACCAGGCAGAACGGGCAGGCGGTGGAGACGATGTCAGGGTTCAACGACAGAGCCTCGTCGACGCGCTCGTTGTTGATGCGCTTGCCGATCCGCTCCTCCATCCACATCCGGGCACCACCGGCGCCGCAGCAGAAGCCGCGCTCCTTGTGGCGGTGCATCTCCTCGTTCCTGAGGCCCGGGACCTTCGCGATGATCTCGCGCGGCGGGGTGTAGATCTTGTTGTGGCGGCCCAGGTAGCACGGGTCGTGGTACGTGATCAGGCCCTCGACCGGCGTCACCGGGATCAGCTTGCCCTCATCGATGAGGTGTTGGAGCAGCTGGGTGTGGTGGATGACCTCGTACTCGCCGCCGAGCTGCGGGTACTCGTTCGCGATGGTGTTGAAGCAGTGCGGGCAGGTCGCGACGATCTTCTTCGCGGCCTTCGCCTTCTTCGTCGAGTCGTCCTCGTCGTCCTCGCCGAACGCCATGTTCAGCATCGCGACGTTCTCCTGGCCGAGCTGCTGGAACAGCGGCTCGTTGCCCAGGCGGCGGGCCGAGTCACCCGTGCACTTCTCGTCGCCGCCCATGATCGCGAACTTGACGCCCGCGATGTGGAGGAGCTCCGCGAAGGCCTTGGTGGTCTTCTTGGCGCGGTCCTCGAGAGCGCCCGCGCAGCCGACCCAGTACAGGTAGTCGACCTCGGACAGGTCCTCGACGTCCTTGCCGACGATCGGGACCTCGAAGTCGACCTCCTTGGTCCACTCGACGCGCTGCTTCTTGGCGAGCCCCCAGGGGTTGCCCTTCTTCTCCAGGTTCTTGAGCATCGTGCCCGCCTCGGACGGGAACGCGGACTCGATCATCACCTGGTAGCGGCGCATGTCGACGATGTGGTCGATGTGCTCGATGTCGACCGGGCACTGCTCCACGCACGCACCGCAGGTGGTGCAGGACCACAGCACGTCCGGGTCGATGACGCCGTTCTCCTCGACCGTGCCGATCAGCGGTCGCTCGGCCTCCGCGAGCGCCGCGGCCGGGACGTCCTTCAGCTGCTCCTCGGTCGCCTTCTCGTTGCCCTCCATGTCCTTGCCGCCGCCGGCCAGCAGATACGGGGCCTTGGCGTGCGCGTGGTCGCGCAGCGACATGATCAGGAGCTTCGGGGAGAGCGGCTTGCCCGTGTTCCAGGCGGGGCACTGCGACTGGCAGCGACCGCACTCCGTACACGTGGAGAAGTCGAGGATGCCCTTCCAGGAGAACTGCTCGACCTGGGAGACACCGAAGACGTCGTCCTCGCCCGGGTCCTCGAAGTCGATCTCCTTGCCGCCCGAGGTCATGGGCTGGAGCGCACCGAGGGCCGAAGCCCCGTCCGCGTTCCGCTTGAACCAGATGTTCGGGAAGCCGAGGAAGCGGTGCCAGGCGACACCCATGTTGGTGTTGAGCGAGACCGTGATCATCCAGATCAGCGAGACGCCGATCTTGATCATCGCGGTGAAGTAGATGAGGTTCTGCAGCGTGCCGAGCGAGAGGCCCTTGAACGCGAGGACCAGGGGGTACGAGATGAAGTACGAGGCCTCGTAGCCCTCCACGTGGTGGATCGCGCCCTCCAGACCGCGCAGGGTCAGGATCGCCAGGCCGATGACGAGGATGACGTACTCGACGAAGTACGCCTGCCAGGCCTTGGATCCCGCGAAGCGGGACTTGCGGCCGGCCCGCGAGGGCAGGTTCAGCAGCCGGATGGCGATCAGGACGAGGATGCCGACCGTCGTCATCAGACCGATGAACTCGGTGTACATCTCGAACGGCGGCCAGTCGCCGATGATCGGCAGGACCCAGTCGGCCTTGAAGAGCTGTCCGTAAGCCTGGAGCAGCGTCGGCGGCAGCGTCAGGAAGCCGATGGCGACGAACCAGTGCGCGAAGCCGACGATCCCCCACCGGTTCATCCGGGTGTGGCCGAGGAACTCCTTGACCAGGGTGATCGTGCGCTGCTTCGGATTGTCGGTGCGGCTGCCCGCCGGGACCGGCTGTCCGAGCGTGACGAACCGGTAGATCTGCGCGACGGCTCGGGCAATGAGCGCAACGCCGACGACAGTCAGCACCAGCGACACGATGATCGCGGCGAGTTGCATTTGGGGGCTCCTCGGGCCTGCGAGGGTGGGATCCAGCGTCTACAAGCGTACTGGCGACTACTAAGCAGTAACTTAATCAGTCTGTGCTGACACTATCCACTTATTCCGCCGCGCTGTAGCCGCACCGGCGGTGATCTGTGTCGCTCAGGTGTGCCCTGCCGTGCCGGGTGAGTCCGCGGATCGCCCTGCGCAGCGGAGTCTGTACGGCTCTCGCCAGGATGGCCAGGTCGAGTCCCACCCAGTGGTGCTCGGCGTAGTGCTGGTCGAGCAGGGCGGGCTCGTCCCACGGCATTCCGGAACGGGAACGTACCTGTGCCAGGCCGGTGAGGCCCGGTTTCAGTTCCTGCCGCCAGTGTCCCGCGGCGGGGGCGGTGGCGGATGCCGGGGTGTCGGCGGTACTCGGTCCGACATCTCCGGCGGCCCGGTCGTCGCCCGGCGCCAGGGGTTCCGGCCCGACCAGGGAGAGGTCTCCCCGTACGACGTGCGGCAGGCGGGAGAGCAGATCCAGCCGCAGTCGCCGGGTGCGCAGCGAGCGCAGTACGAAGAGGTGGCCGCCCAGGCCGATCCGGGGCGACCGGGCCAGCACCCCGCCGGGCGGTCGCCGTACCGCGAGGGCGAGGGCGCCCGCGGCGAGCAGGGGGGTGGCCAGGACCAGCAGGAGCGAGCCGAGGGCTAGATCCAGTGTGCGCTTGGCCGACGGCCGCTCCCACTGGCGCGCCGACGCCCATTGCCGCGCCGACAGCCATTGCCGCGTTTGCGCCCGTACCTGCAGCCACCGCCGCACCCACTCTCCCTGTCCATGTCTCCGGCCATGCCTCTGTCTCCGTCTCTGCCTCTGCATCGTTCGCACCTGCCTGGGGGTCGGGCGGATCGAGCGGATCGATTGCGGGTTTTGCGTGACTCGCGGCATTTTGTGACAGAACGATCCCATGGCGCGATGATGGGGCGGGTCTACCCGGCCCGCAGGGCGGGCGGGTGTCGTCGGTGATCTCGAGGGGCGCGAGGTGCGTGCACGATAGTTGAGTCTGCTCGACTCAACTCTGTTGACACTGGGACGGGGGTCGTGCATCCTTGAGTCAGTTGCACTCAAGTAGTCAAGCTGGAGGAATTGAAATGGCACGTGCGGTCGGCATCGACCTGGGCACGACTAACTCCGTCGTCAGCGTTCTCGAAGGCGGCGAGCCCACCGTCATCACCAACGCAGAGGGCGCCAGGACCACGCCGTCCGTCGTCGCCTTCGCGAAGAACGGCGAGGTGCTGGTCGGCGAGGTCGCCAAGCGTCAGGCAGTGACCAACGTCGACAGGACCATCCGCTCCGTCAAGCGCCACATGGGCACTGACTGGAAGATCGACCTGGACGGCAAGAGCTTCAACCCGCAGCAGATGAGCGCCTTCGTCCTGCAGAAGCTGAAGCGGGACGCCGAGTCGTACCTGGGCGAGAAGGTGACCGACGCGGTCATCACCGTCCCCGCGTACTTCAACGACTCCGAGCGTCAGGCGACGAAGGAGGCCGGCGAGATCGCGGGCCTGAACGTCCTGCGTATCGTCAACGAGCCGACGGCCGCCGCGCTGGCGTACGGGCTCGACAAGGACGACCAGACGATCCTCGTCTTCGACCTCGGTGGCGGCACGTTCGACGTGTCGCTGCTGGAGATCGGCGACGGCGTCGTCGAGGTGAAGGCCACCAACGGTGACAACCACCTCGGTGGTGACGACTGGGACCAGCGCGTCGTCGACTACCTGGTGAAGCAGTTCGCCAACGGACACGGCGTCGACCTGTCCAAGGACAAGATGGCGCTCCAGCGTCTGCGCGAGGCCGCGGAGAAGGCGAAGATCGAGCTCTCGTCCTCGACCGAGACGACGATCAACCTGCCCTACATCACGGCGTCCGCCGAGGGCCCGCTGCACCTGGACGAGAAGCTCACGCGCTCGCAGTTCCAGCAGCTCACCGCTGACCTCCTGGACCGCTGCAAGACGCCGTTCCACAACGTCATCAAGGACGCGGGCATCCAGCTCACCGAGATCGACCACGTCGTTCTCGTCGGTGGCTCGACCCGTATGCCGGCCGTCGCCGAGCTCGTCAAGGAGCTGACCGGTGGCCAGGAGGCCAACAAGGGTGTGAACCCGGACGAGGTCGTCGCCATCGGTGCCTCGCTCCAGGCCGGTGTCCTCAAGGGCGAGGTCAAGGACGTCCTGCTGCTCGAC